>NZ_PQJY01000019.1:0-26309 GCF_002920195.1 Leclercia sp. LSNIH8 | reverse complement strand
AGTGCAAGAGCAGTGCAACGCGGCTTTCGCTCACCGTTGCGAGGTGGCGTATATTACGCTTTCCTCTTTCAGAGTCAAGCGATTATTTTCGCTTTTCTCCTCAACCGGCCCGGCTGTTAGTGTGAAGTGATTCACATCTGCCGTGTCGATGGAGGCGCATTATAGGGATCCCAGTTTTTAGCACAAGTATTTTTTTGATCTTTTCTTCTGACTGTTCTTTTTTCGTTCTTTCCGCTGAAATCCCATCCGATATGCTCAAATAATGACGTAATTGGCCCTTGATCAAGCTACGTATTAGGATCAAAGTCATCAAAAGAATGCACATCAGTCGAGGTTGATATGTCTGCAGTACTCCGTCCCTATAAAGATCTTTTCCCAAAACAAGGCGATCGCGTCATGATCGACAGCAGTAGCGTGGTCATTGGCGATGTCCGGCTGGGTGATGATGTCAGTATCTGGCCGCTGGTTGCCATCCGTGGAGATGTGAATTACGTCGCCATCGGCGCCCGTACCAATATTCAGGATGGCAGCGTGCTGCATGTCACCCATAAATCTTCTTATAACCCTGAAGGTAATCCCCTGATCGTTGGTGAGGAGGTCACTGTCGGTCATAAAGTAATGTTGCACGGCTGCACGATCGGCAATCGCGTTCTGGTCGGCATGGGATCGATTTTGCTGGATGGTGTGGTAGTAGAAGATGACGTAATGATTGGTGCTGGTAGCCTGGTTCCGCAAAACAAGCGGCTCGAGAGCGGCTTTCTCTATTTAGGGAGTCCGGTTAAACAGATCCGCCCCCTGAAGGAAGCGGAAATAGAAGGGTTAAAGTACTCAGCCAATAACTACGTTAAATGGAAGAATGACTATCTGGATCAGGAAAGCCAGAACCACCCTTGATCGTCCTCGTCACCCTTGCGGATCGCATCGCTGGCTTCTTCTTCCAGATCCCAGCGATGTTCACGAAACATCTCAATTGGCAGGCCGTCACCAAAACGACGCGCCAGCGTCCCTGCTTCAATGGCACACATCATTTGCATGCCATTTACCAGCGCGGGAAAACAGACTGCCTGTTTATCTTCATCCCAGCTTTCTCGATCCGGGAACTGGATCGCCTGGTTCATGCCGATAGCTCCAGTTTGAGTTTTTCAATGACCGGCTCCACTTCCGGCAGCACGCCGTGCCAGAGCATCACCGCATGCGCGGCCTGCCCCACCAGCATCCCCAGTCCATCAGCCACATGTTTTGCGCCTTGCCGTTCACACCAGCTCAGAAAAGGTGTTTTGCCTTTCTGATAGAACATGTCATAGCAATTAACCTGTCCATTGATCAATGACGCCGGAATGGCGGGAACATCGCCGCCAATGCCGCTTGAGGTCGCATTAACGATCAGATCAAACTCATGGCCGTTCAATGCGTCCATGGCGACCGCATGAATGCTGCCAGTGTGGGCAAACAAAGCGGCCAACTCTTCTGCCCGGGAGTAGGTACGATTCGTAATGGTTACTGCGCAATCCAGGGAGAGCAGAGGTAAAATCACACCTCGCGCCGCGCCGCCCGCGCCAATCAAAAGAATACGCGCGCCAGGTTTGATAAATGACAGACGTTCCAGATCGCTCAGCAGGCCAATGCCATCAGTGTTGTCTCCCAGAATTCGGCCATCTTCAAGCCGCTTGAGCGTATTCACAGCTCCCGCAAGAGAGGCGCGCTCGGTTAACTCATCGGCGCGCCCGAATGCCTCTTCTTTAAAAGGTACGGTGACATTCGCCCCTTTTCCGCCACCAGCGAAAAAAGCATCCAGCGTCGTCACAAAGGCATCAACGGGTGCAAGCACACGGCCATAAGGGTGATCGATATGCAACTGCTGTGCGAACTGTTGGTGAATAAACGGCGATTTGCTATGCGCAACTGGATTACCAAAAACGGCGTACGCTTCCATCTGATTACCCCTGGCGAAAAAGTTCGCCGGTCAAAGCATCACGAATTTCTGACGGGTTCAGGCGACCACTGGTTTCACCGATGACCACCGGGAACTCACTGCCAAACTGCGCTGACACCTCTTCTGCAGTGCGGCAAGGAGGCAATCCCGTCAGATTGGCGCTGGTAGAGACCAGCGGTTTACCAAAGCGATTACATAGCTCGATAACTAATGGATGGTCCGTCACGCGAACAGCAAGGGAGTCAAAACGCCCCGTCAGCCATCGAGGCGTTGTCGGCAGCGCCGGAAACACAAACGTTACCGGCCCTGGCCAGGAGGAGAAAATGGTTTCACGCTGCGCTGACGTCAACATGGAATCATCTATATAAGGTTTAAGCTGTTCAAAACTGGCGGCGATGAGAATCAGGCCTTTTTCTACCGGGCGCTGTTTAAGCGTTAAGAGACGTGTTACGGCTACTTCGCTGTCGGGATCACATCCCACCCCAAAAACCGCTTCTGTTGGATAGGCGATGACTTCTTCATTTTTCAGCACGTCCACTGCATGCGCAACGGAGCCTGACTGCAGGTTATTCTTCACTTTTTTATTCCGCCGAAACCGGCTTTCCACATTGTTTACTGGCGCAGAAGCGCTTCATACCTTGCGCCGTTTTTTTCTCGATAAGTAGCGGGTAATGGCACTCAGGGCAGCTGCCCGCCACCGGTTTGAAATTGGTAACAAACTGACATTCAGGATAACGATCGCAGGAGTGGAATGTCTTACCATAGCGTGAACGGCGTTGCACGAGATGACCGCTGCCGCATTGCGGGCAGGCTACGGCTGTTTCATCAGGTTTATCGATTTGTTCGGTGTGATGACATTCGGGATAGCGACTGCAGCCGATAAACATGCCAAAACGCCCCTGGCGCAGCGCCAGATCGCCGCCGCATTGCGGGCAGGCTTGTCCCTCCAGAATCTTAACAATATGCCCGTCCGCATGGTTTTTCAGGGGACGGACATAATCACATTCTGGATAGTGTGAACAACCGAGAAACGGCCCGTGTTTACCGGACCGGATAACAAGTTCTGCCCCACACTGCGGGCAGGACTCATGTTTACGCACCGTAAATAGTGCTGATTTGGCCATAACAACTCTTGGTGCTGCACAATGAATTAGTGCAGCATACCTTCATTCACTTCAAAGAGTAATTCTTCCATTTGCTGATAGGCATTTTCACACCCTGGAATATTGAACAGAACCATCAGGATGACCCACTTCAGGTCCTCCAACTCAAATTCTGCGGTATCCAGCGCCATGACGCGCTCTATCACCATTTCTCGTGTTTCGAGGTTCAGCACCTGAATCTGCTCAAGGAATAAGATAAATCCCCGGCAACTGGCATCCAGCCTTTCACACTCTTCAGCCGTATAGATGCGTACAGACAGTGGATCGGAAACTAACTGCATCGGTTCGGCAAGGCCTTCCTGATAATCAGCCAGTTTTTCCAGCCATATTAACGCGTTGTAGATATCTTCCCGTTCGAAACCTGCATCGGTGAGATCGCGTGTGAGTTTGTCCTGATCCACGCGTGCTTCAGCTTCGTTATGGATGTAAGTCTCAAACAAATACATGAGTACGTCGAACATGGCTTGCCCTCCTTAATCGGACATAGCCGCCGGGTACAGCTGCGATCCATCCTGCTAACTCCAGTTCGAGTAGCTGTGCTACCGTTACTGGCACAGGTTGGCCGGCACGTTCAGCGACAACGTCAACAGGTGTTACCTCATCTCCTACGTTAGCCAGGAGCTCAGGAAATGGCAATGCTACCTGGTCCTGATCTGAAGAATAAAGCCAATTTTTGGGATCCTCTGGCAGCCAGCTCAGTCCGTTTTGCAACGTTTCCAGAATATCTTCTGCCGTTGTCACGGGAGTCGCCCCTTGCTTTATTAACCAGTGAGGACCTTCACTCCCCGGGTTGCCAATGGCTCCCGGTAATGCAAAGACCTCACGCCCCTGCTCAAGGGCGCATTTGGCGGTAACTAGAGAACCGCTTCTTATCATCGCTTCGATAACGAACACCCCCTGACTGAGGCCGCTAATGATGCGGTTACGTCGCGGGAAATTCCCCGGCCAGGGAGGTGTCGCGAGTGAAAACTCAGAGATCACTGCACCACCGCTTTCAACAAGATGCATGGCCAGCGACGAATGGCGGCGGGGATAGACATCCGCCAGACCGTTGCCCAGCACCGCGACGCTTTTGCCTTTAACGTTGAGCGCAGCGCGATGCGCTATACCATCGATGCCGCAGGCCAGTCCGCTGGTAATCGTCAGGCCCGCCTGGGCTAGCTGCTCACAAAGCACTTTTCCCCAACGCTCTCCATACCAGGAGTGAGAACGGCTGCCGACCACGGCAAGTTGCAGACTCGACAGCACCGATGGGTCCCCCTTAACAAACAAAGCCCCAGGGTAATCGGCAATAGCGCGAAGCTGGTCCGGATAGAGGGCATTATCCGCACATATCAGATGATGGTCCTGTCCGGCCAGCCAGGCCATACTGCGGTCGAGTTCCCGCAGTGAAAACGATAAAAACTTCTCCTTTTGCCTGTGGGTGAGCCCCCTTTCCACCAGCAGAGCACCATCAATATGGGGTTCGCGCTGCAGCTGCTGCGCTATCGCCACCATTTTGTCGCCGTACATTTCTCCCGTGCTTATCAGGCGTAGCCAAATCTCTGTGGATGTCATCCTTTCCCCTGCCAGAAGCCGCTATAGCAATCTTTGCGATTGGTCACTGATGCTGTCAATCAGAGGGGGTTTTGTCTAGAATAGAGGTTATATTCTTATCAACTCCTGAATACGACTCTGGAAATATATGGCAGTTTTGCAAGTGTTACATATTCCGGACGAGCGCCTTCGCAAAGTCGCCGAGCCGGTTAAAGAAGTGAATGCAGAAACTCAACGTATCATTGATGATATGTTCGATACGATGTACGCCGAAGAAGGCATCGGTCTCGCGGCGACTCAGGTGGATATTCACCAGCGCATCATTGTGATCGACGTTTCTGAGAACCGCGACGAGCGCCTGGTATTAATCAATCCGGAGCTTCTGGAAAAAAGCGGTGAAACCGGTATCGAAGAAGGCTGCCTCTCTATCCCTGAGCAGCGAGCACTGGTACCGCGTGCAGAAAAGGTCAAAATCCGCGCGCTTGATCGCGACGGTAAGCCGTTCGAACTGGAAGCGGATGATCTGCTGGCCATCTGCATTCAGCATGAGATGGATCATCTGGTCGGTAAACTGTTTATCGATTATCTCTCTCCACTGAAGCAGCAGCGTATTCGTCAGAAAGTAGAGAAACTGGATCGCATGCGCGCTCGCGCTTAATGTGACCCCGGATACAAGGAATAACGTGTCTACATCACTACGTATCATCTTTGCAGGAACACCTGACTTCGCAGCGCGTCATCTCGACGCGCTGTTGTCGTCTGGTCATAAGGTTGTTGGCGTGTTTACTCAGCCCGATCGTCCGGCAGGCCGTGGTAAAAAATTGATGCCGAGCCCGGTTAAAGTCCTGGCTGAAGAGCACGGTTTACCGGTCTTTCAGCCTGCTTCGTTACGGCCGCAGGAAAATCAGCAGCTGGTTGCGCAGTTAAATGCAGATGTCATGGTGGTTGTGGCGTATGGCCTCATCCTGCCGAAAGCGGTGCTTGATATGCCGCGTCTGGGTTGCATTAATGTCCACGGTTCACTTCTCCCACGCTGGCGTGGTGCAGCGCCGGTCCAGCGTTCGTTGTGGGCTGGCGATGCCGATACTGGCGTGACGATTATGCAAATGGACGTAGGGCTGGATACTGGCGATATGCTGCATAAGCTCTCTTGTCCTATTACCGCCGAAGATACCAGTGCCACCCTGTATGACAAACTGGCAGAGCTTGGGCCAAAAGGGCTGATTGATACACTGCAACAGCTTGCAGAGAATCGGGCTCAACCAGAAGTTCAGGACGAAGCATTAGTGACCCATGCTGAAAAGCTCAGCAAAGAAGAGGCCCGCCTCGACTGGACTCTCCCTGCTGCTCAGCTTGAACGCTGCATTCGGGCTTTCAATCCATGGCCAATGAGCTGGCTTGAGATAGACGGACAGCCGGTGAAGGTATGGAAGGCCTCCGTGATTGATGGCCAAACTCACGCTGCACCTGGAACAATCATTGAAGCCAGTAAACAGGGTATTCAGGTCGCGACAGTTGAAGGGATCCTTAATCTGGAATCCTTACAACCAGCAGGTAAAAAAGCCATGAGCGCGCAGGACCTTCTTAACTCCCGCCGTGAATGGTTTACCCCTGGCAACAGTCTCGCCTGAGATCATCTCAAATTAAGGCCCGGTGTTTCCGGGCATTTTTATTTTTGCGGTTATGAAAAAACAAAATTTACGCAGCCTGGCAGCACAGGCGATTGAGCAAGTGGTCGAGCAGGGTCAGTCCCTGAGCAATGTCCTGCCACCGTTACAGCAAAAGGTTTCTGATAAAGATAAGTCGCTGCTTCAGGAGTTGTGCTTTGGTGTTCTGCGCACGTTACCCCAGATGGAGTGGCTGATCGGAAAACTTATGGCGCGCCCGATGGCGGGCAAGCAACGCGTCATTCACTACCTGATCATGGTCGGCTTCTATCAGCTGCTGCATACCCGCATTCCACCTCATGCCGCACTGGCAGAGACCGTAGAAGGCGCGGTTGCGGTAAAACGTCCGCAGCTGAAAGGGTTGATCAACGGCGTGTTGCGACAGTTCCAACGTCAGCAAGATGAATTACTGGCTGAGTTTGCTCGCACGGAAAAACGTTTCCTGCATCCTGACTGGTTATTAAAGCGTCTGCAAAAAGCCTATCCTGAGCAGTGGGAAGCGCTAATTAATGCCAATAACCAGCGTCCACCTATGTGGCTACGCGTTAACCGCAATCACCACACCCGGGATGGCTGGCTGGCACTACTGGAAGAGGCCGGGATGACCGGGTTCCCTCATCCTGAATACAGCGATGCAGTGCGCCTGGCGGCCCCTGCACCGGTACATGCTCTGCCTGGCTTTGAACAGGGCTGGGTTACCGTTCAGGACGCTTCAGCTCAGGGTTGCATGACCTGGCTTGAGCCGCAGAATGGCGAGCGGATCCTCGATCTTTGCGCCGCGCCAGGCGGTAAAACGACACATATTCTGGAAGTCGCACCACAGGCGAACGTGATGGCTGTCGACGTTGACGAACAGCGTCTTTCGCGTGTCTACGATAATCTCAAACGTCTGGGTATGAAGGCGGAGGTTAAGCAGGGTGACGGGCGTACCCCTGGGCAGTGGTGCGGGGATGAGCAGTTCGATCGCATTTTACTGGATGCCCCTTGCTCAGCGACCGGCGTTATCCGCCGCCATCCGGATATCAAATGGTTGCGCCGCGACCGGGATATCAACGAACTGGCACAGTTGCAGTCAGAGATCCTCGACGCTATCTGGCCGCATCTGAAAACAGGCGGGACGCTGGTTTATGCCACCTGTTCTGTTCTGCCGGAAGAGAATAGCCAGCAGATCGCCGCGTTCCTGAAGCGCACACCTGATGCCCGCCTGCATTTAACCGGCACACCAGAACTGCCCGGCAAACAAAACCTGCCAGGGGCAGAAGAAGGCGACGGTTTCTTTTACGCTAAGCTAATCAAAGAGTGATGTTGATAACGGGTCACAAGATATGAAGATAATCATTCTGGGCGCGGGGCAGGTAGGCGGTACGCTGGCAGAAAACCTGGTCGGTGAGAATAACGACATCACTATCGTTGATACCAATGGCGATCGTCTGCGCGGCCTGCAGGATAAATTCGATCTGCGCGTGGTTCAGGGGCATGGCTCTCACCCACGCGTGTTGCGTGAAGCCGGAGCGGACGACGCAGACATGCTGGTTGCTGTCACCAGTTCTGATGAAACGAATATGGTGGCCTGTCAGGTGGCCTATTCGTTATTTAATACCCCAAACCGAATCGCGCGTATACGTTCGCCGGATTACGTTCGTGACGCCGATAAGTTGTTTCAGTCCGATGCGGTGCCAATCGACCACTTAATCGCGCCGGAACAGCTAGTTATCGACAGTATTTATCGCCTGATTGAATACCCGGGCGCACTGCAGGTAGTGAATTTCGCAGAGGGCAAGGTCAGTCTTGCGGTGGTGAAAGCCTACTATGGCGGCCCGCTGATCGGTAACGCACTTTCTACGATGCGCGAACATATGCCGCACATCGATACGCGCGTCGCCGCGATTTTCCGTCATGACCGCCCTATTCGTCCCCAAGGCTCTACCATTGTCGAAGCCGGTGACGAGGTTTTCTTTATCGCCGCGTCACAGCACATCCGCGCGGTAATGAGCGAGCTTCAGCGACTGGAAAAACCCTATAAGCGCATCATGCTTGTCGGGGGCGGTAATATCGGCGCCGGCCTGGCCCGGCAGCTGGAAAAAGATTACAGCGTGAAATTGATCGAACGGGATCAACAGCGCGCCGCTGAACTGGCAGAAAAACTGCAAAATACGATCGTTTTTTATGGCGATGCGTCGGATCAGGAACTGCTTGCCGAAGAGCATATCGATCAGGTTGATCTTTTCATTGCGGTTACCAACGACGACGAAGCCAACATCATGTCAGCGATGCTGGCAAAACGGATGGGTGCGAAAAAGGTTATGGTGCTTATCCAGCGCAAAGCCTATGTCGATCTGGTGCAGGGAAGCGTTATCGATATTGCGATTTCGCCGCAACAGGCCACTATCTCTGCCCTGCTGAGTCACGTGCGAAAAGCGGATATCGTGGGCGTTTCTTCCCTCCGTCGTGGAGTGGCAGAAGCTATCGAAGCCGTGGCGCATGGCGACGAAAGCACGTCCCGTGTGGTTGGGCGTACCATCGATGAGATTAAGCTCCCGCCGGGCACTATCATTGGTGCAGTGGTGCGGGGTAACGATGTCATGATCGCTAATGACAATCTACGCATTGAGCAGGGCGATCACGTTATTATGTTCCTGACAGACAAAAAGTTTATTACCGACGTCGAGCGCTTATTCCAGCCAAGTCCTTTCTTCCTCTGACGCTTGCAAAGGTGCTGTATTCAGCACCTTTTCTTTTTAACCCAATAATATGTAAGGGTTATATTTCTGTGACGTACGTCTCTCTTCAATGGCAATCCGCTAATGATTTGTTAGACTTGTATTTGTCAGCTGGCACAAGGAGAACAAAATGAGTTTTATTAAAGAATTTCGCGAATTTGCGATGCGCGGAAACGTAGTGGATTTGGCTGTGGGTGTGATTATTGGTGCGGCGTTTGGCAAGATCGTTTCATCACTGGTTGCGGATATCATCATGCCACCACTGGGCCTTTTAATTGGCGGAATAGATTTCAAGCAATTCGCCATAACGCTGCGGGAAGCGCAAGGTGATGTCCCTGCAGTGGTAATGCACTATGGCGTGTTTATTCAAAACGTATTTGATTTCATGATTGTTGCTTTTGCCATCTTTATGGCCATTAAGCTCATCAACAAATTAAACCGTAAGAAAAAAGAAGAACCGGCTGCGCCGCCAGCCCCATCGAAAGAAGAAGTGCTGCTTACTGAAATTCGTGACTTACTGAAAGCGCAGAACAACCGCACTTTGTAAGCCACTCAAAGCAAGAAGGCCAGTGGTAAGAAAGCGATTCGCTTGCTTGCCACTGGCCTCCCAGTTACCCCGTTTTGCATGTTTAGTTTTGCGCAGATAACTTCCTTTCCCTTTCTTGTTCTTCTCGATCCGCTGTCTGAATAAAGGATCATGCAGTAACGCCTCAATGGCATTGTTGTTGATCTGACCTTTCTTGTGTTGATAATGGCTCATACTTTCTCCAGTGTTCAAAATATCGACGCGAGTGTAGAAGGTGCTGACAATAAAATCAACATCCACGAGACTCGCCATTCGCCCCTTGTTCAAGGGTTTCCAGAATAGAACAGTAAACGCTGCTATGTGCAGTACCGCAACAGGCATCGTTTAACCGCTGTAAAGAGAGCCGCATGGTTTGAAGCTCTTCGATGCGCGCCTCGACTTCACTCAATCTCGCCTGCACAATACTTTTTGATTCCTGGCAGGTGTGATGCTCGGGATCGATACGGATCGACAGTAGCTCGCGGATCGATTCCAGGGTAAATCCTAGCTGTCGCGCATGACGAATAAACTTAAGGCGCTGAAGATCCCTGTCGGTATAAAGCCGGAAGCCCCCTTCAGTGCGAATCTCATGCTCCATCATCTGCTGCTTTTCGTAATAACGAATAGTATCAGGGGTAACCTCAGCCAGCTTAGCAAGCTCACCAATACGATACATCGCTACTCCTCCTTCATTTTTTGCATTAGACGTTCAGCATAGTCCCCGCGCAGAAACTCAGTACTCGCTCCCGCCTGGCGAAGCTTTAGTTCCAGAAGGGCGAGACGGCGAGTGTAATCCGCATGCGCTGCAGTGCCCTCTTTGACTGTGGTGAGCAACTGAGACAGTTCGATCGCCTCTTTACGCTGTTCAAGTTCAGGAGGGAGGCAACCCGCATTTTTTAACATGCGGTAGGCTGCTCTAAGCTCGGGGGGGACATGTGAATCATCATCCAGTTTCAGCGGCTGGCCACTGCCGGGCAGGTCATCGAATTCACCCTGGCGCTGGGCATCCAGAATGTGTCGTTCTGCCCATTGGTCCAATAACCACATAGCAAAACTCCAGTAAGAAGGAAAAGAATATGACTAGTGTAGAAAATGGGGATTCAGCAGATATAAAAAAACCCGCCGAGGCGGGTTTTTTTACGTTACTGCAGATTACTCTGCAGCAGCTTCTGCTTTCTCTGAACGATCAACCAGCTCGATGTAAGCCATCGGCGCGTTGTCGCCTGCACGGAAGCCACACTTCAGAATGCGAGTGTAACCACCGGCACGGCTCGCGAAACGCGGGCCCAGTTCGTTAAACAGTTTTGCCACGATCTCGTTATCACGAGTACGGGCGAATGCCAGACGACGATTAGCAACGCTGTCAGTCTTGGCAAGAGTAATCAGCGGCTCAACTACGCGACGCAGCTCTTTCGCTTTAGGCAGGGTCGTCTTGATGATTTCATGACGAACCAGTGAACCTGCCATGTTGCGGAACATAGCCTGGCGATGGCTGCTGTTGCGGTTCAGTTGACGACCACTCTTACGATGGCGCATGACCTTATCCTTCTCAGTAAAACCTTAACCTGTGATCCGGTTACTCGTCAGCAATGCTTGCTGGTGGCCAGTTTTCCAGGCGCATGCCCAGAGACAGACCACGTGAAGCCAGCACGTCTTTAATCTCAGTAAGAGATTTTTTACCCAGGTTCGGCGTTTTCAGCAACTCAACCTCGGTACGCTGTACCAGATCACCGATATAGTGGATAGCTTCTGCCTTGAGGCAGTTAGCAGAGCGGACAGTCAATTCCAGATCGTCAACAGGGCGCAGCAGGATCGGATCGAATTCTGGTTTCTCTTCTTTCACTTCCGGCTGACGTACATCACGTAAGTCAACGAAAGCTTCCAGTTGTTCTGCCAGGATGGTTGCCGCACGACGAATCGCCTCTTCAGGATCGATTGTGCCGTTGGTTTCCATTTCGATGACCAGCTTGTCCAGGTCGGTACGCTGTTCTACACGCGCTGCTTCAACATTGTAGGCAATACGCTCTACAGGGCTGTAGCATGCGTCGACCAGCAGACGGCCGATTGGGCGCTCATCTTCTTCCGAATGAATTCGGGCAGAAGCCGGCACATAACCACGACCGCGCTGAACTTTGATACGCATGCTAATAGCTGCGTTCTCATCGGTCAGGTGGCAGATCACGTGCTGCGGCTTGACGATTTCAACATCACCGTCGTGGGTGATGTCGGCTGCAGTCACAGGGCCAATGCCAGATTTATTCAGAGTAAGAATAACTTCATCTTTACCCTGAACTCTCACCGCCAGCCCTTTCAGGTTGAGCAGGATTTCAAGGATATCTTCCTGAACGCCTTCTTTGGTGCTGTACTCATGAAGTACACCATCAATCTCAACCTCGGTCACCGCGCAACCCGGCATCGATGAGAGCAGAATACGGCGCAGTGCGTTACCCAGAGTATGGCCAAAGCCACGCTCTAAAGGCTCAAGGGTCACCTTGGCGTGCGTCGAACTCACTTGCTCGATATCTACCAGGCGCGGTTTTAGAAACTCTGTCACAGAACCCTGCATTGTGTCCTCTCTTTGGTACTAAGCTTTACTTGGAGTAAAGCTCGACGATCAGGTGTTCGTTAATGTCCGCAGACAGATCAGAACGTTCTGGCTGACGCTTGAACGTACCTTCCATCTTGCCAGCATCAACTTCCAGCCAGGTTGGCTTTTCACGCTGCTCAGCCAGCTCCAGAGCGGCTTTCACGCGAGATTGCTTTTTCGCTTTCTCACGAATGCTAACAACGTCATTCGCTTTAACCTGATAAGAAGCGATGTTAACAACACGACCGTTTACCATGATTGCTTTATGGCTAACCATCTGACGTGCTTCAGCACGAGTGGCGCCAAAGCCCATACGGTATACAACGTTGTCCAGACGACCTTCCAGCAGAGCCAACAGGTTTTCACCGGTGTTGCCTTTCAGACGTGCTGCTTCTTTATAGTAGTTACGGAACTGACGCTCCAGCACACCGTACATACGGCGAACTTTTTGCTTTTCACGCAACTGCACACCATAGTCAGACAGACGCGGTTTACGCGCACCGTGCTGGCCAGGAGCTTGTTCAATTTTACACTTGGTATCGATCGCGCGAACGCCAGACTTAAGGAATAAGTCGGTGCCCTCACGACGGCTCAGCTTGAGCTTAGGACCCAAATATCTTGCCATTTTCTATCTCCAACAAACCTGGAAAACGAACGCGTTATACGCGACGTTTTTTCGGCGGACGACAACCGTTATGAGGGATCGGAGTCACATCAGTAATATTAGTGATGCGGAAACCAGCGGCGTTCAGAGCACGAACGGTAGATTCGCGACCCGGACCCGGACCTTTTACCATAACTTCCAGATTCTTGATGCCGTATTCTTTTACGGCTTCAGCGCAACGCTCTGCTGCAACCTGAGCTGCGAACGGAGTGGATTTGCGAGAACCACGGAAACCGGAACCACCGGCTGTTGCCCAACCCAGCGCGTTACCCTGACGATCAGTAATAGTAACGATGGTGTTGTTGAAAGAAGCATGGATATGAGCCACGCCGTCAGAGACTTGTTTTCTTACACGCTTACGTGCACGAACTGGTGCCTTTGCCATTATTCAATCACCCCGATTATTTCTTGATCGGTTTGCGCGGACCCTTACGGGTACGTGCGTTGGTCTTAGTACGCTGACCGCGTACTGGCAGACCACGACGATGACGCAAACCGCGATAGCAACCAAGATCCATCAGGCGCTTGATGCTCATGCTAACTTCACGGCGCAGATCACCTTCAACGACAAATTTGGCAACTTCGTCACGCAGCGTGTCGATTTGTTCTTCAGACAGCTCACTGATCTTAACATCTTCAGCGATACCCGCTGCAGCCAGAATGGCTTTAGAACGGGTCTTGCCGACGCCATAGATCGAAGTTAATGCGATCACAGCATGTTTCTGATCAGGAATGTTAATGCCTGCTATACGGGCCACTATGCACTCCTACTATTTAATATGTACGCACCATGCTGAAAAGCCCGTTTTCAGGATACTCAAATGGAAACGTACAGACATACAAAAGATTGGCTGGCTAATCTAGCCAGCTCAACCCAACTTTGCAAGAAAAATATGCGAAATAATCAGCCTTGGCGCTGTTTATGCTTCGGCTCGGCACTGCAAATCACACGGATGACACCATCACGCTTAACGATTTTGCAGTTACGGCATAATTTCTTGACGGAAGCACGAACTTTCATTTTTACTCTCCGTAACTTCTCGGGCGACCTATTAGCGGCCGTAGCCTTTCAGGTTCGCCTTCTTCAATGCAGACTCGTACTGACTTGACATCATTAGAGTTTGCACTTGAGCCATAAAGTCCATAATCACGACAACAACGATAAGCAGTGAGGTCCCACCGAAGTAGAACGGTACTTTCATTGCATCACGCATGAACTCCGGGATCAGGCAGATAAAGGTAATATAAAGCGCACCAACCAGAGTCAGGCGGGTCATTACTTTATCGATATACTTCGCCGTTTGCTCTCCCGGACGAATTCCTGGTACAAATGCACCGGACTTCTTCAGGTTATCTGCTGTTTCACGCGGGTTGAAGACCAACGCCGTGTAGAAGAAACAGAAGAAGATGATCGCAGACGCATAGAGTAACACATAAAGCGGTTGCCCAGGCTGCAAATACAGCGAAATTGTTGTCAGCCAGTTCCAACCAGTCCCGCCCCCGAACCATGACGCGATGGTCGCCGGGAACAGAATAATACTGGAAGCGAAGATTGCCGGGATTACCCCTGCCATATTCACTTTCAGCGGTAAATGTGTGCTCTGTGCAGCATAGACACGACGACCTTGCTGACGTTTCGCGTAGTTTACCACAATGCGGCGTTGACCACGTTCAACGAAAATAACAAAGAACGTCACTGCAAATACTAATACTGCAACCAACAGCAACAGGAGGAAGTGCAGGTCGCCTTGACGCGCTTGCTCGATAGTATGGGCAATGGCTGGCGGGAGTCCCGCGACAATACCGGCGAAAATAATGATCGAAATACCGTTACCGATACCCCGTTCAGTAATTTGTTCGCCGAGCCACATCAGGAACATTGTTCCTGAAACCAGACTTACAACAGCGGTGAAATAGAATGCAAAGCCTGGGTTAATAACCAGGCCCTGCATACCAGGCATATTCGGTAGACCGGTAGCAATACCGATCGACTGGAATATCGCCAGCACCAGAGTACCGTAGCGGGTGTACTGGCTGATCTTACGACGACCAGACTCCCCTTCTTTCTTCAGTTCTGCCAGGGCCGGATGAACGACCGTCAGCAGCTGGATAATAATCGATGCCGAAATGTACGGCATGATACCCAGAGCAAAGATAGAAGCACGGCTGAGAGCACCACCAGAGAACATGTTAAACATTTCAATGATGGTGCCACGCTGTTGCTCAAGCAGTTTGGCAAGTACAGCGGCATCAATACCAGGGATCGGAATAAAAGAGCCAATACGGAAAACAATCAGCGCACCGATCACAAACAAAAGTCTGCGTTTCAGTTCGCCAAGCCCACCTTTGGCACTTTGAAAATCTAATCCCGGTTGTTTAGCCATCTGCTACTTATTCCTCAATTTTACCGCCAGCAGCTTCGATAGCAGCACGAGCACCTTTAGTAACACGCAGGCCACGAACAGTTACCGGGGTAGAAACTTCACCAGACAGGATCACTTTCGCGAACTCGATCTGAATACCGATAATGTTTGCTGCTTTCAGCGTGTTCAGGTCTACAACGCCGCCTTCAACTTTCGCCAGGTCAGACAGACGAACTTCGGCTGTGATCGCTGATTTGCGAGAGGTGAAGCCGAACTTCGGCAGACGACGGTACAGTGGCATCTGGCCACCCTCGAAACCGCGACGTACGCCACCGCCAGAACGAGAGTTCTGACCTTTGTGACCACGACCACCGGTTTTGCCGAGGCCAGAACCGATACCACGACCCAGGCGTTTACCCGCCTTTTTAGAGCCTTCGGCCGGAGACAGAGTATTTAAACGCATCTCTTACTCCTCAACTTTAACCATGAAGTAAACCGCGTTGACCATACCACGTACAGCAGGAGTATCCTCGCGCTCAACGGTATGACCAATACGACGCAGACCCAGGCCAAGCAGCGTTGCCTTGTGTTTCGGCAGACGTCCGATTGCACTGCGGGTTTGTGTAATTTTAATAGTCTTTGCCATGGTCAATTACCCCAGAATTTCTTCAACGGATTTACCACGCTTGGCAGCGACCATTTCTGGAGATTTCATATTTTCCAGGCCATCAATAGTTGCACGAACCACGTTGATCGGGTTGGTGGAACCGTATGCTTTAGCCAGAACGTTATGAACCCCAGCGACTTCCAGAACGGCGCGCATTGCACCACCGGCGATGATACCGGTACCTTCGGAAGCCGGCTGCATGAAGACACGAGAACCCGTGTGAGTACCCTTAACTGGGTGCTGCAGGGTGCCGTGGTTCAGCGCGACGTTAATCATATTGCGACGGGCTTTTTCCATCGCTTTCTGGATCGCTGCTGGAACTTCACGCGCTTTACCGTAACCAAAACCAACGCGACCGTTACCATCGCCAACTACAGTCAGAGCTGTGAAGGAGAAAATACGACCACCTTTAACGGTTTTAGATACGCGGTTAACCGCGATCAGCTTTTCCTGCAGTTCGCCAGCTTGTTTTTCGATGTGAGCCATCTTACACCTCTACCTTAGAACTGAAGGCCAGCTTCACGGGCAGCATCTGCCAGTGCCTGGACACGACCATGATATTGGAACCCGGAACGGTCAAAGGAAACATCTTTGATGCCTTTTTCCAGAGCGCGTTCAGCAACAGCTTTACCTACAGCTGCAGCGGCGTCTTTGTTACCGGTGTACTTCAATTGTTCAGAGATAGCTTTTTCTACAGTAGAAGCAGCTACCAGAACTTCAGAACCGTTCGGTGCAATTACCTGTGCGTAAATGTGACGCGGGGTACGATGTACCACCAGGCGAGTTGCACCCAGCTCTTTGAGCTTGCGGCGTGCGCGGGTCGCACGACGGATACGAGCAGATTTCTTATCCATAGTGTTACCTTACTTCTTCTTAGCCTCTTTGGTACGCACGACTTCGTCGGCGTAACGAACACCCTTGCCTTTGTAAGGCTCAGGACGACGGTAGGCGCGCAGATCTGCTGCAACCTGACCGATCAGCTGTTTATCAGCGCCTTTCAGCACGATTTCAGTCTGAGACGGGCATTCTGCAGTAATACCTGCTGGCAGCGCGTGTTCAACAGGGTGAGAGAAGCCCAGAGCCAGGCTTACTGCGTTCCCTTTGATCGCTGCACGATAACCTACACCAACCAGCTGCAGCTTCTTAGTGAAGCCTTCGGTAACACCGATAACCATTGAGTTCAGCAGGGCACGCGCGGTACCAGCCTGAGCCCAGCCATCAACGTAACCAGTACGTGGGCCGAAAGTCAGAGCGTTATCTGCATGAGTAACTTCAACAGCATCGTTGAGAGTACGAGTCAGCTCGCCGTTTTTACCTTTGATCGTAATAACCTGACCGTTGATTTTTACATCAACGCCGGCAGGAACAACGACCGGTGCTTTAGCAACACGAGACATTTTTTCCTCCGATTAGGCTACGTAGCAGATAATTTCGCCACCAAGACCAGCCTGGCGCGCTGCACGATCAGTCATAACACCTTTAGAGGTAGAAACAACTGCGATACCCATGCCGGCCATAACTTTTGGCAGCTCATCTTTACGTTTGTAGATGCGCAGACCTGGGCGGCTGACACGCTGAATGCTTTCTACAACAGCCTTGCCCTGGAAATACTTAAGAGTAAGTTCCAGTTCAGGCTTGGTGTCGCCTTCAACTTTAAAATCTTCGATAAAACCTTCTTCCTTCAGCACGTTGGCGATTGCCACTTTCAGCTTGGAGGAAGGCATGGTGACCGCAGCTTTGTTCGCGGCCTGACCGTTACGGATACGGGTCAGCATATCCGCGATCGGATCTTGCATGCTCATCTGTCTTTACTCCCGTGATTCAATTGGTGACAATTACCAGCTAGCCTTTTTCAGACCCGGGATTTCACCGCGCATTGCGGCTTCACGGACCTTGATACGGCTCAACCCGAACTTCCGCAGGAAAGCGTGCGGACGACCAGTTTGACGGCAGCGGTTACGCTGACGAGACGGGCTGGAATCACGCGGCAGAGTCTGCAGCTTGAGAACTGCATTCCAACGATCTTCGTCGGAAGCGTTCACATCAGAAATGATCGCTTTCAGTTCAGCGCGTTTAGCGAAGAATTTATCAGCTAAAGCTACGCGCTTTACTTCGCGTGCTTTCATTGATTGCTTAGCCATTCAGTAACCCTACCTTACTTGCGGAACGGGAAGTCAAAGGCAGCCAGCAGAGCACGGCCTTCTTCGTCAGATTTCGCAGTAGTGGTAATGGTAATATCCAAACCACGCACGCGGTCGACTTTATCGTAGTCGATTTCTGGGAAGATGATCTGCTCACGGACACCCATGCTGTAGTTACCACGACCGTCGAAAGACTTAGCGGACAAGCCACGGAAGTCACGGATACGAGGTACAGCAATAGTGATCAGGCGCTCAAAGAACTCCCACATGCGTTCGCCACGCAGAGTTACTTTACAGCCGATCGGATAGCCCTGACGGATTTTGAAGCCTGCAACAGATTTGCGTGCTTTGGTGATCAACGGTTTTTGACCGGAGATAGCTGCCAGGTCAGCTGCTGCGTTATCCAGCAGTTTCTTGTCAGCGATCGCTTCACCAACACCCATGTTCAGGGTGATCTTCTCGACCCGAGGGACTTGCATGACAGAATTGTAGTTAAACTCAGTCATGAGCTTATTAACTACTTCGTCTTTGTAGTAATCATGCAGTTTCGCCATCGTACTACTCCAAATTACTTGATAGTTTCGCTGTTAGACTTGAAGAAACGGACTTTTTTGCCGTCTTCGAATCTAAAGCCTACACGGTCAGCCTTGCCGGTTGCCGCATTGAAGATTGCAACGTTAGAAACCTGAATAGCAGCTTCTTTTTCAACGATGCCACCTGGCTGGTTCAGGGCCGGAACCGGCTTCTGATGTTTCTTAACCAGGTTGATACCTTCAACAATGACCTTGCCGGAAGACAGGACATTTTTTACTTTACCGCGTTTACCTTTATCTTTACCGGTTAACACGATAACTTCGTCATCACGACGGATTTTCGCTGCCATGATTCGCTCCTTAGAGTACTTCTGGTGCCAGAGAGATAATTTTCATGAACTTCTCAGTACGAAGTTCACGAGTTACCGGCCCAAAGATACGCGTGCCGATAGGCTGCTCGCTGTTATTGTTTAAAATAACGCATGCATTACCATCGAAGCGAATGACAGAACCGTCAGGGCGACGAACACCCTTCTTGGTGCGCACCACTACCGCTTTCAGCACATCACCTTTCTTGACCTTACCACGTGGAATTGCTTCTTTGATGGTGATCTTGATGATGTCGCCTACGCCTGCGTAGCGACGGTGCGAGCCACCCAGAACCTTGATACACATTACGCGACGTGCACCGGAGTTGTCGGCGACGTTCAGCATAGTCTGTTCTTGGATCATTTTAGTGCTCCGCTAATGTCAACTACTACCTGAGACTCTAAAATCAGAGCCGTTAAAAAGCCCCATATCGAGGGCGCGGCATTATAACACCGCTTCTGCAATATGGGTAGAAAAAATAAACGGCTCATCGCTGAGCCGTTTATTCGTATCGAGAAGGCTACTCTATTACAGAACCGCTTTCTCTACAACGCGAACCAGCGTCCAGGACTTAGTCTTGGACAGTGGACGGCATTCGCGGATTTCTACCACGTCACCGATACCACATTCGTTGTTCTCGTCATGTACGTGCAGTTTGGTCGTACGCTTGATGAATTTACCGTAGATCGGGTGTTTCACAACGCGCTCGATAGCAACAACGATGGATTTCTCCATTTTGTCGCTAACAACACGACCTTGCAGAGTACGGATTTTATCGGTCATTACGCACCCGCCTTCTGAGTCAGTAAAGTCTTAACGCGTGCAACATCACGACGCACTTGCTTCAGCAGGTGAGTCTGTTGCAGCTGGCCACTTGCAGCCTGCATACGCAGGTTGAACTGCTCACGCAGCAGGTTCAGCAGCTCAGCGTTCAGCTCTTCTACGCTTTTTTCACGCAGCTCATTTGCTTTCATTACATCACCGTCTTAGTTACAAAGGTGGTTTTAATAGGCAGTTTCGCTGCTGCCAGGCCGAAGGCTTCACGGGCCAGCTCTTCCGGAACACCGTCCATTTCATAAAGGACTTTGCCCGGCTGAATCAAGGCAACCCAGTACTCCACGTTACCTTTACCTTTACCCATACGAACTTCCAGCGGCTTCTCGGTAATTGGTTTGTCCGGGAATACACGGATCCAAATTTTACCTTGACGCTTAACTGCACGGGTCATAGCACGACGTGCTGCTTCGATCTGACGTGCAGTCAGACGACCACGGCCAACAGCTTTCAGACCGAAAGTGCCGAAGCTAACATCCGTACCCTGCGCCAGACCACGGTTGCGGCCTTTGTGCACTTTACGGAATTTTGTACGCTTTGGTTGTAACATCAGCGACGCTCCTTATTTACGGCCTTTACGCTGCTGCTTTTTAGGTTGCGCAGCCGGTTTTTCCGGTTGTTCAACAGCAGCCATACCACCCAGGATCTCACCTTTGAAGATCCATACCTTAACGCCGATTACACCGTAAGTGGTGTGCGCTTCAGAGGTGTTGTAGTCGATGTCAGCACGCAGAGTGTGCAGCGGTACGCGACCTTCGCGGTACCATTCGGTACGTGCGATTTCCGCGCCGCCCAGACGGCCGCTAACTTCAACTTTGATACCTTTAGCGCCCAGACGCATTGCGTTCTGTACAGCACGCTTCATAGCACGACGGAACATAACACGACGTTCCAGCTGAGAAGTGATGCTGTCAGCAACCAGTTTTGCGTCCAGTTCAGGCTTACGAACTTCAGCGATATTGATCTGTGCAGGAACGCCAGCGATATCCGCTACGACCTTGCGCAGTTTTTCTACGTCTTCGCCTTTCTTACCGATAACGATGCCAGGACGAGCAGTGTGAATAGTTACACGGATGCTCTTAGCCGGACGCTCGATTACGATACGAGATACGGACGCTTTAGCCAGTTCCTTAGTCAGGTACTGACGTACTTTAAAATCGCTGTCCAGGTTGTCAGCGAATTCTTTGGTGTTCGCAAACCAGGTTGAGTTCCATGGTTTTACAATACCCAGGCGAATACCATTAGGATGTACTTTCTGACCCATTGCTAGTCTCCAGAGTCTCAGCGATCGGACACAACCACAGTAATGTGGCTGGTGCGCTTCAGGATGCGATCTGCACGACCTTTCGCACGCGGCATAATGCGCTTCATGCTCGGGCCTTCGTCTACGAAAATTTTCGCAACTTTCAGATCGTCAATGTCAGCGCCATCGTTGTGTTCAGCGTTAGCAATGGCAGATTCCAGAACTTTCTTGACCAGTACAGCCGCTTTCTTATTGGTGTAGGTCAGAATATCCAGGGCCTGCGACACTTTCTTACCGCGAATCAGGTCAGCAACAAGGCGAACCTTCTGAGCAGAAGAACGAGCATGGCGATGTTGAGCTAAAGTTTCCATCTCTTCCTCCTACCTTATTTCTTCTTCGCTTTTTTATCAGCAGCGTGGCCGCGATAAGTACGAGTCGGTGCGAATTCACCCAGTTTGTGACCGACCATTTCATCGGAAACGAATACTGGAACGTGCTGACGACCATTATGGACAGCGATGGTCAAACCGATCATGTTAGGAAAGATCGTTGAACGACGGGACCAAGTGCGCAGGGGCTTCTTGTCTCCGCTTTCCACCGCTTTCTCTACCTTCTTCAGCAAGTGCAGGTCAATAAAAGGACCTTTCTTGAGAGAACGTGGCATGGCTTATCCTCTAATATTATTTGCTACGGCG
This sequence comes from Leclercia sp. LSNIH8, assembly GCF_002920195.1. NCBI lineage: Bacteria > Pseudomonadati > Pseudomonadota > Gammaproteobacteria > Enterobacterales > Enterobacteriaceae > Leclercia > Leclercia sp. LSNIH8. The sequence continues at coordinate 4,629 of NZ_PQJY01000019.1, read as the reverse complement.
ACGTACGATAAATTTATCAGTACGCTTGTTGCTGCGGGTCTTCTTACCTTTGGTCTGAACGCCCCACGGAGTTACCGGGTGCTTACCAAAGTTACGACCTTCACCACCACCATGTGGGTGGTCGACTGGGTTCATCGCAGTACCGCGAACGGTAGGACGAACACCACGCCAGCGTGCAGCACCTGCTTTACCCAGAACGCGCAGCATATGCTCAGCATTGCCAACTTCGCCCAGGGTAGCGCGGCAGTCTGCTTCGACTTTACGCATTTCACCAGAACGCAGACGCAGGGTGACATAAGCACCATCACGCGCAACGATCTGAACGTAAGTACCAGCGGAACGTGCCAGCTGACCGCCTTTACCTGGTTTCATTTCTACGTTATGAACGGTAGAACCAACCGGGATATTGCGCATCGGCAGGGTGTTACCTGCTTTGATTGCAGCATCAACGCCAGACTGAATCTGGTCGCCAGCTTTCAGGCCTTTAGGGGCCAGGATGTAACGGCGTTCGCCATCTTTGTACAGAACCAGCGCGATGTTCGCGGAACGGTTCGGATCGTACTCAAGACGCTCAACAACTGCTGGGATACCGTCTTTGTTGCGTTTAAAGTCAACAATACGATAAGCCTGCTTGTGGCCACCACCGATGTGACGAGTGGTGATACGGCCATTGTTGTTACGACCACCGGATTTGCTGTTCTTTTCCAGCAACGGAGCAAAAGGCTTGCCCTTGTGCAGCTCAGGGTTAACCACTTTAACAACGTGGCGACGACCCGGAGATGTCGGTTTACATTTAACAACTGCCATTGTATTACTCCTCCGACTTACTCAGCGCCGCCAACGAAGTCCAGATTCTGGCCTTCTTTCAGGGTGACGTAAGCTTTTTTCCAGTCGCTACGACGACCGATACGCTGTCCGTGACGTTTAACTTTCCCTTTAACTACCAGGGTGTTAACGACTTCGACTTCGACTTCAAACAGTTTCTGCACAGCAGCTTTGATTTCTGCTTTGGTCGCGTCTTTAGCAACTTTGAGAACGATGGTGTTAGTTTTTTCCATCGCAGTAGACGCTTTTTCAGAAACGTGCGGTGCGCGCAGCACCTTCAGCAGACGTTCTTCACGAATCATGCCAGCATCTCCTCAACTTGCTTAACAGCATCAGCAGTCATTACGACTTTGTCGAAGGCGATCAGGCTAACCGGGTCGATACCAGTCGCATCGCGTACGTCAACCTTGTGCAGGTTACGTGCGGCCAGGAACAGGTTCTCGTCCAGCTCACCGGTGATGATCAGCACATCTTCCAGAGCCATGTCTTTCAGTTTCTGTGCCAGCAGCTTAGTTTTAGGCGCTTCTACAGAGAAAGATTCGACAACGATCAGACGATCCTGACGTACCAGCTCGGACAGGATGCTTTTCAGCGCGCCGCGGTACATCTTTTTATTAACTTTTTGACTGTGGTCCTGCGGGCGAGCAGCGAAGGTCACGCCACCGGAACGCCAGATCGGGCTCTTGATAGAACCTGAACGCGCACGGCCAGTACCTTTCTGGCGCCACGGCTTTTTGCCGGAACCAGTTACTTCAGCACGAGTCTTCTGAGCACGAGTACCCTGACGAGCACCAGCTGCATAAGCAACAACAACCTGGTGAACCAGCGCTTCGTTGAAATCACGACCGAAGGTAGTTTCGGAAACAGTCAGCGCGCTCTGCGCGTCTTTCAATACTAATTCCATTGCTATCCCCTTACGCCTTCACAGCTGGTTTAACGATCAGGTCGCTACCGGTTGCACCCGGGACCGCACCTTTAACCAGCAGCAGGTTGCGCTCAGCGTCAACACGTACTACGTCCAGGCTCTGAACGGTTACACGTTCGTTACCCAGCTGACCTGCCATTTTCTTGCCTTTGAACACTTTGCCCGGAGTCTGGTTCTGACCGATAGAACCCGGAACGCGGTGAGACAAGGAGTTACCGTGAGTAGCGTCCTGGGTACGGAAGTTCCAGCGCTTAACGGTACCGGCAAAACCTTTACCTTTAGAGGTACCGGTTACGTCAACTTTTTTAACTTCAGCAAACAGTTCAACGCTAATGTCCTGACCTACGGTGAACTCTTCGCCTTCAGCCAGGCGGAATTCCCACAGACCACGGCCAGCTTCTACGCCAGCTTTAGCGAAGTGACCCGCTTCTGGCTTGGTTACACGGTTAGCTTTTTTAGCACCAGTGGTAACCTGAATAGCGCGGTAGCCATCGTTAGCCAGATCTTTAACCTGAGTAACGCGGTTTGCTTCAACTTCGATTACGGTTACTGGGATAGAAACGCCATCTTCAGTGAAGATGCGGGTCATACCCACTTTTTTACCGACTAAACCAATCATTGTATCAACCTCTCAATCGCTCGATGACCTGATTAACCCAGGCTGATCTGCACGTCTACACCGGCAGCCAGATCCAGACGCATCAGAGCATCAACGGTTTTCTCAGTTGGCTCAACGATGTCAACCAGACGCTTGTGAGTGCGGATCTCGTACTGATCACGCGCGTCTTTGTTAACGTGCGGGGAGATCAGAACGGTAAAGCGCTCTTTGCGGGTCGGCAGCGGGATCGGACCACGGACTTGCGCACCAGTGCGCTTAGCAGTCTCGACGATTTCCGCGGTTGATTGATCGATCAGACGATGATCAAACGCTTTAAGGCGGATACGGATTCTTTGGTTCTGCATGAGACCAGAGCTCCAATTATTTTATAAACGAAAATGATCACTACTCAGACCCATTACGATTGATGGGAGAGTGTAACCGTTCTTACGTAGCTCCCCGATTGGGAGCATTGTTAGGCAACTGAAAAAGATTGCTGCCCGGGGTTCAGATTGAACCAGCTGTCAATTACGACAAGCCCGCGCATTATACGTAAATCTGGGCAGGACGCAAGCCCAGTTTAGAAAATAGACGGCAGAGCTCAATTTTGCGTGACCCCTCGTAAATACGATGCAATCGTACATTGTCGTAATAACAGGCAGGAAGGCGTCTCGCAGCGTTTTAGTTTGCCGTTTGTTTCACCTTTGGGGTGCATGGAATATGGAGGCAAACATTCTATTGAGGTTTACGCCAATGCTTACTCTCCTCCCCTTCTTTTTTGCCTACCTGGGATTAACAGCACTGTTAGTTCGCGAGGATATCCGCTCACATCTGCTTCCGGACCGATATCTCTGCCCGCTACTATGGGTTGGTCTGCTTTATCACCTCTGTCTTCAACCCGAGCGGCTGCCTGCCGCCGTCGCAGGGGCGATAGCGGGGTACACAGGATTCGCGATTATTTATTGGGGTTACAGGCTGCTACGTAAGCGTGAAGGGCTGGGTTACGGTGACGTAAAGTATCTGGGTGCGCTGGGCGCATGGCACGGATGGTGCGTACTTCCTGTGCTGGCATTATCAGCAGCTTTGCTGGCTACGCTTTACCTTCTCATACTGGCGATGTGTAAACCCGGGGAACAGATATTAAAAAACCCACTGCCATTTGGACCTTTCATGGCGGCAGCGGGTTTAATGATGAGCGGGCAAAGCCTGATCAGCTTTCCACTTTAATTTGCGACTGGAGGTAATTTTGCAGCCCAATTTTACTGATAAGATCCAGTTCTGTTTCCAGCCAGTCGATGTGCCCTTCTTCATCGGCCAGAATCTCAATCATCATATCGCGGCTGACGTAGTCATGAACGCTGTCTGCATAAGCAATAGCTTCACGCAGATCTTTCGCCCCTTCGAGCTCCAGCGTCAGATCCGAACGCAATATCTCTTCAACATCTTCGCCGATACCCAGCTTGCCGAGATCCTGCAGGTTGGGGATACCCTCGAGGAACAGAATACGCTCGATGTACTTATCAGCGTGCTTCATCTCATCGATGGACTCATGGTATTCAATATCGTTGAGGCGAGTCAGCCCCCAGTTTTTGAACATTCTCGCATGGAGAAAGTATTGGTTGATTGCGACAAGCTCATTTCCCAATAATTTATTGAGATAACTTATGATTTTGATATCACCTTTCATTATAGTCCCTCCGCTTCCACTCATTGAAGCGTAGATGGGGCTACAGGGATGTCAAAAGAAAAGTATGAGCCTCAGGCAATCTCTTTGTATTCCGGGATCTGCATCAATTCGTCCTGCATAATCTCGCGAGCAGCGCGAACGCACTTACCACATTGATTTCCAACCGGAACAAACTTACGCAGCTGCTGAAAAGATTGAGGGTGAAACTGGCGAACGGCCTGACGAATTTTTTTATCACTCACACCGTTACATAAACAAACGTACATAACCACTCCCGTTCAAAATATGTGCAAAGTGTAAGTGAGAATAATTATGATTACAATAGCACAAGCACGAAGATGCGGGGCGGGAGCGAACAAAAAATACGAAAATTTGTGACAGCCATAAACGCTGAAAACAAAAAAGGACGCCGAAGCGTCCTTTTTAATTCAGGGATAATTAATTAGCCCAGAACTTTAGCAACAACACCCGCGCCAACGGTACGGCCGCCTTCGCGGATTGCGAAACGCAGACCATCGTCCATTGCGATTGGGTGGATCAGGGTAACAACCATTTTGATGTTGTCGCCTGGCATTACCATCTCAACGCCTTCTG
>NZ_PQJY01000018.1:0-27370 GCF_002920195.1 Leclercia sp. LSNIH8 | reverse complement strand
TTACGCTTTCCTCTTTCAGAGTCAAGCGATTATTTTCGCTTTCTCCTCAACCGGCCCGGCTGTTAGTGTGAAGTGATTCACATCCGCCGTGTCGATGGAGGCGCATTATAGGGAGTTCTCCGGCGCCCGCAACCCTTAAATGTCATAAAAATGACTGACTGCTGCATTCCCCAGCAAAAGCCCGCCTTATACCTGATTACACACAGACTTATCCACAACGTGACGAAAAAGTGAAAATGTGCGAGCGTTGCGCAAACGTTTTCGTTAAAATGCTCGCGCTAAATAAAGCGCCCCGCCAGGTGTGTTAGTTGAGTTTTTATCGGGAAAATTCACCTAACGCTCTCTGTAATCGTCAAATCCAGGGGATTTACCATGCAACAACGTCGTCCAGTCCGCCGCGCTCTGCTCAGTGTTTCTGATAAAGCCGGTATCGTTGAATTCGCTCAGGCACTTTCTGCACGTGGCGTAGAGCTGCTGTCCACAGGCGGTACTGCTCGCCTGTTAGCAGATAAAGGCCTGCCGGTAACCGAAGTGTCCGATTACACCGGCTTCCCGGAAATGATGGATGGACGCGTCAAAACCCTGCACCCGAAAGTCCACGGCGGCATTCTGGGTCGTCGCGGTCAGGATGACGGCATTATGGATCAGCACGGGATTGCGCCAATCGACATGGTGGTTGTTAACCTTTACCCATTTGCCCAGACTGTCGCCCGTGAAGGCTGCTCCCTGGAGGATGCGGTAGAGAATATCGATATTGGCGGCCCAACCATGGTGCGCTCCGCCGCCAAGAACCATAAAGATGTGGCCATCGTTGTAAAGAGCAGCGACTACGACGCCATTATTAAAGAGATGGATGCCAACGAAGGTTCACTAAATCTCGAGACCCGTTTCGACCTCGCCATTAAGGCCTTTGAACATACCGCGGCTTACGACAGCATGATCGCCAACTACTTCGGTAGCCTGGTCCCTGCCTACCACGGCGAAAGCAAGGATCCCTCTGGTCGCTTCTCCCGCACCTTAAACCTGAATTTCATTAAGAAGCAGGATATGCGCTACGGCGAAAACAGCCACCAGCAGGCTGCCTTCTATATAGAAGAAGAGGTTAAAGAAGCCTCCGTTGCTACTGCGCAGCAGGTGCAGGGTAAAGCGCTCTCCTATAACAACATTGCGGATACCGACGCGGCGCTGGAGTGCGTGAAAGAGTTCAGCGAGCCCGCCTGCGTTATCGTGAAGCACGCGAACCCATGCGGCGTGGCGGTCAGCACCTCGATTCTGGATGCATACGATCGTGCGTACAAAACTGACCCGACCTCAGCGTTTGGCGGCATTATCGCGTTTAACCGCGAGCTGGATGCCGAAACCGCCCAGGCGATCATCTCCCGCCAGTTTGTGGAGGTGATCATCGCCCCTTCGGCCACCGAAGACGCCCTGAAAATCACCGCGGCAAAACAGAACGTGCGCGTGCTGGTCTGCGGTCAGTGGGCAGAACGCGTTCCGGGCCTCGACTTCAAGCGTGTGAACGGTGGCCTGCTGGTTCAGGATCGTGACCTGGGCATGGTCAGCGAGAAAGATCTGCGTGTCGTCACCAAACGTCAGCCTACGGAGCAGGAGCTGCGTGACGCGCTGTTCTGCTGGAAAGTGGCGAAGTTCGTGAAATCCAACGCCATCGTCTATGCGAAAGAGAACATGACCATCGGTATAGGCGCGGGCCAGATGAGCCGCGTTTACTCTGCGAAAATCGCCGGGATTAAAGCGGGCGACGAAGGTCTGGAAGTTAAAGGCTCCGCCATGGCGTCCGACGCGTTCTTCCCGTTCCGTGACGGTATCGATGCAGCTGCGGCAGTGGGCATCACCTGCGTGATCCAGCCTGGCGGCTCTATCCGCGACGACGAAGTCATTGCCGCCGCCGATGAACATGGTATCGCGATGATCTTCACCGACATGCGTCATTTCCGCCATTAATTCCCGGAGCAGAGAATGAAAGTATTAGTGATTGGTAACGGCGGGCGCGAGCACGCCCTGGCGTGGAAAGCGGCGCAGTCAGCGCAGGTTGAAACCGTCTTTGTGGCGCCGGGTAACGCCGGTACCGCCCTGGAGCCTACCCTGCAGAACGTCGCTATCGGCGTAACCGATATCCCGGCGCTGCTGAGCTTTGCCCAGAGCGAAAAAATCGATCTGACCATTGTGGGCCCGGAAGCGCCGCTGGTCATTGGCGTGGTAGACGCATTCCGTGCCGCGGGCCTGACCATCTTCGGCCCGACCGAAGGCGCCGCGCAGCTCGAAGGCTCTAAAGCCTTCACCAAAGATTTCCTCGCGCGTCACAACATTCCGACCGCGGAATATCAGAATTTCACCGAAGTGGAGCCCGCGCTGGCCTACTTACGTGAAAAAGGCGCGCCGATTGTGATCAAAGCCGACGGTCTGGCAGCGGGTAAAGGCGTTATCGTGGCGATGACGCTCGAAGAAGCAAAAGCCGCCGTTCAGGATATGCTGGCAGGTAACGCCTTTGGTGATGCAGGCCACCGTATCGTTATCGAAGAGTTTCTTGATGGCGAAGAGGCGAGCTTTATCGTCATGGTCGACGGCGAGCATGTGCTGCCGATGGCCACCAGCCAGGATCATAAGCGCGTTGGCGATGCCGATACCGGCCCGAATACCGGCGGGATGGGGGCTTACTCCCCTGCCCCTGTGGTAACGGATGAAGTTCACCAGCGCACCATGGACCGCATCATCTGGCCAACCGTGAAAGGAATGGCGGCGGAAGGCAATACCTATACCGGTTTCCTCTATGCTGGCCTGATGATCGACAAACAGGGCAACCCGAAGGTTATCGAATTCAACTGCCGCTTTGGCGATCCAGAAACGCAGCCAATCATGCTGCGCATGAAATCCGATCTGGTAGAGCTGTGCCTGGCGGCCTGCGAAGGCAAGCTGGACGAAAAGCGCTCTGAGTGGGATGAGCGTGCTTCTCTGGGCGTGGTAATTGCGGCGGGCGGTTATCCGGGCAACTACAACACCGGCGATGAGATCCACGGCCTGCCGCTGGAAGCCATCGAAGGCGCGAAGGTATTCCATGCGGGGACTAAGCTCTCCGACGACGAACGTGTGCTGACTAACGGTGGCCGCGTCCTGTGCGCCACGGCGCTGGGCAATACCGTCGCAGAAGCACAGCAACGCGCCTATGCCGTGATGGCGGATATTCACTGGAACGGTAGCTTCAGCCGTAACGATATTGGTTACCGCGCCATTGCGCGCGAGCAAGGGAAGTAACTCCCTCCTTCACCAGTCCCTCTCCCGCAAGGGAGGGGGATTTTCAGAAACTCTTCTCTGTCGGCTGCCAGGTACAAAAATCTTCGTTCGCCACCAGCAGCAGCTGTGATCCTTCAGGCGCTTCCAGCCACGCCACACTCACTGCCATGGAGGAGTGGCTCTGCCGGCGTGCAATGTGTTCCGTTGCCCAGCTATCGAGATCCGGCTTCAGGGTCTGGCCTTCACACGTTGTCACGGAGCCGTCAACATGCCAGCGCCCCTGATGTAGCACGACCCTTCCCTGTCGCAGCGCGTCGCTGGTCTGGCGAATCTGCGCGGCGCGGTAGCGGTAAAGCTCGATTTGATCGGTAGAGAGTTGCTGTTTAAGGCCACCGGTTTCGTGCTGCATAAAGCTCAGCTCACCGTGGTCATCAAAGCGTACCCGCACATGCTCGGGGACTTTGCTGTAGACGTTTATGTCGATCCAGACGAGCGTATCGCCCTGCCAGCGATATTCACTGGTGGTGGTACTGCCGCTGTGCCAGGGGCTAAACGCGGAGAGGAGATGAACTTCATCGTCTGAATCTTTACGCCAGACGCGTACCGCGCCCTGATCGTCAGCGTAGCCGCTGGCGGTAAAAGGCGGCAGGGAGGAATCATGGCTACAGGCGGTTAATACAAATATGCCCGCCAGCACCGTCACCCGGCGCCAGACAGACAAAAGGGGCGAAACCGCCCCCTCGATAAAACTGTTCACTGCTACGCGGCTTACTTAACTGCGTCTTTCAGTGCTTTGCCAGAAACAAATGCTGGCACGTTGGCTGCAGCGATTTTGATTTCGTTACCGGTCTGCGGGTTGCGGCCAGTACGCTCAGCGCGGTGGTTCACTTTGAAGGTACCGAAACCTACCAGTTGTACAGCATCGCCTTCTTTCAGAGACTCAGTAATTGCAGCCAGGGTGGATTCCAGAGCAGCTTTAGCCTGTACTTTAGACAGGTCAGCTTTGTCCGCAATTACATCAATCAGTTGAGTCTTGTTCATAAGTTATCCTTTCAATGTGTTTATCGCTTGCTAAGCATCGAGTGCGACGAAAATGCCAAAAAAGCACTCTCCTGCATACACGCACCGATAGCCACTTTTTTTCGCCCCCCAAATGTAGACCAGACGGGGGGCAGAAGGGAAGAGTAGAGGCATGACAAAACAGGCGTTAAATCACGTTTTGTTGTCTCACTGGTTAAGATTTATACCAATGTTACTCTCGCCTGCCTCACGCAAGTCTGCACGCAGACCTTTAATCAGTTCGATATCGCGTTCTTCGCACTCCGCCAGCAAACGGAAAATTTCCCACTGAATGTCCCATTCCTGCTCAATGGCCGGGTTCAGACGGAGCTCTTCATCGGTCATTTCACGCCCTTCCTGGGTCATCTCCAGCATCGCTACGGTAGTAATAGAGGCCTTACTGACTTCGATGGCATGTTCCAGAGTTTCACCACTCAGACGCGAGTGAATCAGTTCACTTAGCGCTACACAGGCATCAATCGCCGGGTAGACGCCATAGACATCATAGTCATCGGCAACCGGGATCGCCTCTTCCAGCTTATCGAGCTGGGTGTCGAAGTTCACCTTCGCATCTTTAACCGTCAGCGTTTCCCACACCAGATCGAGAATACGACGATAGAGTTGACCATCACCAAATTCGGTCTGCTTGCAGAACATGGCATAGTTCGGATACATACGTTCGCACAGACAGGCCATAAAAGTGACGTGCTGCCAGCTTTCCAGCTTCTCAAGGCGCAGGTGAATCGGGTTTTGTAACATGATGATGTCTCGAATCGAAAATTGGCCGCAGTTTACCTGATTCAGCGCTGAATTTCCTGCCAACGAACAAACGCCGGACGCCCGGACGCTACCGCATCGGCCCAGCGGGTCGGCTCCGGTAGTCGGTAGCCCCGCATACAGCGCTGCACCCACGCCAGCGCGGTGTCGGTACTGACGCGATGGCCGGTGGCGACGAACAGTGGATTACACCGGGCTTTGCTGCGCCAGACCCACGCCAACTGTTCGCCTTTATCCATTAACGGTGCCAGCGCGCCGGGTTCGGGCGGCAGGGGATCAAACTTACCGCAGAGGCGTTTTTTCGCCACGCCGATGGTCGGGACATCCACCAGCAGGCCAAAATGGCTGGCAACGCCAAGACGACGCGGGTGGGAGATGCCGTGCCCGTCAACGAACAGCAGATCGGGTCTTTGCGAGAGCTGATCCCACGCCGCCAGCAGCGCGGGATATTCACGAAAAGAGAGGAAACCGGGGATGTAAGGCATGGTAGTGGCAATCCGCGCCACCTGGTACTCAACCAGTTCCAGTTCGGGGTACGTCAGCAGCACTATCGCCGCCCGCGTCACCTCTCCCCCCTGCTCAAACCCCACATCGGCCCCCGCAATCAGCGCGGGTGGGTCTTTATCCAGACGATCCTCACGGGATACAGACGCAGCGAGTTTAAGTTGTTGAGCGCGAAGTGACGCAAGATCCATAACGACTCCTTACAGGTGATACTGGGCAGAAAGTCGGTGCACCGCCTCCACAAACACGCCTGCATGCTCTGGCGGTACATCCTGATGAATACCGTGCCCCAGGTTAAAGACATGGCCCTCGCCCTGACCGAAGCCCGCCAAAATGGTCGCGACTTCTTCTTCAATTCGGGCGGCCGGAGCATACAGCATAGACGGATCCATGTTGCCTTGCAGGGCGACTTTGTCACCCACGCGGCGGCGCGCATCGGCAATATCGGTGGTCCAGTCGAGGCCCAGCGCATCACAGCCGGTTTCTGCCATCGCCTCCAGCCACTGGCCTCCGCCTTTGGTGAACAGCGTTACCGGCACGCGACGGCCTTCGTTTTCACGCAGCAGGCCATCAACGATTTTATGCATGTAATAGAGCGAGAACTGCTGATAATCGCGGCCGGTCAGTACCCCACCCCAGGTATCGAAGATCATCACCGACTGGGCGCCCGCTTTGATCTGCGCGTTCAGGTACAGGGTGACGCTTTTCGCCAGCTTATCCAGCAGGGCGTGGAGCGCCAGCGGATCGGCGTACATCATCTTTTTGATCACGGTAAAGGCTTTGCTGCTGCCCCCTTCAACCATGTAGGTCGCCAGGGTCCACGGGCTGCCGGAGAACCCAATCAGCGGCACTTCGCCTTTCAGCTCGCGGCGAATGGTGCGCACCGCGTTCATCACATAACCGAGTTCCTGCTCCGGGTCCGGGACAGGCAGGTTGTCGATGTCCGCTTTGCTCTTAATCGGCGAGCTAAAGCGCGGGCCTTCGCCGGTTTCGAAGTACAGGCCAAGCCCCATCGCGTCCGGGATGGTCAGAATGTCAGAGAAGAGGATCGCCGCGTCCAGCGGGTAGCGGCGCAGCGGCTGCAGCGTTACTTCACAGGCCAGCTCCGCGTTTTTGCACAGGGACATGAAATCGCCTGCCTGCGCCCGGGTGGCTTTATATTCCGGTAAATAGCGACCCGCCTGGCGCATCATCCATACCGGGGTGACATCAACGGGTTGGCGCAGCAGCGCACGCAGATAACGATCGTTCTTCAGTTCGGTCATTTTTGCAGTTCCTTAAGCGTCTTATCCCCAGTGTACCACGTCATTCATAGTCGGCCCGACACATTGCCACGGTATCTTCTATCAGGCGACGCGCCACGGTGCCTGGCGGCGGGAGCAGCGGTAAATCGTCGTAGCGATACCAGTTGGCTGACAGCAGCTCTTTCGGGTCGATGACGATCTCGCCGCTGTCGTACTCGGCCATAAAAGCGGTCATCAGCGACTGTGGGAACGGCCACGGCTGGGAGGTGACATAGCGCAGGTTCTTCACCTTGATGCCGCTCTCTTCCATCACTTCCCGGGCGACGGCCTGCTCCAGGGTTTCGCCCACTTCGACAAACCCGGCCAATACGGTATGCACCCCGTTACGATGACGCGTGTGCTGCGCCAGCAGGATGGTATCTTCACGACGAATGGCGACGATGATGCACGGCGCGATTTGCGGGTAGTAGCGTTCGCGGCAGTGGCTGCAGAGCATGGCCCACTCGGTTTTGCTTGGGTGCATGGTGTGACCACAGTAGCCGCAGTATTTATGCGAGCGATAAAACTCGGCCAACTGCACAGCACGCCCGGCCAGCTGGAACAGACCCACATCGAGATCGAGCACCTGGCGTACCGATCCCATATCGTGACGACGATTTTGTTGGATCAACCACACAGGCTCGCCCTGCCACTCCCCGATATTGAGTGCGGGTTGACCCGCAAGATCGAAATTTCCGGCCTCGCCATGTGGTAATTCACCACCGGGCAACCATAATTTCTGTTCATGGCTGACGAACCACCAGCCGCGATCCGATTTTTCAATTATACGATCCATATCTATTGCACTACCTTTGCTTCACAGGCATGTTGGTAACAATACTATTACATTTTGGGTGGGCAGCTTTTAATCTTAACCTTGCGGAGTCAAACATGCTAAACCAGCTAGAAAACCTGACAGAGCGCGTTGGCGGATGTAACAACCTGGTCGATCGCTGGCTGCACGTGCGCAAACATCTGCTTGTTGCCTACTACAACCTCGTTGGCATTAAGCCGGGCAAAGAGTCCTATATGCGTCTGAATGAAAAAGCGCTGGACGATTTCTGTCAGAGCCTGGTCGACTACCTTTCTAACGGCCATTTCAATATTTATGAGCGCATTATCGGTGAAATGGAAGGGAACAGCCCGTTTTTAGCGGCCACCAAACTCTATCCCCTGCTGGAAGCCAATACCCAGCAAATCATGGATTATTACGACTCCACGCTTGAGAATGCCATCGATCAGGATAATTATCTGGAATTTCAGCAGGCGCTCTCTGATATCGGCGAGGCGCTGGAGCAGCGATTTACGCTTGAAGATAACCTGATCGCCCTTGCGCTGGATCACAATTTGAAAGCGAGTAACGAAGATAACGTCGCCCGACCGGCTTGAGTTATTTATCGTTAACGCGTAATTTACATTTACTGCTCCCGCTGTAGGGGAGCACATTCTTGTCGGAGTGCCCAGTGCGAAAGCCGGGCTGAGACCGTTAATTCGGGATCCGCGGAACCTGATCAGGTTAAAACCTGCGAAGGGAACAAGAGTCAATCTGTCATGTATCGCCACCGGGCGATCCTCTCTTGCTTCATCCGTCGTCTGACAAGCCACTTCCTCACTTTCTGGAACGAGCTATGTCTGCCACAAAATTGACCCGCCGCGAACAGCGCGCACAAGCCCAACACTTTATCGACACCCTGGAAGGCACCGCTTTCCCTAACTCAAAACGCATCTATCTGACCGGCTCCCGGGAGGACATTCGCGTGCCCATGCGCGAGATCCAACTCAGCCCGACGCTCGTCGGCGGCAGCAAAGAGGATCCGCAGTTTGAAGAGAACGAAGCGGTGCCGGTCTACGACACCTCCGGCCCGTACGGCGATCCGGCGATAACCATCAACGTGCAGCAGGGGCTGGCGAAACTGCGCCAACCCTGGATTGAGGCCCGTAACGACTGCGAAGCGCTAACCGAACAAAGCTCAGCTTACACCCGGGAGCGCCTGGCCGATGATGGTCTGGACGAGCTGCGCTTCTCCGGCCTTCTCACGCCGAAACGTGCCAGGGCGGGCAAATGCGTCACCCAGTTGCACTATGCCCGCCAGGGGATCGTGACCCCGGAGATGGAATTTATCGCCATTCGCGAAAACATGGGCCGCGAGCGCATCCGCACCGACGTGCTGCGCCACCAGCATCCGGGCGAAGGGTTTGGTGCCCGCCTGCCGGAGAACATCACCCCGGAGTTTGTCCGTGACGAAGTTGCCGCCGGACGCGCCATTATCCCGGCCAACATCAACCACCCGGAGTCGGAGCCGATGATTATCGGCCGTAACTTCCTGGTGAAAGTGAATGCCAACATCGGTAACTCAGCGGTCACCTCGTCTATCGAAGAGGAGGTGGAGAAACTGGTCTGGTCGACCCGCTGGGGCGCGGACACGGTAATGGATCTCTCCACCGGGCGCTATATTCACGAAACCCGCGAGTGGATCCTGCGTAACAGCCCGGTGCCCATTGGTACGGTGCCCATCTACCAGGCGCTGGAGAAGGTGAACGGCATCGCCGAAGATCTCACCTGGGAGGCGTTCCGGGATACCCTGCTGGAGCAGGCCGAGCAAGGCGTCGACTACTTCACCATCCACGCCGGCGTGCTGCTGCGCTACGTGCCGATGACGGCGAAACGCCTGACCGGTATCGTCTCCCGCGGCGGTTCAATCATGGCGAAATGGTGTCTCTCCCACCATCGGGAAAACTTCCTCTATGAACACTTCCGCGAAATCTGCGAGATCTGCGCCGCGTACGACGTGTCGCTGTCGCTGGGCGATGGCCTGCGTCCGGGCTCCATTCGCGATGCCAACGACGAGGCGCAGTTTGCCGAGCTGCACACCCTGGGCGAGCTGACCAAAATCGCCTGGGAGTATGACGTGCAGGTGATGATCGAAGGTCCGGGCCACGTGCCGATGCAGATGATCCGCCGCAACATGACCGAAGAGCTGGAGCACTGCCACGAAGCGCCGTTCTATACCCTGGGGCCGTTGACCACCGACATCGCACCGGGTTATGACCACTTCACCTCCGGGATTGGCGCGGCGATGATCGGCTGGTTCGGCTGCGCCATGCTCTGCTACGTCACGCCGAAAGAGCACCTCGGCCTGCCGAACAAAGAGGATGTGAAGCAGGGGCTGATCACCTACAAAATTGCCGCCCATGCTGCCGATCTGGCGAAGGGCCATCCGGGGGCGCAGATCCGCGATAACGCCATGTCAAAAGCGCGCTTCGAGTTCCGCTGGGAAGATCAGTTCAACCTCGCCCTCGACCCGTTCACCGCCCGCGCCTATCACGACGAAACCCTGCCGCAGGAGTCCGGCAAAGTGGCGCACTTCTGCTCCATGTGCGGGCCAAAATTCTGCTCGATGAAAATAAGCCAGGAGGTGCGTGATTACGCCGCCGCGCAGACCATCGAAGTGGGCATGGCCGATATGTCGGAAACCTTCCGCGCCCGGGGCGGCGAAATCTACCTCAAAAAAGAGGAGGCGTAATGTATCAACCCAACTTTCCGCCGGTCCCGTTTCGTCTGGGACTCTATCCGGTGGTCGACAGCGTGGCCTGGATCGAACGCCTGCTCGCTGCGGGTGTAAAAACGATCCAGCTGCGCATCAAAGATAAACAGGACGATGAGGTGGAAGCCGACGTTGTCGCGGCCATTGCTCTGGGGCGTCGCTACGACGCCCGCCTGTTTATCAATGACTACTGGCGCCTGGCGATCAAGCATCAGGCGTACGGTGTCCATCTCGGTCAGGAGGATCTGGAGACCACCGATATTGAGGCCATTCGTGCCGCCGGTTTGCGTCTCGGCGTGTCGACCCATGACGATATGGAGATCGACGTGGCGCTGGCGGCGCGTCCCTCCTACATCGCGCTGGGGCACGTTTTCCCGACCCAAACCAAGCAGATGCCATCGGCCCCGCAAGGGCTGGAACAGCTGGCCCGCCATATCGACCGGCTCGGGGATTACCCCACCGTCGCCATCGGCGGTATCAGCCTCGAACGCGCGCCCGCGGTCCTGGCGACCGGTGTAGGGAGTATCGCGGTGGTGAGCGCCATTACCCAGGCCGACGACTGGCAGGCGGCGACAACACAGCTATTGCAACTGGCGGGGGCGGGCGATGAATGACCGTGACTTTATGCGCTACAGCCGCCAGATCCTGCTGGAAGATATCGCCATCGACGGGCAGCAAAAGCTGCTCGCCAGCCGGGTGCTGGTGGTCGGTCTGGGCGGATTAGGCGCTCCGGCGGCGCTCTACCTGGCCGGCGCCGGGATCGGCACTCTGGTTTTGGCCGACAATGACGAGGTTCATCTGAGTAATTTGCAGCGCCAAATCCTCTTTACCACCGACGATATCGCCCAGCCAAAAGCGCAGGTGACAGAGCGTCGCCTGCAGCAGCTCAATCCCGACATCCGGCTGATCGCCCTGCAGACCCGCCTGGAAGGCAGCGCGCTGGAGGAAGAGATTGCCCGCGCCGACGTGGTGCTGGACTGCACCGATAACATGGCTACCCGTCAGGCGATCAATGCCGCCTGTGTGATGCTCAATACGCCACTTATCACCGCCAGTGCCGTGGGCTTTGGTGGACAGATGATGGTGCTGACGCCCCCCTGGACGCAGGGCTGCTACCGTTGCCTGTGGCCGGAGGATGATGAACCGCAACGCAACTGCCGCACCGCGGGCATCGTCGGGCCGGTGGTTGGCGTGATGGGAACCCTGCAGGCGCTGGAGGCGATCAAGCTGCTCAGCGGCATCGAGGCCACGCGCAATACGCTACGCCTGTTCGACGCCCGGGCGGGAAGCTGGCGGCAGCTGGCTTTACAGCGCGCCAGCGGATGCCAGGTGTGTGGAGGGCGGCATGCGGATCCTGTTTAACGACGAACCGATGCAGTGCGTGGAGGGATTAACCGTCGCCACCCTGCTCTCCCAGCTATGCCAGTTAAAACCCGGGGTCGCGCTGGCCCTGAATCAACAGATCCTGCCGCGCGAGCAGTGGGAAAAACAGCAGGTGCGCGAAGGCGATCAGATCCTGCTCTTTCAGGTGATTGCCGGAGGCTAAGATGTTACGTATTGCTGATAAAACCTTTGATTCACATCTGTTTACCGGCACGGGAAAATTCGCCTCACCGCAGCTGATGGTGGACGCGATCCGGGAGAGCGGCAGCCAGCTGGTGACGCTGGCCATGAAGCGGGTCGATCTGCGTAATCACAACGACGCCATTCTGGCGCCGCTGCTGGAGGCGGGCGTCAGCCTGCTGCCTAATACCTCCGGCGCCAAAACCGCGGAAGAGGCGCTATTCGCGGCCCGGCTGGCGCGCGAAGCGCTGGGAACGCACTGGCTCAAACTGGAGATCCATCCCGACGCTCGCTGGCTGCTGCCCGATCCCATCGAGACGCTGAAAGCGGCAGAGATGCTGGTGAAAGAGGGGTTCACCGTGCTGCCCTACTGCGGCGCCGATCCGGTGCTGTGCAAGCGGCTCGAAGAGGCAGGCTGTGCGGCAGTGATGCCGCTCGGGGCGCCGATAGGCTCCAATCAGGGGCTGGAAACCCGCGCGATGCTGGAGATTATTATTCAGCAGGCAACCGTGCCGGTGATCGTCGATGCCGGGATCGGCGTACCCAGCCACGCCGCGCAGGCGCTGGAGATGGGTGCCGACGCCGTACTGGTCAACACCGCCATTGCGGTCGCGGACGATCCCGTCACGATGGCGCGGGCGTTTCGTCTGGCGGTGGAGGCTGGCGTGCTGGCACGCCAGTCTGGCCCCGGCGCCCGGAGCGTTGAAGCCCACGCCACCAGCCCGTTAACCGGCTTTCTGGAGGCGTTATCATGAAAACCTTTACCGATCGCTGGCGCCAGCTCGACTGGGACGATATTCGCCTGCGTATCAACAGTAAAACCCCTGCAGATGTGGAGCGAGCATTAAACGCCCGCCAGCTTATCCGCGAAGATATGATGGCCCTGCTCTCCCCCGCTGCCAGCGCCTGGCTGGAGCCGATGGCGCAGCGAGCCCAGCGGCTGACCCGCCAGCGCTTTGGCAACACGGTGAGCTTTTATGTTCCGCTTTATCTCTCCAACCTCTGCGCGAACGACTGCACCTACTGCGGCTTCTCCATGAGCAACCACATCAAGCGCAAGACGCTGGATGAAAACGAAATTGCCAAGGAGTGTGCCGCGATCCGCGAGATGGGTTTTGAGCACCTGCTCCTGGTCACCGGCGAACACCAGACCAAAGTCGGAATGGACTATTTTCGCCGCCATATCCCGGCGATTCGCCGCCAGTTCGCCTCGTTGCAGATGGAGGTTCAACCGCTGTCAGAGGCAGAGTATGGCGAACTGAAAACGCTGGGGCTGGATGGCGTACTGGTCTATCAGGAGACCTACCATGAGGCGGTGTATGCCCAGCACCATCTGAAAGGTAAAAAGCAGGATTTCTTCTGGCGGCTGGAGACGCCAGATCGACTGGGACGCGCCGGGATCGACAAGATCGGCCTCGGGGCGCTGACCGGTCTTTCCGACAGCTGGCGCGTCGACAACTTTATGGTGGCGGAACATCTGCTGTGGCTGCAGCAGCACTACTGGCAGAGCCGGTATTCAATCTCTTTTCCCCGGCTGCGACCCTGCGCCGGCGGGATCCAGCCCGCATCGATCATGGATGAACGCCAGCTGGTGCAGACCATCTGCGCGTTTCGTCTGCTGGCTCCGGAGGTGGAGCTGTCGCTCTCCACCCGGGAATCTCCCGCGTTTCGCGATCGCGTCATTCCCCTGGCGATTAACAACGTCAGCGCCTTTTCAAAAACCCAGCCCGGCGGCTATGCCGATGATCATCCCGAGCTGGAGCAGTTTGCGCCGCACGATAACCGTCGCCCGGAAGCTGTCGCCGAGGCGCTCAGTCTGCAGGGATTACAGCCGGTCTGGAAAGACTGGGACAGCTGGCTGGGACGCGCCTCGCAATCAGGCTGAAAAAAACGATAATCCGGTGAAGTTATTACGAGGCGTCACGTAACCTCATCAACGGGCCGTTGCTGTAACGCGCCCGGATTTTTTACGCTTGTTTCGTCAGCAGAGGATGCTGACCAGGGCGGAAAGCTTCTTCCTCGTTTCGCCCTGCCCTCCCCATTCTGTAACAGTTGTAACCGGTTTCAGAAAATGCAGGTTTCTTTGTGATGCTTCACACACAATCGCGGTAACGCGGTTGTCGTAACGGACAGTGCGGGATAATTATCAATAAACACATGTACATTGGGGCTGACTATGAAGAACATCGTTTTATGCTGTGCAGCGGGAATGTCCACCAGCATGCTGGTTCAACGCATGAAAGACGCCGCGCAGAAAAAAGGGGTCGACGTAACCATTAAAGCCGTACCGGTTGCTGAGTTTAAAGATGAAATCGCCGCAGCCGACATTATTTTGCTTGGCCCGCAGGTCAAATATGAACTGAATAATCTTCAGGCCCAGGCGGAACCGCTGGGTAAGAAGGTCGCGGTTATCGACATGATGGATTACGGCATGATGAAAGGTGATGCCGTACTGGAAAAAGCCCTTAAACTGCTGGAGTGAACCATGGAAGATTTAGAAACGATCATTATGGAATTGCTGGTGAATGCCGGTGCAGCCCGTAGCTCAGCATTAACCGCGCTGCAGATGGCGCGTAAAGGTGATTTTGCCGAGGCTGAAAAAGCGATGGAAGAGTCACGGGAGTTCGTCAAACAGGCGCATTCTATCCAGACTAAATTGATTGGTCTTGATGAAGGCACCGGCAAGCTACCGGTAAATCTGATCACCGTTCACTCGCAGGATCACCTGATGAACGCGATGGTCATTCAGGATCTGGCCGGGGATATGATCGAGCTGTATCGCCGTTTGCCGCTGGTGAACTAACACCGAACCGTAGACCGGGTAAGCGTAGCGCCACCCGGCAACAATCGCACCAGACTCGCCGTACATCAGACAAAAAAAAACCCGCCGAAGCGGGTTTTTTAATGGGCTGACTTAAAGATTACTCGTTGTCAGAACCGCCCAGGCCTGCGTTCAGCAGCTCTGCCAGGCTGGCAGAGGCATCTTCAGCAGTTACCTGCGGTGCAGCAGGGATTTCGCCCGCTGCGCGACGGCGCATACGATCCTGGTGGTAGGCGTAACCGGTACCAGCCGGGATCAGACGACCCACGATAACGTTCTCTTTCAGACCGCGCAGTTCGTCGCGTTTGCCCGCAACGGCTGCTTCGGTAAGCACACGAGTGGTCTCCTGGAACGATGCCGCGGAGATGAAGGACTCGGTTGCCAGAGACGCTTTGGTGATACCCAGCAGATCGCGCGCGAAGGACGCACCGATTTTGCCATTCGCTTCCAGATCGCGGTTAGCAATCTTAACGCGAGAGTATTCAACCTGCTCACCTTCGAGGAAGTCGGAGCTACCGGCATTCACGATGGTGGCTTTACGCAGCATCTGACGAACGATAACTTCGATGTGCTTATCGTTGATCTTAACGCCCTGCAGACGGTAAACGTCCTGTACTTCGTTGGTGATATAACGCGTTACCGCGTGTACGCCACGAAGACGCAGAATGTCGTGCGGCGCTTCCGGACCGTCGGAAACCACGTCACCACGTTCTACACGTTCACCTTCAAACACGTTGAGCTGACGCCATTTTGGAATCATCTCTTCGTACGGATCGCTGCCATCCAGCGGCGTGATCACCAGACGGCGCTTCCCTTTGGTCTCTTTACCGAAGGAGATGATACCGCTGATTTCAGCCAGGATTGCCGGCTCTTTCGGACGACGTGCTTCGAACAGGTCCGCAACGCGTGGCAGACCACCGGTAATATCCTTGGTACCGCCGGATTCCTGAGGAATACGCGCCAGGGTGTCACCAGAGCTGATCTGTACGCCATCTTCCAGCTGAACAATCGCTTTACCTGGCAGGAAGTACTGAGCCGGCATATCGGTGCCTGGGATCAGAACGTCGTTGCCGTTAGCATCAACGATTTTCAGGGCCGGACGCAGATCTTTACCACCCGAGGTACGTTCTGCAGAGTCCAGAACCACCAGGGAAGAGAGACCGGTCAGTTCGTCGGTCTGACGAGTAATCGTCTGGCCGTCGATCATATCGGTGAAGCGAATGAAGCCCGCCACTTCGGTGATAACCGGCATGGTGTGCGGATCCCAGTTTGCTACGGTTTCGCCGCCTGCAACCTGCTCGCCGTCGCCTTTCGCCATCACAGCACCGTAAGGCACTTTATAGCTCTCTTTGGTACGACCGAATTCGTCGATCAGCTTCAGCTCGGTGTTACGGGAAGTGATAACCAGTTTACCGCTGGAGTTCACAACCGACTTCGCGTTGCTGAGCTTGATGCTACCTTTGTTTTTCACCTGGATGCTGGATTCAGCAGCCGCACGAGATGCCGCACCACCGATGTGGAACGTACGCATCGTCAGCTGTGTACCCGGTTCACCGATGGACTGTGCCGCGATAACACCGATTGCCTCACCTTTGTTGATGATGTGGCCACGCGCCAGGTCACGACCATAGCAGTGCGCACAAACACCAAAGTCGGTGTCACAGGATACAACGGAACGTACTTTCACGGAGTCAACAGAGTTCACTTCCAGCAGATCACACCACTGCTCGTTCAGCAGAGTGTTACGCGGAACCAGAATGTCTGCAGTGCCCGGCTTCAGAACGTCTTCAGCAGTCACACGACCCAGTACGCGATCGCGCAGCGGCTCTTTAACATCACCACCCTCGATAACCGGGGTCATGGTGATACCTTCGAGGGTGCCACAATCGTCTTCGGTAACAACCAGGTCCTGCGCAACGTCTACCAGACGACGCGTCAGATAACCGGAGTTAGCTGTTTTCAGTGCGGTATCCGCCAGACCTTTACGCGCACCGTGCGTGGAGATGAAGTACTGGAGTACGTTCAGACCTTCACGGAAGTTCGCGGTGATTGGCGTTTCGATGATGGAACCATCTGGCTTCGCCATCAGACCACGCATACCTGCCAGCTGACGAATCTGTGCTGCAGAACCACGCGCACCGGAGTCGGCCATCATGTAGATGCTGTTGAAGGAGACCTGCTGCTCTTCTTTACCTTCACGGTTGATTACCGTTTCAGTCTGCAGGTTGTCCATCATCGCTTTGGATACACGATCGTTCGCCGCTGCCCAGATATCGATAACTTTGTTATAGCGTTCGCCTGCGGTTACCAGACCAGACTGGAACTGCTCCTGGATCTCAGCAACTTCAGCTTCCGCTTCAGAGATGATCTCGTGTTTCTTCTCTGGGATGACCATGTCATCGATACCAACAGATGCACCTGAACGCGCTGCATATGCAAAGCCGGTGTACATTGTCTGGTCAGCGAAGATAACAGTCGGCTTCAGACCCAGAATGCGGTAACAGGTGTTCAGCATTTTGGAGATCGCTTTCTTACCCAGCGCCTGGTTGACGATGGAGAAAGGCAGTCCTTTCGGTACGATCATCCACAGAATGGCACGGCCAATGGTCGTGTCTTTCAGGCTGGTTTTCGCAACGAATTCGCCGTTTTCATCTTTTTCGTATTCAGTGATACGCACTTTAACGCGCGCATGCAGAGAGGCCAGGCCAGCGCGATAAATACGCTCAGCTTCTTTCGGGCCAGTCAGCACCATGCCTTCGCCTTTGGCGTTAACACAGTCACGGGTCATGTAGTACAGACCCAGTACAACGTCCTGAGAAGGAACGATAATTGGTTCACCGTTCGCTGGAGACAGGATGTTGTTAGTAGACATCATCAGCGCACGCGCTTCGAGCTGGGCTTCCAGCGTCAGCGGTACGTGAACAGCCATCTGGTCACCATCGAAGTCGGCGTTATAGGCCGCACAAACCAGCGGGTGCAGCTGGATAGCTTTACCTTCGATCAGTACTGGCTCAAATGCCTGGATACCCAGACGGTGCAGGGTTGGTGCACGGTTCAGCAGTACCGGGTGTTCGCGGATCACTTCGTCCAGGATATCCCAAACGACAGCTTCTTCACGCTCAACCATTTTCTTAGCGGCTTTGATGGTGGTGGCGAGGCCACGCAGTTCCAGCTTGCCGTAGATGAACGGTTTGAACAGCTCCAGTGCCATTTTCTTCGGCAGACCGCACTGATGCAGACGCAGGTATGGACCTACGGTGATTACAGAACGACCGGAGTAGTCAACACGCTTACCGAGCAGGTTCTGACGGAAACGACCCTGCTTACCTTTGATCATGTCGGCCAAAGATTTCAGAGGACGTTTGTTAGAACCGGTGATCGCACGACCGCGACGACCGTTATCCAGCAGGGCATCTACCGCTTCCTGCAGCATACGTTTTTCGTTGCGTACGATGATATCCGGCGCAGCCAGATCCAGCAGACGTTTCAGACGGTTGTTACGGTTAATGACGCGACGATAGAGATCGTTCAGGTCAGATGTCGCGAAACGACCACCATCCAGCGGAACCAGCGGACGCAGATCTGGCGGCAGAACCGGCAGAACGGTCAGGATCATCCACTCTGGTTTGTTACCAGACTGAACGAACGCTTCCAGCAGTTTGATACGCTTGGTCAGCTTTTTACGCTTGGTTTCGGAGTTGGTTTCGTTCAGCTCTTCACGCAGCTGCTCGCACTCCTGCTCCAGATCCATGCTCTTCAGCAGGGCCTGGATCGCTTCCGCACCCATCTTCGCGTCGAATTCGTCACCGAACTCTTCCAGCGCGTCCAGATACTGCTCTTCGGTCAGGATCTGGTTACGTTCCAGATTGGTCATGCCGCCTTCGATAACCACATAGGATTCGAAGTAAAGAACACGTTCGATATCGCGCAGCGGCATATCCAGCAGCAGGCCGATACGGGACGGCAGAGATTTCAGGAACCAGATGTGGGCAGTCGGAGACGCCAGCTCGATGTGGCCCATGCGCTCACGACGCACTTTAGTCTGGGTCACTTCAACGCCGCACTTCTCACAGATCACACCACGGTGTTTCAGGCGCTTGTACTTACCGCACAGGCACTCGTAATCTTTTACTGGCCCGAAAATACGCGCACAGAAAAGGCCGTCACGCTCAGGTTTGAACGTACGGTAGTTGATGGTTTCCGGCTTTTTAACTTCACCGAAAGACCATGAACGGATCATGTCTGGCGAGGCCAGAGCAATTTTGATCGCATCAAACTCTTCGGTTTTAGTTTGCGCTTTCAGAAACTTTAATAAGTCTTTCACGGATTTGCTCCCGTCGGAGTTAGCACAATCTGGTGTCGGGAGTTACCCCGACACCAGTGACCTGTTTGAGCGAGAGTTACTCGTCTTCCAGTTCGATGTTGATACCCAGCGAACGAATCTCTTTCAACAGTACGTTGAAGGACTCTGGCATGCCCGGTTCCATCTGATGGTTGCCGTCCACGATGTTTTTATACATCTTGGTACGACCGTTCACGTCATCAGACTTAACGGTGAGCATTTCCTGCAGGGTGTATGCTGCGCCGTATGCTTCAAGCGCCCACACTTCCATCTCCCCGAAGCGCTGACCACCGAACTGCGCCTTACCACCCAGCGGCTGCTGAGTAACCAGGCTGTAAGAACCGGTAGAACGCGCGTGCATCTTGTCATCAACCAGGTGGTTCAGTTTCAGCATGTACATGTAGCCAACGGTTACCTGGCGCTCGAACTGCTCACCGGTACGACCGTCGAACAGAGTGATCTGGCCAGAACTTGGCAGGCCACCCAGCTGTAACAGTTCCTTGATTTCAGACTCTTTCGCACCATCGAAGACTGGCGTTGCGATTGGCATACCCTTACGCAGGTTTTCAGCCAGACGCATCACTTCTTCATCGCTGAAGGTGTTCAGGTCGACTTTCTGGCAAACGTCGGTACCCAGATCGTACGCACGCTGGATGAATTCGCGCAGTTTCGCGACTTCCTGCTGCTGTTTCAGCATGGCGTTAATCTTGTCGCCGATACCTTTCGCAGCCATACCCAGGTGGGTTTCAAGGATCTGACCGATGTTCATACGAGACGGTACGCCCAGTGGGTTCAGTACGATGTCTACCGGCGTGCCGTTTTCATCGTAAGGCATATCTTCGATCGGGTTGATCTTAGAGATAACACCCTTGTTACCGTGACGACCCGCCATCTTATCACCAGGCTGGATCTGACGTTTAACGGCCAGATAAACCTTAACAATCTTCAGCACGCCCGGTGCCAGATCGTCGCCCTGAGTGATTTTGCGGCGTTTCGCTTCGAGTTTCTTCTCGAACTCGTGTTTCAGTTCGTCATACTGCTCAGCCAGCTGTTCCAGCTGATTTTGTTTCTCTTCGTCGGCCAGGCCCAGTTCCAGCCAGCGGTCACGCGGCAACTTGTCGAGCTTCTCAGCTTCAACACCACCGGAAACCAGCACCGCGTAGATACGACCAAACAGGCCAGCTTCAAGGATCTGCAGCTCTTCAGACAGGTCTTTCTTAGCCTGCTTCAGCTGCATCTCTTCGATTTCCAGCGCACGTTTGTCTTTTTCTACGCCATCGCGAGTAAAGACCTGTACGTCGATAACCGTACCGGAAACACCGTTTGGTACGCGCAGAGAGGAGTCTTTAACGTCAGACGCTTTCTCACCGAAGATCGCGCGCAGCAGTTTCTCTTCTGGCGTCAGCTGGGTTTCACCTTTCGGCGTTACCTTACCAACCAGAATGTCGCCGCCGGTCACTTCCGCACCGATGTAAACGATACCGGATTCATCCAGTTTGGAGAGCGCAGCTTCACCCACGTTAGGGATGTCAGCGGTGATCTCTTCTGGCCCCAGCTTGGTGTCACGGGAGACACAGGCCAGTTCCTGGATGTGAATAGTGGTGAAACGATCTTCCTGAACCACACGCTCAGAGACGAGGATGGAGTCTTCGAAGTTGTAACCGTTCCACGGCATGAACGCTACGCGCATGTTCTGACCGAGCGCCAGTTCACCGAGGTCGGTGGACGGACCGTCTGCCAGCACGTCGCCGCGCTCAACTGGCTCACCCAGAGATACGCAAGGCATCTGGTTGATACAGGTGTTCTGGTTAGAACGGGTGTATTTGGTCAGGTTGTAGATGTCGATACCCGCTTCGCCTGGGTACATCTCGTCTTCGTTAACTTTGATAACGATACGGGATGCATCCACGTACTGAACGGTACCGCCACGTTTAGCAACTGCAGTTACACCGGAGTCAACGGCAACAGCACGTTCCATACCGGTACCAACCAGCGGCTTATCAGCGCGCAGAGTCGGAACCGCCTGACGTTGCATGTTCGCACCCATCAATGCACGGTTGGCGTCATCGTGTTCCAGGAACGGGATCAGGGACGCACCGACGGAAACCACCTGCTGGGTGGAAACGTCCATGTAGTCAACCTGGTCGTTGCTGAACAAGCTGGATTCACCTTTGCTACGGCAGGTAACGAGGTCATCAACAAAGCGACCTTCTTCGTCCAGGTTGGTGTTCGCCTGGGCGATAACGTAGTTACCTTCTTCGATAGCAGACAGGTAGTGAATTTCGTCGGTTACAACACCGTCAGTCACTTTACGATACGGGGTCTCGAGGAAACCGTATTCGTTCGTCTGTGCGTACACGGACAGGGAGTTGATCAGACCGATGTTTGGACCTTCAGGCGTTTCGATTGGACATACGCGACCGTAGTGGGTCGGGTGTACGTCTCGAACTTCGAAGCCTGCGCGCTCACGGGTCAGACCGCCTGGGCCGAGTGCAGAGATACGACGTTTGTGCGTGATCTCAGACAGTGGGTTGTTCTGGTCCATAAACTGAGAGAGCTGGCTGGAACCAAAGAACTCTTTCACTGCTGCGGAGATCGGCTTGGCGTTGATCATATCCTGAGGCATCAGGGTATCCAGATCGCCCAGAGACAGACGCTCTTTCACCGCACGCTCTACACGTACCAGGCCAACGCGGAACTGGTTTTCCGCCATTTCGCCTACGGAACGGATACGACGGTTGCCGAGGTGGTCGATATCGTCCACTTCGCCTTTACCGTTACGGATATCGATGAGCTTCTTCATCACTTCGATGATGTCTTCTTTGCTCAGGATACCGGAACCTTCGATCGTGTCACGCAGCAGAGAACGGTTGAACTTCATACGACCAACCGCGGAGAGATCGTAGCGGTCTTCGGAGAAGAACAGGTTCTCGAACAGGCTTTCAGCCGCTTCGCGAGTTGGTGGCTCACCAGGGCGCATCATGCGGTAGATTTCTACCAGCGCGCTCAGACGATCGGTGGTTGGGTCGACACGTACGGTTTCGGACATGTACGGACCGTGGTCCAGATCGTTGGTGAACAGCGTTTCGATACGCTTGTGGCCAGACTGGCTCAGCTTAGCCAGCAGATCCAGGCTCAGCTCCATGTTCGCTGGGCAGATCAGCTCGCCAGTAGATGCATCAACGTAGTCTTTTGCTGCAACTTTGCCAGCAATGTACTCAACCGGAACTTCGATGTGTTTGATTTCATCTTTTTCCAGCTGACGGATGTGGCGCGCAGTAATACGGCGGCCTTTTTCCACATACACTTTGCCGTTGGCTTCGATGTCGAACGACGCGGTATCACCACGCAGACGCTCTGGCACCAGTTCCATTTGCAGCTTGTTGTCGCGAATTTCAAAGACAACTTTCTCAAAGAACAGATCAAGAATCTGCTCAGTGGTGTAGTTCAGCGCACGCAGAATGATGGTCGCAGGCAGTTTACGACGACGGTCGATACGGACAAACAGGTTGTCTTTCGGATCGAACTCGAAGTCCAGCCAGGAACCACGGTAAGGAATGATACGCGCGTTATACAGTACTTTACCGGAAGAGTGCGTTTTACCTTTATCGCTGTCGAAGAAGACGCCCGGGCTACGGTGCAGCTGGGAAACGATAACACGCTCAGTACCGTTGATAACGAAAGTACCGTTATCGGTCATGAGCGGAATTTCGCCCATGTAGACTTCTTGTTCTTTGATGTCTTTAACGGTGCCTTCCGGCGCTTCGCGCTCGTAGATCACCAGACGCAGTTTAACGCGCAGCGGTGCCGAGTAGGTCACGCCACGGATCTGACATTCCTGAACGTCAAATACCGGTTCGCCAAGGCGGTAGCTGACGTATTGCAGCTCGGAGTTACCGCTGTAGCTCTTAATCGGGAATACGGAACGGAAGGCTGCTTCCAGGCCGTACTGCCCTTCAGGATCTTGCTCGATAAACTTCTGGAACGAGTCAAGCTGGATAGAAAGGAGATATGGAATGTCCAGAACTTGTGGACGTTTACCAAAATCCTTACGAATACGTTTTTTCTCGGTATAGGAGTAAACCATAGGGTTCCTCAGCTCGCTGACAAGTCGACCCATCTGTCCATTGGCGGACAGTTTGTGCAACACCATTTTGTTGATCGGAAAATCGAACACTTTCCGCAATGCCTGTTGCTATCACGCTTAAACCATTTCATTGCGATTTACCCAGAGCGAGCACCCTGTCGCAGTATATTAAGTCGTCGATAGAAACAAGCATTGTCAGGACAACCAGCAGTCAAACAGTGTGAAACGCTACTGGCGCCTTACAGCGCAAAAAGGCTGGTGACCAAAAAGTCACCAGCCATCAGCCTAATTTCTCAGGCTGCAACCGGAAGGGTTGGCTTATTTAACTTCAACTTCAGCGCCAGCTTCTTCCAGAGATTTTTTCAGTGCTTCTGCGTCGTCTTTGCTCACGCCTTCTTTCAGCGCAGCTGGAGCAGATTCTACCAGGTCTTTAGCTTCTTTCAGACCCAGGCCAGTTGCAGCACGTACTGCTTTGATTACAGCAACTTTGTTCGCGCCAGCAGCTTTCAGAACTACGTCGAATTCAGTTTTTTCTTCAGCAGCTTCAACCGGGCCAGCAGCTACAGCTACAGCAGCAGCAGCGGAAACACCGAATTTTTCTTCCATTGCAGAGATCAGTTCTACAACGTCCATTACGGACATAGCGGATACTGCTTCAATGATTTGATCTTTAGTGATAGACATTTAAATTGTTCCTGAAAATCAGAATAAGTTTATACGTAAGCGAATACTTGATAAAGAGGACTGCTATTAAGCAGCTTCTTTCGCATCGCGAACAGCAGCCAGAGTGCGAACCAGTTTGCCAGCCGAAGCTTCTTTCATGGTTGCCATCAGGCGTGCAATTGCTTCTTCGTAGGTCGGCAGGGTTGCCAGGCGATCGATTTGCGATGCCGGGATCAACTCACCTTCAAAGGCTGCAGCTTTAACCTCAAATTTTGCATTCGCTTTCGCGAACTCTTTGAACAGACGAGCAGCAGCGCCCGGGTGTTCCATAGAGTATGCAATCAAGGTTGGACCAACAAACGTGTCTTTCAGGCACTCGAAAGGAGTACCTTCAACTACGCGGCGCAGCAGGGTGTTACGAACAACACGCATGTAAACGCCAGCTTCACGACCTGCTTTACGCAGTTCAGTCATTTTATCTACAGTAACGCCACGGGAATCCGCAACTACTGCAGACAGCGCGCCTTTGGCTACTTCGCTGACTTCAGCAACAATCGCTTGTTTGTCTTGAAGATTTAAAGCCATTAGCTTTGCTCCTGGATGTTTGCCAGGGCTCATGCCCTGGAACTCACTTCACTCTTCCCAACGGGAAGAGCGTCTAAATACGGTGAGCAGAAACAAGCCAGAGTATCAAAAAATAATCTTAGCGTTCTGTCACCGTCTACGCAGGGGATTAAGTCTCTTACGAAACACCTGCGGTCTTCGACGGAGGCCTGGATAGGCCAGGCTCCAACGAACAATTCGGTTACCCGCTAACCTGAGTTAGCAAACGTGGGCGAAGATTGTAGACAAATTCGCCGCCCACGTAAAGGTATTAGTTTGCAGCAGCGCTCAGGCCAGCCTGGTCAACTGCAACACCTGCACCCATGGTGGTGGAGATGCTAACTTTCTTGATGTACACGCCTTTCGCCTGAGTTGGTTTTGCTTTTTTCAGCGCAACCAGCAGAGCTTCCAGGTTTTCTTTCAGTTTGTCAGCGTCGAAGTCCACTTTACCGATGGTGGTGTGGATGATGCCGTTTTTGTCGTTACGATAACGAACCTGACCTGCTTTAGCGTTCTTAACCGCTTCAGCAACGTTAGGGGTTACAGTACCCACTTTCGGGTTTGGCATCAGGCCGCGTGGACCCAGAACCTGGCCCAGCTGGCCAACAACGCGCATTGCATCTGGAGATGCGATAACAACGTCAAAGTTCATTTCGCCTTTCTTGATCTGGTCAGCCAGATCTTCCATACCTACCAGCTCAGCGCCTGCAGCTTTAGCAGCTTCAGCGTTTGCGCCCTGGGCAAATACGGCTACGCGAACGGAACGGCCAGTACCGTGTGGCAGTACAGTTGCACCACGTACGTTCTGATCAGATTTACGAGCGTCGATACCGAGGTTTACAGCAACGTCAACGCTTTCAACGAACTTAGCGGTAGCCAGTTCTTTCAGCAGAGCGATAGCTTCGTTGATTTCGTACTGTTTGGTCGCATCAACTTTGTCACGGATCACGGACATGCGCTTGGTCAGTTTAGCCATTTCTTAGTCCTCCACTACCAGGCCCATGGAACGTGCAGTACCTTCGATGGAGCGAGTCATCGCTTCAATGTCGGAACCAGTCATGTCGGCAGCTTTGGTCTGCGCGATTTCCTGCAGCTGAGCGCGGGAAATTTTACCTACTTTGTCTTTGTTCGGCTTGCCGGAACCAGACTTGATACCAGCCGCTTTTTTCAGCAGAACTGCTGCCGGCGGGGTCTTGGTAACGAAAGTGAAAGAACGGTCAGCGTAAACAGTGATTACGACTGGGATTGGCAGACCTTTTTCCAGGGATTCGGTTTTTGCGTTGAACGCTTTACAGAATTCCATGATGTTCACACCCTGCTGACCCAGAGCTGGACCAACTGGTGGACTTGGGTTCGCCATACCAGCTGCAACCTGCAGCTTGACGTAGGCTTGTACTTTCTTAGCCATTCTAAAATCCTCTGATTGGGTTATAGCGCCTCAAGGAGGCTCCCCGTGATAAAATTCGTTTTACGGATTGCATCCATAAAAACAAAAGGCGCGAAATTGTATTCCAATCTCGCGCCCTGTGCAACGTTTAAATCGTCGCTTTTTTGATCGCTGCTTAGGCTTTTTCTACCTGAGCGAAGTCCAGCTCTACCGGGGTCGCACGACCGAAGATAGAAACAGAAACTTTCAGGCGGGACTTCTCGTAGTCCACTTCTTCAACCACACCGTTAAAGTCAGCAAACGGACCGTCATTAACACGTACCATTTCACCCGGTTCAAACAGCGTTTTCGGACGCGGCTTATCACCAACCTGCTGCAGGCGGTTCATAATCGCATCAACTTCTTTATCGCTGATTGGCGCCGGACGGTCAGACGTGCCGCCGATAAAGCCCATTACGCGCGGTACGCTGCGCACTAAGTGCCAGCTTGCGTCGTTCATCACCATCTGAACAAGCACGTAACCCGGGAAGAATTTGCGCTCGCTTTTGCGACGCTGGCCGCCACGGATCTCGACCACTTCTTCGGTCGGAACCATAACTTCACCAAACAACTCTTCCATGTTGTGTAATTTGATATGCTCACGCAGCGACGTTGCTACGCGGCCTTCAAAACCGGAAAACGCCTGAACGACGTACCAGCGCTTTTTAGGGGCTTCAGACATCTCAGAACCTCAGGCCAGTGATAAAGGATACCAGGCGAACCAGAATACCATCCAGTCCCCACAGGATCAGTGACATTACAGCGGTAACCGCAGCTACAATCAGCGTGGTGTGCAATGTTTCCTGGCGAGTCGGCCAAATGACCTTACGGACTTCCGTTCTCGCTTCGCGGGCAAAAGCGACGGTCGCTTTACCTTTGGTCGTCAACAGCGCGACACCACCCGCTGCAGCAATCAGAATTACCACTGCCAGCGCGCGTAGCGGCAGCATCATGTCACGATAAAGGTAGTTGCCCACGATTGCTACGATCAACAATACGGCTACTACTACCCATTTCATCGCTTCCAGGCCGCGCCCGCTCCCTTGAGCTTCGGTATTCGCACTCATAAACCAACCTGTCAGAAGTATTCTACAAACATTTTCACCCCGCGAGCGCGAGGCAAACCAAATCGAAATGCTAATTCGCTTTTCGGATTATACGCTCTCTGCAGAGCCTGTCTCAGCAATGATTATGACAAAAATAATCACTGATGAGCCAGGTTCTGATGTGAAAGCGTGCAAAAAGGGCATCAAATGATGCCCCTTTCATGCGCATTGCGTCAAATGTTATCAGCAATTAGCCGAGAACTTTAGCAACCACGCCCGCGCCAACGGTACGGCCGCCTTCGCGGATTGCGAAACGCAGACCATCGTCCATTGCGATTGGGTGGATCAGGGTAACAACCATTTTGATGTTGTCGCCTGGCATTACCATCTCAACGCCTTCTG
>NZ_PQJY01000017.1:0-27962 GCF_002920195.1 Leclercia sp. LSNIH8 | reverse complement strand
TGCATGTGTTAGGCCTGCCGCCAGCGTTCAATCTGAGCCATGATCAAACTCTTCAATTTAAGTTTGATGCTCGTGAATTAAACTTCGTAATGAATTACGTGTTCACTCAGAGACTTGGTATTCATTTTTCGTCCGAGGACGTTAAGAATCCATGTCACTTTGAGTGCCCACACAGATTGTCTGATAAATTGTTAAAGAGCAGTGCCGCTTCGCTTTTTCGCTGCGGCGCGGGGTGTGCATATTACGCTTCCCCGCCTCAGAGTCAAGCGATTATTTTCGCTTTTCTCCGTGAGGTTCTTACCGAACCCCGTTGACCCGGCG
Source organism: Leclercia sp. LSNIH8 (assembly GCF_002920195.1). Taxonomy (NCBI): domain Bacteria; kingdom Pseudomonadati; phylum Pseudomonadota; class Gammaproteobacteria; order Enterobacterales; family Enterobacteriaceae; genus Leclercia; species Leclercia sp. LSNIH8. Next base: position 27,641 of record NZ_PQJY01000017.1, on the reverse strand, counting down.
GCGTGTTTGCCGTTGTTCCGTGTCAGTGGTGGCGCATTATAGGCGCTTATTCCGGGCTGGCAAGTATAAAGTGAAAATTATTTATCAACCGCTCACTTTCCAGGCAACCCCGCTTCAGAAAGCCCATTCTTGCCTGGTTTTTAAACAAAAACGAGCCCCTGAGGGCTCGTTTTCATCATTTTGTGACTTACTGCACTGCCACAATCTGATCGTCTTTCTTCACCAGCTGGATAGTTTTGCCCGGGAGCAGCTTCCCGGAAAGAATTTGCTGCGCCAGCGGGTTTTCGATCTGCTGCTGGATAGCACGTTTGAGAGGACGTGCACCGTACACCGGATCGTACCCATTTGCGCTCAGCAATTGCAGCGCGTCATCCGCTATCTGCAGTTCATATCCACGCTCTTCCAGACGTTTATACAAACGCTGCAGCTGAATACGGGCAATAGAAGCAATGTGTTTTTCACCCAGTGGATGGAAGACCACGACTTCATCTATACGGTTGATGAACTCAGGACGGAAGCTGTGGCTAACCACGCCCATCACCAGATCCTTCATATGGCTGTAATCCAGTTCACCAAAACGCTCCTGAATCAGATCGGAACCCAGGTTCGAAGTCATGATGACCACCGTATTACGGAAATCGACCGTTCTTCCCTGCCCGTCGGTCAGGCGTCCGTCATCCAGGACCTGCAGCAGAATGTTGAACACATCCGGGTGCGCCTTTTCCACTTCATCCAGCAGGATGACGGAGTACGGACGACGGCGAACCGCTTCTGTCAGATAGCCACCCTCTTCATAACCAACATATCCCGGAGGTGCACCCACCAGACGTGAAACGGAGTGTTTCTCCATAAACTCGGACATGTCGATACGTACCATCGCATCGTCACTGTCGAACATGAAGTTTGCCAGCGCCTTACACAGTTCCGTTTTACCGACACCGGTCGGCCCCAGGAACAGGAAGGAGCCAATCGGACGGTTAGGATCGGACAAACCGGCACGGCTACGACGGATCGCGTTCGATACCGCCTCAACCGCTTCATCCTGACCGATGACGCGATGATGAAGATCTTCCTCCATGCGCAATAATTTGTCGCGCTCGCTCTCCATCATTCTGGCTACCGGGATCCCGGTCCAGCGCGCCAGTACCTCGGCAATTTCTGCATCCGTCACTTTATTACGTAACAGACGCATGGTTTTGCCTTCAGCCTGGGTTGCCGCCGCCAGCTGTTTTTCCAGTTCCGGAATTTTGCCGTACTGCAGCTCAGACATTTGCGCCAGATCGCCCACGCGACGCGCCTGCTCGATGGCGATCTTCGCCTGTTCCAGCTCGGCTTTAATCGTCTGGGTGCCGGAAAGGGATGCTTTTTCCGCTTTCCACTCTTCTTCTAAGCCAGAGTATTGACGCTCTTTATCCTGGAGCTCTTCATTAAGCATATCCAGACGCTTTTTACTCGCTTCATCAGACTCTTTTTTCAGCGCCTGCTGCTCGAGCTTGAGCTGAATGATCCGGCGATCGAGTCGGTCCAGCTCTTCTGGCTTGGAGTCAATCTGCATACGAATACTGGAGGCCGCTTCGTCGATAAGGTCGATCGCTTTGTCAGGCAGCTGTCGGTCGGCAATATAGCGATGCGACAAGGTTGCAGCCGCCACGATGGCCGGGTCCGTAATCTGCACATGGTGGTGCAGCTCATAACGCTCTTTCAGGCCACGCAGGATCGCGATGGTATCTTCCACTGACGGTTCAGCCACAAACACTTTCTGGAATCGACGTTCCAGGGCAGCATCTTTTTCAATGTACTGACGATACTCATCAAGGGTGGTGGCGCCCACGCAGTGCAGTTCGCCGCGAGCAAGGGCCGGTTTGAGCATGTTCCCGGCATCCATGGCACCATCGGCTTTACCTGCCCCCACCATCGTGTGCAGTTCGTCGATAAACAGAATGACGTTGCCTTCCTGTTTTGCCAGATCGTTAAGCACCCCTTTCAGGCGCTCTTCAAATTCGCCGCGGTATTTTGCCCCCGCCACCAGCGCGCCCATATCCAGTGCCAGTACGCGACGGCCTTTCAAACCTTCCGGGACTTCACCATTGACGATACGCTGGGCCAGCCCTTCCACAATGGCCGTTTTACCGACGCCCGGTTCACCAATCAGTACCGGGTTATTTTTGGTGCGGCGCTGCAGAACCTGAATGGTACGGCGGATCTCTTCGTCACGGCCAATGACCGGGTCAAGCTTGCCCTGTTCAGCACGCTCAGTCAGGTCGACCGTATATTTCTTCAATGCCTGACGCTGATCTTCAGCACCCTGATCGTTCACGCTCTCACCTCCGCGCATTTGTGCAATCGCCTGCGTCACATTGGCGGTAGTTGCGCCAGCTGTTTTCAGCAGGTCGGTCAAGGTGCCACGTGATTCAAGCGCCGCCAGAACAAAGAGTTCTGACGAAATAAAGTTGTCGCCGCGTTTCTGCGCCAGTTTGTCGCACAGGTTTAATACGCGAACCAGATCCTGAGACGGCTGAACATCTCCGCCTGTGCCCTCTACCTGCGGTAAACGGCTCAACGCCTGATCGATGGCTGTGCGTAACTGGCCCGCATTAATGCCGGCAGATGTCAATAAAGGACGTACCGATCCCCCTTCCTGATTCAGTAAGGCGCTCATTAAATGAAGAGGTTCGATAAACTGATTGTCGTGCCCCAGTGCGAGAGACTGGGCATCGGCGAGAGCAAGCTGGAATTTATTAGTAAGACGATCCAGACGCATAACTCCTCCCATAACAGGTCAAAATTGCTACTGGAGATTAAATGAGGTCATCCCTCAATTATTCAAGGTGAATGACCTGAATTATGCGAAAAGAAAACGACGCGTGCCGGATCGTCTTGATTCTATAGGTTATATCAGCCAAATGAAACTTGCCATACGTCCTGTCGTCTTGTCGCGGCGATAGGAAAAGAAATCACCGTTTTCGGTGAAGGTGCAGCGATCGCCGCCGTAGATCTGGCTGATACCGACGCGGGTCAGGCGCTGACGGGCAAGCTGATAAATGTCCGCCATGTACTTATCTCCTGCCGGAAGAAAAGCGCTCTGCGCCTGCGCATCGTGCGCCATAAAAGCGTCGCGCACCTCCGGCCCCACTTCAAAAGCCTGTGGGCCAATGGCCGGGCCAAGCCAGGCGATGATGTTATCCGCGCTGTCGGCAAAACAGGCGACGGTCTCTTCCAGTACACCGGCGCATAATCCGCGCCAACCGGCATGGGCGGCGGCCACTTCCGTGCCTGCACGGTTGCAGAAAAGCACCGGCAGACAGTCAGCGGTCATGACGGCACAAACCGTGCCCGGAGTATTGCTGTAAGACGCATCGGCACGTTTCGAGGCATACGGTTCACCGGTGAGACGAAGCACAGCGGTACCATGTACCTGTTCAAGCCAGACCGGCTTCGACGGCAACTGGCCTGCCGCAAACAACCGCTTACGATTCTCTTCAACGTGATCGAGGTTATCACCACAGTGAGCGCCCAGGTTTAATGATTCCCAGGCCCCCTCACTCACGCCGCCGATACGGGTTGAACTGCAGGCCGCCACGCCTTCAGGCGCAGGCCACTCCGGGACAATCAGTTTGGTCATAACCAGTCCACATCATCCTTATGTTCTTCAAAATCGGCACGCATCGCGTCGATAAGATCCACCATATCCTGTGGAATTGGCGCATGCCATTCCATCTCAATGCCGGTGATCGGATGGTAGAGACGCAGCATGGTGGCGTGCAGGGCCTGGCGGTCGAATTTACGCAGCATCGCGATAAATTCGTCAGACGCTCCTTTCGGCGGACGCGGACGACCACCGTACAGCTGATCACCCACCAGCGGATGGGTGATATGGGACATATGCACACGGATCTGGTGCGTACGGCCCGTTTCCAGACGCAGACGCAGACGCGTATGGATGCGGAAATGCTCCATGATGCGGTAGTGCGTGACGGCCGGTTTACCCATCGGGTGAACGGACATATGGGTACGCTTGGTCGGATGGCGACTGATAGGTTGCTCTACCGTACCGCCGGAGGTCATATGCCCGATGGCAACCGCTTCGTATTCACGGGTGATTTCACGCAGCTGCAGGGACTCCACCAGACGCGTCTGCGCCGGAATGGTCTTGGCAACGACCATCAGGCCGGTGGTGTCTTTATCCAGACGGTGAACGATCCCCGCACGCGGTACGTCCACAATAGGAGGATAGTAGTGCAGCAGGGCGTTCAGTACGGTGCCGTCAGGGTTACCTGCGCCAGGGTGTACAACCAGATCGCGCGGCTTGTTAATGACCAGGATGTCGTCATCTTCATAGACGATATTCAGCGGGATATCCTGAGGCTCAAAACGGACTTCTTCTTCGATGTCAGCATTGATGGCGACCACTTCCCCACCCAACACTTTCTCTTTTGGCTTGTCCCAGATCTTGCCATTTACCAGCACGCGCTGGTCAAGGATCCATTCTTTTATGCGTGAACGCGAATAATCAGGGAACATTTCGGCCAAAGCCTGATCTAAGCGTTGTCCGAGCTGATTTTCGGAGACTGTCGCGGTGAGTTCTACTCGTTGTGCCATAGACTGCTTCTTCGTTTAACGTTGGGTTTTACGGCTTTGCCGTTTAATATAGTGTGCTATTGTAGCTGGTCTTAATCGGGAGCAGGAAAGAGATTCTCCCGGACAAACATTTGAGGAAAGTCAAAACGTCATGACGCGCATGAAATATCTGGTGGCAGCGGCCACGTTGAGCCTGGCTTTGGTAGGCTGCTCCGGTTCGAATGAACAGGTCCCTGACAATCCGCCGAATGAAATCTATGCGACTGCTCAGCAAAAGCTGCAGGACGGTAACTGGAAACAGGCGATAACGCAACTGGAAGCGCTGGATAATCGCTATCCATTTGGCCCGTACTCCCAGCAGGTACAGTTGGATCTGATCTACGCCTACTATAAAAATGCCGATCTGCCACTGGCCCAGGCGACGATCGATCGCTTCATGCGTCTGAATCCGACCCATCCGAATATTGACTACGTGATGTATATGCGCGGCCTGACCAATATGGCGCTGGATGACAGCGCGCTGCAGGGCTTCTTTGGGGTGGATCGCTCCGACCGCGACCCGCAGCACGCCCGCGATGCGTTTAATGACTTCTCTAAACTGGTTCGCGGCTACCCGAACAGCCAGTACGTAACGGATGCCAGCAAACGTCTGGTGTTCCTGAAAGACCGTCTGGCGAAATACGAATACTCTGTGGCGGAATACTATACCCGTCGTGGTGCATACGTTGCCGTCGTGAACCGCGTCGAAGGCATGCTGCGTGATTATCCGGATACCCAGGCAACGCGTGATGGCCTGAAGCTGATGGAAAACGCCTATCGCCAGCTGCAGATGACCTCCCAGGCTGACAAAGTAGCGAAGATCATCGCCGCGAACAGCAGCAACTCCTGATTGTACAATAGAATGCAAAACGGCAGCCTCAGGGCTGCCGTTTTTTTATCCATTTTCGCATCAAGCTGAAGCGGTTTAGCCTGCACGAATCTTATCAACTATGGCCGCAATTTGTCGCTTCGACAAGGTAAATGTTACATGTTCCTGTCCTGCCTCACAAAAAGAATCCGTTGACAAAAAGTGACATAAAAATGTGATTTACATCACACATTTTGACATTAGGAACGGTATGCTGGACTCACCAAGACGGGAAAGACAAGAGGTAAAATTTATGACAATGAACATTACCAGTAAACAAATGGAAATTACTCCGGCAATCCGCCAGCACGTCGCAGACCGTCTCGCCAAACTGGATAAATGGCAAACACACTTGATTAACCCGCATATCATTCTCTCTAAGGAGCCACAGGGTTTCATCGCTGACGCAACTATCAATACTCCAAACGGCCATCTGGTCGCCAGCGCGAAACATGAGGATATGTACACCGCCATCAACGATTTGATTAACAAGCTGGAACGGCAGCTCAATAAAGTGCAACACAAAGGTGAAGCCCGTCGCGCCACAACATCGGTGAAAGACGCCAGCTTCGCAGAAGAAGTTGAAGATGAGTAATCCCTTACATTGAGTCTATCGCCAACGCGCCTTCGGGCGCGTTTTTTATTGACAGGGTGAAAACAGTACGGGTACTTTAAGTCTGTCTTCTGAAGGAATCATCCATGACCGTTAAGCCGTTTTTCTTCGCATTCTTTTTTACCTTCCCCTGATTGGGAGGCGTTTCGTCGTGTGATAAAGAATGCGAAGACGAACAATAAGGCCTCCCACACCGGGGGGCCTTTTTTATTGATAACGATAAATGACAAAGGCAACGCTATGACACCGGAAAACCCGTTACTGGATCTGCGAGATAAGATCAGCGCTCTGGATGAAAAATTGCTTTCACTGTTGGCCGAACGCCGTGCGCTGGCCGTTGAGGTCGGAAAAGCAAAGCTGGCATCACACCGTCCGGTACGCGATATTGATCGGGAGCGCGACCTGTTGGAACGCCTGATTAACCTTGGCAAAACGCACCATCTGGATGCGCACTACATCACCCGCCTGTTCCAGCTGATTATCGAAGATTCCGTCCTCACCCAGCAGGCATTACTGCAACAGCATCTGAACAAGACCAACCCGCACTCGGCGCGTATTGCCTTCCTGGGACCAAAAGGTTCCTATTCCCACCTCGCTGCACGTCAGTATGCTGCCCGTCACTTCGAAGAGTTTATTGAAAGCGGCTGCGCGAAGTTCGCCGATATTTTCAATCAGGTAGAAACAGGCCAGGCGGATTATGCTGTCGTGCCGATTGAGAACACCAGTTCCGGTGCCATCAATGACGTTTACGATCTGCTCCAGCACACCACCCTGTCGCTGGTTGGCGAGATGACGATCCCGATTGACCACTGCGTACTGGTTTCCGGAACGACTGACCTCGACAAGATCGAGACGGTCTACAGCCACCCACAACCTTTCCAGCAGTGCAGCCAGTTCCTGAACCGCTATCCGGGCTGGAAAATTGAATATACCGAAAGCACGTCAGCCGCGATGGAGAAAGTCGCACAGGCCAACTCCCCCACCGTTGCCGCGCTCGGCAGTGAAGCGGGCGGTGCGCTGTATGGCTTACAGGTGCTGGAGCGCAACCTGGCCAACCAGACGCAAAACATCACCCGTTTCATCGTGCTGGCGCGTAAGGCAATCAACGTCTCCGATCAGGTGCCGGCCAAAACCACCCTGCTGATGGCGACGGGCCAGCAGGCTGGTGCGCTGGTTGAGGCTCTGCTGGTACTGCGCAATCACAATCTGATTATGACTAAACTGGAATCGCGCCCGATTCACGGCAACCCGTGGGAAGAGATGTTCTATCTCGATATCCAGGCCAACCTGGAATCTGCATCCCTGCAGAAAGCCCTGCGTGAACTGGGTGAGATCACCCGGTCCATGAAGGTGCTGGGATGCTATCCGAGCGAAAACGTGGTCCCGGTCGATCCGGCTTAACGCGCAATAAATGGGCCTTTTTTTACCCCTGCCACGCTGACGGGCAGGGTGAAAATGGCGCCGGACAGAGGATATGCCGCCACCTCCTGCGCGTCCATGTTCTCACGGGTGGTGGTGATAAACAGCGTCTGCATATCATCGCCACCGAAACAGACCATCGTCGGGCAGCGCACCGGCAACCGGTACTCTTCCAGCTGCTCACCCTGCGGTGAAAAACGGGCGATCCGCCAGCCGTCAAACAGCGCGCTCCAGTAACAGCCCTCCACATCCACCGCCGCGCCGTCCGGGTTCCCCTCCCCCGGCTGGAACCGGCGAAAGACTTCCCGTTTACCCGGTTCACCCTGCTCATCCAGCGGCGTACGGTAGATCACCGCATTGGGCGTGTCTGAGGTGTACATCCAGCGCCGGTCATCGCTAAAGGCCAGCCCGTTATGACCGTGGATATCACACTGGATCACCTCCGGCGTCAGGTCGTTATCGATACGCATCAGCAAGGCGCCGTTGTAGTCGCCTGGTGCCCAGAAGGTACCCGCGTAGAAGCGGCCGAAATGATCGGTTCCCCCGTCATTAAAGCGTGCCAGCTGCGGGTTCGACGGGTTATCACAAACTTTTCGTTGTAGCAGCCCATGCTTATCCGCCAGCCAGATGCCCGTGCGCATGGCGACAATAAAGCCCCCATCCTGACGCAGCGCGAAGCACCCCACCTCTTCATGGAAGGATAAAACGCTGTGTTCACCCGTCGGCAGATGGTAGCGGTGGATCTCGCCTTCCAGAATATCCGCCCAGTAGAGCGCGCTTTCTGCTGCGCTCCAGGTGGGACACTCCGGTAAGTGCCCCGTATAGTCAAACAAAACGCGTGGTTCAGCCATGACAGTCCCCCAAAATAAAAAAAGCCAGCGGTGCTGGCTTTCAGTATATACATCATCAGATTACTGGCGACTGTCATTCGCCTGTCTGAGCAAGATGCGGCTCTCGCTCTGGAAACGCTGGGCGTAATCGCCAAACCAGTGCTCGACCTTGCGGAAGCTGTCGATAAAGGCCTGCTTATTGCCCTGCTCCAGCAGCGTAATCGCCTCACCAAAACGCTGGTAGTAACGCTTGATCAGCGCCAGGTTATTGCCCGAGGACATAATGATATCCGCATAGAGCTGCGGATCCTGGGCAAACAGCCGTCCGACCATCGCCAGTTCAAGGCGATAGATAGGAGACGACAGCGACAGCAGCTGCTCAAGCTGAACGTTCTCTTCCGCCAGATGCAGGCCATACGCGAAGGTTGCGAAGTGGCGCAACGCCTGGATAAAGGCCATGTTCTGGTCATGCTCGACGGCACTGATACGATGCAGCCGCGCGCCCCATACCTGAATCTGCTCCAGGAACCACTGGTACGCTTCTGGCTGTCGGCCATCACAATAGACGACTACCTGCTTTGCCAGGCTGCCGCTGTCCGGGCCGAACATCGGGTGCAGCCCCAGCACCGGGCCACGGTGCGCGGCAAGCATCGCCTGCAATGGACCATTTTTTACCGAAGCCAGATCGACCAGAATACAGTCATCCGGCAGCGGTGGCAGTTGGGCAATAATCTCTTCGGTGATGTGGATCGGTACGCTGACAATGACCATGCCCGCATCGGCCACCATCGCCTGCGCCCGGGCCCAGTCCTCTTTTTCAAGGATACGTACCTGGTAGCCAGAAAGCGTGAGCATCTTTTCGAACAGATGCCCCATCTGCCCGCCACCACCGACAATGACCACCGGGCGCAGCGTCGGACAAAGGGTTTTAAACCCTTTGTCGTTTTCGCTGGAGTAAGACTCCCGCATCACCCGGCGCAGTACATCTTCAATCAGATCCGGCGAGACGCCCAGCGCCTGCGCCTCTTTGCGCCGGGAGGCCAGCATGGAGGCTTCGCGCTCCGGCACGTAAATCGGCAAGCCATATTTACTTTTGACTTCACCTACCTCGGCGACCAGCGCCATGCGGCGCGCCAGCAAATCCAGCAGCGCCTTATCTACCTCATCAATTTGATCGCGCAGGGCGGTCAATTCAGCAACCATAACAAACCTCTTAAGCCAGACGCGTCGCCAGCTGGCCGTTCAAATCTTTGTGGATCTCACGCAGCAGCGCATCGGTGGTTTCCCAGCTGATGCAGGCATCCGTAACAGATACCCCGTATTTCATGGTGCTGCGCGGCTGCTCAGATGACTGATTGCCTTCATGGATGTGGCTTTCAATCATCAGGCCAATAATCGAACGGTTGCCATCTTTGATCTGCGCGACGACGGATTCCGCCACCGCAGGCTGACGACGGTAATCTTTGTTGGAATTACCATGACTGCAATCTACCATCAGCGCCGGGCGCAGTCCTGCCTGTTCCATCTCTTTTTCACACTGCGCCACATCTGCCGGGCTGTAGTTAGGCGCTTTGCCGCCGCGCAGGATGACGTGTCCGTCCGGGTTGCCCTGGGTCTGCAACAGGCAAACCTGGCCTGCCTGGTTGATGCCGACAAAACGGTGCGGCATGGCAGCGGCACGCATGGCGTTGATGGCTGTCGCCAGGCTGCCGTCGGTACCATTTTTGAAACCGACCGGCATGGAGAGGCCAGAGGCCATTTCACGGTGCGTCTGAGACTCGGTCGTACGCGCCCCGATTGCCGACCAGCTAAAGAGATCGCCCAGGTATTGCGGGCTGTTCGGATCCAGCGCTTCTGTCGCCAGCGGCAGCCCCATGTTTACCAGCTCCACCAGAAGATTACGCGCAATCTTCAGACCGGCTTCCACATCAAACGAGCCATCCATGTGCGGATCGTTAATCAACCCTTTCCAGCCGACGGTGGTACGAGGTTTTTCAAAATAGACGCGCATGACCAGGTAGAGGCTATCGCTGACCTCCTCGGCCAGGGCTTTAAAACGATGGGCATATTCGATGGCAGCTTCAGGATCATGAATAGAGCACGGACCACATACCACCAGCAGACGCGGATCGCGCCCGGCGATGATGTCGGAAATGGTCTTGCGGGAGTGCGCGATTTGCGCCTCCTGCTCAACGCTCAGCGGGAATTCCGCTTTCAGTTGATCCGGAGTAATCAAAACATGTTCATCAGTAATATGTACGTTATTCAGCGCGTCTTTTTGCATGATTGCGGTCCTGGAAGCTCGTTTGCGATAGTTGTTTCCTCACTGAGGAAGCCCAACGATATCACATCAAGTAAAGATTTCAATCCAAAATACGTAAATAATAGTTTACAACACCCCTTTTAAAGCAAAAAACATCTGATTAAGGTGTAACGTAAAAATTACAGAATAGATTCTTAACGCCAGGCTATGCTCAATGGAAAAAGGAGAATGCCTTATGCGCCTGACCGTGATCCCACTTTTGGGTCTGCTATTAACCGCTTGTCAGATTGATCCTTACACCCATCAGCCTCACTGGACCGGCACCGACTGGTATGATGCGGGGAAAGAAGACGCGATGGACGGCGTGGCCGTAAAATCCCGTGAAACGCTTGCCGCTAATTTTAATGACCCTAAGGTGGACCGCCCGGCCTATCTCAAAGGATATAAAGAGGGACAAAAGAAAATATGCCAGGAAAATTTTGTTTACGCCTGGGGATTAGCCGGTCGAATATTCCCCGCCAGCTGTGATACCGCTGAAAACGCCACTCAGCTCCGCACCGCCTGGCAGCAGGGTATGGATGAAGGTACAAAAGCCAGCCGTTTGAATTAATAACCTCGATAGTTTCTTTTTAAATTAAGGAGCCAGGATTTTACTTAAGTCCCTTAATATCAGCGCGACGTAATGACGATCCGGGTAAAAAATGGTATTATTGCGGCAAAACTAAAGGGCTAATATTTCCAGAGTGGTATGGCGGATTCTGGTGGGTAACTATTTTCTCATATCCGGATGTCGGGTAGCGCTGCTGCTGATGCTGTTAATATCCTGCGGACACGCCATTGGCGGATCATTATCCAGAACGGATAAATCGGTACGTTCAATTGTCTCCGGGATCGTCAGTTATACCCGCTGGCCCACCCTCTCTGGCCAGCCAACCCTGTGCATTTTCGCCTCTTCCCGCTACGTTGAGGCGCTCAGTACCGATGGCCCGGACACGCTGCCCTATATCCCCGTCATTATCCATAGCGATCAAGAGGCATTGAGTACAGGATGCCATGCGCTCTATTTTGGCAGTGAGCCTCCCCACGCCCAACTTGAATTAAGCACAGCATTTAATGCCAGACCGTTACTCCTCATTGCGGAGCAAAATTCGCAGTGTCTTACAGGCAGCGCTTTTTGCCTGATAATAGACGATAGACAGGTCAGATTTTCCGTCAATATGAATGTGCTGTCGCGCAGCGGAGTCCGGGTTAGTCCTGATGTGTTAATGCTTGCATGGAATACAAAGCATGAATAAGGAATTTACATCAGCGCCGCGTCCAACGTTCAAAAGAACCCTCAGGCGCATCAGTATAATTAGTGTTCTCATTACCATGACGCTGGTCTGGTTATTATTGTCTATTGCTTCGGTATTCACACTGAAACAGTACGCGCAACGAAATCTTGAATTAACCAGCGCCACGGTAAGTCGCAGCCTGGAGGCGACGCTGGTCTTTAATGATACCGCCGCCGCTCACGAAGCGCTGGCCACACTCGGCAAACAGGGGCAATTCTCGTCAGCAATATTGCTGGACCGCCACGATAACCCTTTTGCGGCGTGGTCAATGGAGCCAGACGTGCAGGCGGATCCCCTGAGTCAACTGGTCAGCCAGTGGTTATTCCCCCAGCCCATCAGACAGCGCGTCTGGCACAACAACCTGCCGATTGGTGAGTTACGCCTTACCGCACGTGACAGCCTGATTAGTCACTTTCTCTGGACGTCTCTGGCCGTGTTAACCGGCTGCATCCTGTTTGCCTCCCTTGTGGCGTTAGCGATCACCCGCACCCTGCACAATGGCGTGGTCACCGCCCTGCAAAACATTACCGAGGTAGTGCATGATGTCCGTACGAACCGGAATTTCTCCCGCCGGGTGCCAGAGGAACGTATTGATGAATTTCATCGTTTCGGTCAGGATTTCAATAGCCTGCTGGATGAAATGGAGGAGTGGCAGCGCAAGTTACAGGCGAAAAATGCCCAGCTGCTGCGCACTGCCATGCACGACCCGCTCACCGGGCTGGCGAATCGGGCCGCTTTTCGTACCCGCATCTCGGCCCTGATGAGTGACCCCTCCTCGCGGGCTAACACCGCCCTGCTCTTCCTGGATTGCGATGACTTCAAGCTGATTAACGATACCTGGGGGCACGCCGCGGGCGACGATGTGCTGATTGAAGTGGCCCGCCGCATGGTCGAATTCAGCGGCGGGCGTCATCAGCCCTATCGTCTGGGCGGGGATGAATTTGCCATCATTCTGTATGGCGTCCACTCGGAGTACGAGGTTCTGCGCCTTTGCGCTGCACTGACGCAGCAGTTCAGCCCGTCATATGACCTACAAAACGGACTCAGCACCAGAATGTCGCTCAGCATTGGCTTCGCGCTGAGCTGGCAACACCATTCCGTTGAAGCGTTGCTCGATCAAGCCGACCGGAATATGTATCTGGTGAAGCATCAGCGTCCTAGAAATTCTGCGTAGAAGACAACGCCGCTGATGCCGCGCGCCAGCGCAGCCAGTCAATGACGACGAACAGCGCCAGGCTGCATCCCATTACTGGCATCGCCAGCCCCAGTAAAAAGGCGATAGCGAAAGAGAGTACGCGGCCCCACAGCGGCAACGCCAGCCAGCTCTGACACAGCGTCTGCGCCGGATTGGTTGCCGTCTGGCGGGGTCTTCGCATCCACCACATCCGGTATCCCCAGACAATCATCACACACAGCGCGAGGCCAAAAGCGATCAGCACCAGCTGGTTTGGCAGGCCAAACAGCACCCCCATATGGAAATCCACACCCCAGCGGGTCAGTTTGGCCATCAGCGGGAAATCCGCAAAGCGGGTCCGATCGATCACTGTCAGGGTCGCCGGGTCAACAGCCACCGCATCCACCTGCGTCGGCCAGCCGCGATCGATCTCCGTTACCGTCCACGCCGTGGTAGCGCTCTTCGCCGGGCGGATCTCCAGCTTCGTGGCATCAATACCTGCTGCCTTAGCCGCTTTCATTACGCCGTCATACAATGCCAGGTCGGGCTTCATCTGCGGCATGGGCATCGACATGTGGTGGCCATGATGATCGGCATGCGGATCGGCGATCTCCGCCGGACCGTGCAGCTGCGTATTCACCTGCGGCGTGAGCCAGTTCAGCTGCGCACGCAGTTTATCCACGTTGCCGCCCGCCCACTGGGACCAGGTCAGGCCGGTAGCCGAGAACAACAGCATCCCCAGCAGCAGACACCAGCCGAGGGAGACGTGCAGCCGACGGTGGTTCTGGAAGCGGTTATTGATGCGACGTTTTGGCCGGGTATAGAACCACAGCGCGATCCCTCCCAGCGCAGCGATCCACATCCATGACGCGGCCAGCTCGCTGTAAATACGCCCCACATCGCCCAGCAGTAAGGATCGATGCAGATAATCAATCTTCTGGCGTAACGGCAGGATGCCGCTGGTGCCATAGACGGTCATATCGCCGCGCACCGCCAGGCTGACCGGGTCGATAAAGATGGCCCGGTTCTCCGAGGCGTTCAGCGCCGGGTCAGCATACATCACCCGGGTGGTCTCACCTGCGGCCAGGCCCGGACGTACCGCATGCAGAGGTAGCTCTCCGCCGGTGACCTTTTCTGCGACCGCGATCTGTTCAGCAAGGGGACGCGCTTCTCCCTCGGTCTCGCTGAACAGGGCATGATGATAAAGCGCATTTTCCAGCTGCGGCGTAGCGACATAGAGCGTACCCGAGAGCGCAGCGATAAAGATAAACGGCCCGACAAACAGACCAATATAGAAGTGAAGACGACGCAGCAGGTTGCCCCAGGCTGCGCGCGATGTGCAGGTAGTCATGCTTCCCCTTTTTCAGGCAATAGATTATCGGTACACCGGGGTGTACGTTTTTTTACATGGAATAAGCAGACAGGTGCGGCGGTGCGCGGGTATCGGGGCAGAGCCAGGGGAAGAAGTGCCAGTGGCGAACAGAGGGGCGCGGCGGCGTCAGGCGCTGCCTGAGTAATACCGCGCACAGCAGCATCACCAGCGCCAGAATCACACCCGGCACGTGGGCCAGCAGCACGCAGTAACCGCAGGCTTCGGCATGGTCGACAGGCATGCTTTCAGGCGGGGCATGGTGCTCCGCCATCATGCTCATGTCATGGTGCATGCCGGGCATCGCGCTCATGGGATCTTTTTGCAACGAGACAGAAACCAGCGGCGCAAAGACGATCATCAGGATCGCAAATAACGCGAGACCTGCCGCGATACGTTGCCATTTTGTCTGATGCTGTTGAGTCGTCACTTACCCTCCGTTAGAGCAGGGGCATTGTAAACGATTTATGTCGAAGAAGTTAATGCGCAGGGCACAGAGAGATAAAAAAAGGGCCGGCCATTCGGCCAGCCCTTTTTACAGGATGTCGCTTAAGCGAATCTTAGTTCAGACGCTCTTTAATACGAGCAGACTTACCAGTACGCTCACGCAGGTAGTACAGTTTAGCTTTACGTACAGCACCACGACGTTTAACAGCAATGCTGTCAACTACCGGAGAGTGAGTCTGGAAGACACGCTCAACGCCTTCGCCGTTGGAAATTTTACGAACAGTGAATGCAGAGTGCAGACCGCGGTTACGGATAGCGATAACCACGCCCTCAAATGCCTGCAGACGTTTTTTGGAACCTTCAACAACCCATACTTTCACTTCCACGGTATCACCCGGACGGAAGGAAGGTACGTCCTGCTTCATCTGCTCTTGTTCAAGTTGCTTAATAATGTTGCTCATAATTTAATCTCTTATCCTGGGTAAACTGATATTTGGGGGCCTCAGGCCATCCCATCATGTTTCTGCTGCTGGTGCGCATGTTCAGTTTTGAACTCGCCCAGCAACTTTGCTTGCTCTTCAGTCAGAGCCAGGTTTTCCAGAAGTTCAGGTCTTCTAAGCCAGGTACGGCCCAGCGACTGCTTCAGGCGCCAGCGACGAATCTCGGCATGGTTTCCCGACAGTAATACTGGCGGTACCTCCATCCCTTCTAACACTTCAGGACGGGTATAGTGTGGACAGTCCAGCAATCCATCAGCAAAAGAGTCTTCTGTTGCTGAAGCTTCATGGCCCAGAACCCCCGGAATAAACCGGGAAACCGAGTCAATCAGCGTCATTGCCGGTAACTCACCACCGCTGAGAACGTAATCGCCGATAGACCATTCTTCGTCAATCTCGGTTTGAATTACGCGCTCATCTATCCCTTCGTAGCGACCACACACCAGAATCAGTTTCTGATTCGTTGCCAGTTCGCTGACGCCCGCTTGATCAAGCTTGCGTCCCTGAGGTGACAGATAAATCACCTTTGCGCCTTCACCTGCCGCGGCTTTTGCTGCTGCGATGGCATCCCGCAAGGGTTGAACCATCATGAGCATCCCCGGTCCGCCGCCGTAAGGACGATCGTCCACGGTACGGTGCCGGTCATGCGTGAAGTCACGTGGACTCCAGCTCTCGATGCTCAGCAGGCCATTTTTTACTGCCCGGCCAGTTACCCCGTAATCAGTAATCGCGCGGAACATTTCAGGAAACAGGCTAATAATGCCAATCCACATAGCGCCGTCTTTTACCGTTTTCAGGAGAATTTAAAAACCAGGATCCCAATCTACTTCGATAGTACGAGTAGCGAGATCGACTTTCTTGATAACCTGCCCATCGAGGAACGGAACCAGCCGCTCCTTGATACCAAACGCATCTTTCAGGTTTGCCTTAATGACGAGAACGTCATTGGATCCGGTTTCCATCATATCGATGACTTTCCCCAGACCGTAACCTTCAGTCGTGACTACCTGGCAACCCATAAGGTCTTTCCAGTAGTAGTCACCCTCTTCCAGCTGTGGCAACTGCGACGAATCGACGACAATTTCACAATTAGTCAGCGCATTCGCGGCATCACGATCGTCAACGCCTTTCAGCTTGATGATGATGTCCTGATTGTGGTGACGCCAGCTTTCCAGCTCGACCTCTTCCCACTTACCGGCCTTCTGGATAAACCAGGGCTGATAGTCAAAAATGCTTTCGGCGTCTTCGGTGGAGGAAAACACTCTGAGCCAACCACGGATACCGTAGCAAGAACCCATTTTGCCCAATACAATCGGTTCAACAGGTGCTTTTTTGCTCATCATGACCACCGTGACAGATTAAGCTGCTTTGTTTGCTGCTTTGATCAGCGTAGCAACGCGATCGGAAACAGTAGCGCCCTGGCCAACCCAGTGAGCGATACGATCCAGATCCAGACGGGTTTCTTCTTCTGCGCCAGCGGCCAGTGGGTTGAAGAAACCAACGCGCTCGATGAAGCGACCGTTGCGTGCATTACGGCTGTCGGTGACAACAACCTGGTAGAACGGACGCTTTTTCGCGCCGTGACGTGCTAAACGAATAGTTACCATAACATCCTCTTGTGTGAATAAAACACCGGGCCCCATCGAGGGAAGGAGCCCGGTGTCATATTAAAAGCCCGAAAATTTTACTGATTTCTGGGGAAAATGCAATCAACAGTTGCTAATCCGCCGTAAAAGGCCGTCGGCGGTGCAGTCAGTTCGGTGCCGGCGTGCGCACAGCCACCGAGGCGTACACGTAGTACGTGAGGATGGCGAGCACACCCCGGTGCCGAAATGGCAAACAAGCCAGGCCTTTTAGCGGCCAGGAAAACCGGGTGGCATCATCCCTTTCATCCCGCGCATCATCTTAGCCATGCCGCCCTTCTTCATCTTCTTCATCATGCGCTGCATGTCGTCGAACTGCTTCAGAAGACGGTTCACGTCCTGGACCTGCATCCCACAACCCGCCGCGATACGGCGTTTACGGGAGCCTTTGATGATTTCCGGCTTCGCGCGCTCTTTCAGCGTCATGGAGTTGATAATCGCCTCCATACGCACCAGGACCTTGTCGTCCATCTGCGCTTTTACGTTATCCGGAATTTGCCCCATGCCCGGCAGCTTGCCCATCAGGCTCGCCATGCCGCCCATGTTCTTCATCTGGCGCAGCTGCTCCAGGAAGTCGGTCAGATCGAAGCCGTCGCCTTTTTTCAGTTTGGAGGCCAGCTTCTCGGCCTGGGCACGGTCAACCTTGCTCTCGATATCTTCGATCAGCGACAGCACGTCGCCCATGCCGAGGATACGGGAGGCAATACGGTCCGGGTGGAACGGCTCCAGCGCTTCGGTCTTTTCGCCGACGCCGAGGAATTTGATTGGCTTGCCGGTGATATGACGAATAGAGAGCGCCGCACCGCCGCGGGCGTCGCCGTCCACTTTGGTCAGCACCACGCCGGTTAACGGCAGCGCTTCGTTGAAGGCTTTTGCGGTATTGGCCGCATCCTGACCGGTCATGGCGTCAACGACAAACAGGGTTTCTACCGGATTGATCGCGGCATGCACCTGTTTGATTTCGTCCATCATCGCTTCGTCAACGTGAAGACGACCGGCGGTATCCACCAGCAGCACGTCAAAGAACTTCAGCTTCGCCTCTTTCAGCGCCGCGTTAACGATATCGATCGGTTTCTGTCCGACATCGGACGGGAAGAACTCCACGCCAACCTGTTCGGCCAGGGTTTCCAGCTGTTTGATCGCCGCCGGGCGATAAACGTCGGCAGAGACGACCAGCACTTTCTTCTTGTGCTTCTCGCGCAGGAACTTACCCAGCTTACCAACGCTGGTGGTTTTACCCGCCCCCTGCAGACCTGCCATCAGCACCACTGCTGGCGGTTGCGCCGCCAGGTTCAGGCTCTGGTTCTCTTCGCCCATCGCCGCAACCAGTTCGTTACGCACGATTTTGACGAACTCCTGACCCGGGGTCAGGCTCTTATTCACTTCATGACCAACCGCTTTTTCTTTTACACGGTTGATGAAATCACGGACGACAGGCAGCGCGACGTCTGCTTCGAGCAGCGCCATACGCACTTCGCGCAGCGTCTCTTTAATATTGTCTTCGGTAAGGCGTCCACGGCCGCTGATGTTGCGCAGCGTGCGCGACAAACGATCGGTTAAATTATCAAACATTGTCTCTCGCCTGGGGTAGAAACGTTAGGTCGCTGGCGCGACACGTACACAGAATTTTGCCGGAGTATAACATGAAGCCGCCTTTGTTGTTATGCAACGGTTGGAGCACGCCTCACGTAACGTTATACTGCATCTCTTTCTTATCAGGACAACTGTCGACACCTATATGCCTGTTTTCGCTTTGATCGCCCTCGTCGCATACTCTGTCAGCCTTGCGCTGATCATTCCTGGCCTGTTACAAAAAAACAGCGGCTGGCGGCGAATGGCTATTTTGTCGGCGGTCATCGCGTTGATAAGCCACGCTTTTGCGCTCGAAGCGCGCATTTTGCCGGGCGACGGTAGCGGGCAGAACCTGAGCCTGCTTAACGTCGGCTCGCTGGTCAGCCTGATGATCTGTACGGTGATGACTATCGTGGCGTCGAAAAACCGCGGCTGGCTGCTGCTGCCCATTGTCTACGCCTTTGCGCTGATCAACCTGGCCTTTGCCACCTTCATGCCGAACGAGTTTATTACTCACCTTGAGACCACCCCGGGCATGATGGTGCATATTGGCCTGTCGCTGTTCTCTTATGCCACGCTGATTATTGCCGCGCTATACGCGCTGCAGCTGGCCTGGATTGACTACCAGCTCAAAAATAAAAAGCTGGTCTTCAGCAACGAGATGCCGCCGCTGATGACCATTGAGCGTAAGATGTTCCACATCACTCAGGTTGGCGTAGTATTGCTGACGCTCACCCTGAGCACTGGCCTGTTTTATATGCACAATCTCTTCAGCATGGAGAATATCGACAAGGCCGTGCTCTCCATCATCGCGTGGTTTGTCTATATTGTCCTGTTATGGGGCCATTATCATGAAGGCTGGCGCGGTCGCCGCGTGGTCTGGTTCAACGTGGCGGGTGCAGGCCTCCTGACCCTTGCCTATTTTGGTAGCCGCGTCATCCAGCAATTTGCCAGCTAAGTAACAAAGGAGTTCCCCCTGGAACACATCTCCACTACCACGCTGATCGTTACCCTGATCGTCATGGTGGTTATCTCCGCCTATTTCTCCGGCTCGGAGACCGGCATGATGACGCTCAACCGCTACCGGTTACGTCATCGCGCCAAACAGGGTAACCGTGCCGCTCGCCGTGTAGAAAAACTGCTGCGTAAGCCAGATCGCCTGATAAGCCTGGTGCTTATCGGCAATAACCTGGTCAACATTCTCGCCTCCGCACTGGGCACCATTGTCGGCATGCGTCTCTACGGCAACGCCGGGGTCGCTATCGCCACCGGGGTGCTGACCTTTGTGGTGCTGGTCTTTGCTGAAGTGTTACCGAAGACCATCGCAGCCCTCTATCCCGAGAAGGTCGCCTATCCCAGCAGCTTCCTGCTGGCGCCGTTACTAATTCTGATGATGCCGCTGGTCTGGCTGTTGAACGGCGTGACGCGCGTGCTGATGCGGATGGTGGGCATTAAAGCGGATGTGGCAATCAGCAGTGCGCTGAGCAAAGATGAATTGCGCACCATCGTGCATGAATCGCGCTCGCAAATTTCCCGCCGTAATCAGGATATGCTGCTGTCAGTGCTGGATCTGGAGAAGGTGAGCGTGGACGACATCATGGTGCCGCGCAATGAGATCGTCGGTATCGACATTAACGACGACTGGAAAGCGATTGTCCGCCAGCTGACCCACTCCCCGCACGGCCGCATCGTGCTGTACCGTGATTCGCTGGACGATACCATCAGCATGCTGCGCGTGCGTGAAGCATATCGTCTGATGACCGAGAAAAAAGAGTTCACCAAAGAGGTGATGCTGCGCGCGGCGGATGAGATTTACTACATCCCGGAAGGGACTCCCCTCAGCACCCAGCTGATTAAATTCCAGCGCAATAAAAAGAAAGTGGGTCTGGTGGTCGATGAGTATGGCGACATTCAGGGCCTGGTGACGGTAGAAGATATTCTGGAAGAGATTGTTGGCGACTTCACCACCTCCATGTCCCCTACCCTTGCCGAAGAGGTCACGCCGCAAAATGACGGATCGGTGCTGATTGACGGTAGCGCGAACGTCCGTGAACTCAATAAAGCCTTTAACTGGCAGATGCCGGAAGAGGAAGCCCGAACCATCAACGGTATGATTCTGGAAGCGCTGGAGGAGATCCCGGCAGCAGGCACGCGGGTGCGGATTGGTCAGTACGATATTGATATCCTGGACGTGCAGGACAATATGATTAAGCAGGTCAAAGTCGTGCCGGTTAAACCGCTGAGGGAGAGCGTCGCGGAGTAAGATGTTGTAGGCCGGGTGAGGCGACGCCACCACCCGGCACTACGGGAGGCGCATTACGCCTTTGCTTTCGCCACGGAGACCATCGCCGCGCGAATGGTACGACCGTTCAGGGTATAGCCTTTCTGCATCACCATCAGCACGTTGCCGGCAGCCACGTCCTCAGATTCCACCATCGCAATGGCCTGATGCACGTTCGGGTCCATCGGTACGTTGGTATCGGCAACCACTTCCACGCCGAACTTCTTCACCACGTCGAGCATGGATTTCAGCGTCAGCTCAATCCCTTCAACCATCGGTGCCATATCCGGGTTCGCTTTATCCGCTACTTCCAGCGCGCGATCCAGGCTGTCGATAACCGGCAGCAGTTCGTTGACAAATTTTTCCAGCGCAAATTTATGCGCTTTTTCAACGTCCAGCTCGGTACGGCGACGCAGGTTTTCCATTTCTGCTTTGATACGCAGGATGCCATCGCGCTCGCGGTTCTGGGCCTCAGCTAACTGCGCTTCCAGATTCGCAATTTTTTCATCGCGCGGATCCACCTGCTCAGCACCAGCCTCAGCCTCTACAGCCTCAACCTCTTCGTGCTGCTCCGTGATAATTTCTTCCGGGGCTTGCCCCTCAGGCGTTTTCTGTTCTTTACTACTCATGAATTTCTCCGCGTTTTTCTGCATTCAACTCGCTAACTTCGCTTATTATGGGGATCAGTTTCCGGGATTCAAGGGAACAAGCCACATTGTCATCATTCATTCGCACAAGGACCTTCAGAAAATGAGCAACCATTTCAAGTGTATTGGAATTGTCGGTCATCCACGTCACCCTACTGCGTTGACGACACATGAAATGCTCTATCGCTGGCTGTGCGCCAAAAATTATGACGTGATTGTGGAACAGCAAATTGCTCAGGAGCTGCAGTTAACAAACGTTAAAACCGGCACGCTGGCGGAAATCGGACAGCAGGCCGACCTGGCCGTGGTGGTCGGTGGCGACGGCAATATGCTGGGCGCCGCCCGTACCCTCGCCCGTTACGATATTAAAGTCATTGGCATCAACCGTGGCAACCTGGGCTTTTTGACCGACCTCGACCCGGATAATGCCCAGCAGCAGCTCGCCGACGTGCTGGAAGGCCACTACATCACTGAAAAACGCTTTTTACTGGAGGCGCAGGTCTGCCAGCAGGATTGCCAGAAGCGGATCAGTACCGCTATCAACGAAGTGGTGCTGCACCCAGGCAAAGTGGCGCATATGATTGAGTTTGAAGTCTATATCGACGAAATATTTGCCTTCTCGCAGCGCTCCGATGGGCTGATCATATCGACGCCGACCGGCTCGACAGCCTACTCGCTCTCGGCGGGCGGCCCGATCCTGACGCCTTCGCTGGATGCCATCACCCTGGTACCGATGTTCCCGCATACCCTTTCAGCCCGCCCGCTGGTGATTAACAGCAGCAGCACCATCCGTCTGCGCTTTTCCCACCGCCGCAACGACCTGGAGATCAGCTGCGACAGCCAAATCGCACTGCCTATTCAGGAAGGTGAAGATGTGCTGATCCGCCGCTGCGATTATCACCTGAATCTTATTCACCCTAAAGATTACAGCTATTTCAACACATTAAGCTCCAAGCTCGGCTGGTCGAAAAAATTGTTCTGAAATAGCATCCAGCACTTTACTGTATAAAAAACCAGATTATACTGTACACAAACACAGTTATGGTTTTTCATACAGGAAAACGTTTATGCTGGCACAACTGACCATCAGCAACTTCGCCATCGTTCGTGAGCTCGAAATTGATTTCAACAGCGGTATGACGGCTATCACCGGGGAGACCGGGGCCGGTAAATCTATTGCGATTGACGCGCTGGGGCTCTGCCTTGGCGGTCGTGCTGATGGCAGCATGGTGCGCGCCGGTGCCAGCCGCGCCGATCTGTGCGCTCGTTTTTCCCTCAAGGACACTCCCGCCGCACTGCGCTGGCTTGAAGAAAACCAGCTTGAAGATGGACGTGAGTGCTTACTTCGCCGTGTTCTCAACAGTGATGGCCGCTCCCGTGGCTTTATCAACGGTACCGCGGTGCCGCTCTCCCAGCTGCGCGAGCTCGGCCAGCTGTTAATCCAGATCCACGGCCAGCATGCCCATCAGCAGCTTATCAAACCTGAACAGCAGAAATCGCTGCTCGACGGCTACGCCGGTGAGTCTGCGCTGATGCAGTTGATGGCGGCGCACTATCGTCAGTGGCATCAAAGCTGCCGCGAACTGGCGCTGCACCAACAGCAGAGCCAGGAACGCGCGGCCCGTGCCGAACTGCTGGCCTATCAGCTGAAAGAGTTAAACGAATTCAGCCCACAGGCGGGTGAGTTTGAGCAGATTGACGAAGAGTACAAGCGCCTGGCCAACAGCGGCCAGCTGCTCTCCACCAGCCAGCAGGCGCTGAATTTGCTGGCCGATGGCGAAGATGTGAACCTGCAAAGCCAGCTGTATGCCGTACGCCAGCTTGTGACCGAACTGGCCGGTATGGACAGCAAAGTTTCCGGTATGCTCGATATGCTGGAAGAGGCGGCGATTCAGATCTCCGAAGCCAGCGACGAGCTGCGCCACTACTGCGAGCGACTGGATCTGGATCCTAACCGCCTGTTCGAGCTGGAACAGCGTATTTCGCGTCAGATCTCCCTTGCGCGCAAGCACCACGTTTCACCTGAAGAGTTGCCCAATTTTCACCAGTCCCTGCTTGATGAGCAGAATCAGCTCGACGATCAGGCCGACTCGCTGGAGACCCTCTCTCTGGCCGTCAGCGTCCATCATAAGCAGGCTCTGGAAACGGCGACGCAGCTGCACAACGTGCGTCAGCGCTATGCTCAGGAGCTGAGCCAGCACATCACGGAGAGCATGCATCTCCTGTCGATGCCGCACGGCGTTTTCACCATCGATGTGAAGTTTGAAGACAATCACCTGACGGCCGAAGGCGCAGATCGCATTGAGTTCCGCGTGACCACTAACCCGGGCCAGCCGCTGCAGGCGATCTCCCGGGTCGCGTCCGGCGGTGAGCTGTCGCGTATCGCCCTGGCGATTCAGGTGATCACCGCGAAGAAAATGGAAACCCCGGCGCTGATCTTTGATGAAGTGGACGTTGGTATCAGCGGCCCGACCGCGGCGGTGGTCGGTAAACTGCTGCGTCAGCTTGGCGAGTCCACCCAGGTAATGTGTGTGACCCACCTGCCGCAGGTTGCCGGTTGCGGCCACCATCACTTCTTTGTCAGCAAAGAGACCGATGGCGAGATGACCGAAACGCACATGCAGCCGCTGGACAAGCGCGCCCGTCTGCAGGAGCTGGCCCGTCTGCTGGGCGGCAGCGAAGTCACCCGCAATACGCTGGCGAATGCGAAAGAACTGCTGGCTGCGTAAACTTTTTCGGTATCTCAGGGTCATACAGAACAATAAAAACGCCGACAGACCGGCCGCCAGAGGTTTTAATGTGGTGAAAGGTCTATTATCATCGGCATATTACATATGAGCCGTCGCGTATTGCCCGGGCCCGAAAAGGAATCAAATCACTATGCGCTGTAAAACGCTGACCGCTGCCGCAGCGGTTCTTCTGATGATGACCGCAGGCTGCTCCACGCTGGAAAAAGTGGTTTACCGCCCTGACATCAACCAGGGGAACTATCTCGCACCAAACGATGTGTCTAAAATTCGCGTCGGTATGACGCAACAGCAGGTCGCTTATGCCCTGGGCACACCGATGATGTCCGATCCATTCGGCACCAACACCTGGTTCTACGTCTTCCGCCAGCAACCGGGCCACGAAAACGTGTCGCAGCAGACCCTGACGCTAACTTTCAACAGCAGCGGCGTTCTGACCAATATCGACAACAAACCAGCACTCACCAACGAGTAAGGTTTCAGAAATGCAAAAGGTGCTCAATGAGCACCTTTTTTGTTTTCTCGCGCTGCCTGTAGCCCCGGTAAACGCAGCGCCACCGGGGAAACCCGCTTATTTAGCCGCTTTCTCCGCACGCTGACGACGCAGCTCTTTCGGATCGGCAATCAGCGGACGGTAAATCTCGACCCGATCGCCATCTTTCAGGATATCGGTTAGCTTCACCGGACGGCTGTAAATGCCGACTTTGTTTTTCGTCAGATCGATATCGCTTCGCAAGGTCAGCAGGCCAGAAGCATGGATCGCCTCTTCAACGGTCGCCCCCTCTTCCAGCGTAACGCGCTGCAGATACTGCTTTTCCGGCAACGCGTAAGCCACTTCCACCACGATCTCAGGCTGCACTGTAGACCTCTTTGGCGCGCACGGTGAATGCCTGAACCATATTGGCCGCCAGCTCTTTGAATATGCGGCCAAACGCCAGCTCAATCAGGGCGTTGGTAAATTCGAAGTCGAGATGGAATTCGATCCGGCAGGCATCGGCACTCAGCGGAACGAACTTCCATCCACCCATCAGTTTTTTGAAAGGACCGTCCACCAGATGCATCAGAATACTCTGGTTATTGGTCAGCGTGTTACGGGTAGTGAACGTTTTGCTGATCCCGGCCTTGGAGACATCCACTGCCGCCGTCATTTGCGTCGGGCCTGACTCCAGCACGCGGCTCCCGGTGCACCCCGGGATAAACTGCGGATATGACTGTACGTCATTCACTAACTGGTACATCTGTTCCACACTGTAAGGGACAAGCGCAGTACGACTAATCTGAGGCATAACATTTTTCCTGATCAAACAACCAACAAATAATAACATTTATCACCTGTTAAAAAAACGCTGAGCCTTATCTCATGCTAATATAGCGCGTTAGACCTCACAGGACGCAATGAGGTGACTTTTTGACATCAGATTACCTACGGCTTTACGACACTTATGACGAAGAAAAAAGCACATAAACCTGGCTCGGCAACCATTGCGCTCAACAAGCGTGCCCGCCACGAGTATTTCATCGAAGAAGAATTCGAAGCTGGCCTTGCGCTGCAGGGCTGGGAAGTTAAATCGCTGCGCGCGGGTAAAGCCAACATCGGTGACAGCTACGTGATCTTTAAGGATGGCGAAGCCTTTCTGTTTGGCGCGAACTTTCAGCCGCTGACGGTCGCCTCTTCTCACTACGTCTGCGATCCGACCCGCACCCGTAAGCTGCTGCTGAACAAACGTGAGCTGGATTCGCTCTTCGGGCGTATCAACCGCGAAGGTTACACCGTGCTCGCCCTGTCGCTGTACTGGAAGAACGCCTGGTGCAAAGTGAAAATCGGCGTGGCAAAAGGTAAGAAGCAGCACGACAAGCGTAACGATGTGAAAGATCGCGAGTGGCAGGTCGATAAAGCGCGCATCATGAAGCACGCAGGCCGTTAATTTCCGGATACTTATTGAGCGATTCAATAAGTTAGCGTTCCGGGGTGGCAACCGGTCTGCAAATTCTGGTATACTTGCTGTAACACTATTGGGGCTGATTCTGGATTCGACGGGATTTGCGAAACCCAAGGTGCATGCCGAGGGGCGGTTTGCCTCGTAAAAAGCCGCAAAAAAATAGTCGCAAACGACGAAAACTACGCTTTAGCAGCTTAATAACCTGCTAAGAGCCCTCTCTCCCTAGCTTCCGCTCTTAAGACGGGGATCAAAGAGAGGTCAAACCCAAAAGAGATCGCGTGGAGGCCCTGCCTGGGGTTGAAGCGTTAAAACTAATCAGGCTAGTTTGTCAGTGGCGTGTCCGTCCGCAGCTGGCCAGCGAATGTAAAGACTGACTAAGCATGTAGTACCGAGGATGTAGAAATTTCGGACGCGGGTTCAACTCCCGCCAGCTCCACCAATCATGATTGGACATTGATAGGACATCACTAGCAATAACAGGAAGTTAGCAGTCTCAGAAGGACACCGACCAGACGGTGAGGGGACAAAAAAGGATACGCAAAGGAGCCGCGGCTCCCGAGTGATAAGAAGCCCGCTGATGCGGGCTTTTTTATGGGCTCTATTTTTACACCGGCCTGTCATCCTCGTCTGTACTGTTGATGAAGAATGTAACCCGCCCCATAATCTCGACCTCCTCCGCAGCTTCGCCCTCGATCGCCTCGCCATCATCACAAATCAGCGCTCTGCCCATGACCCTGGCAAACTGCGTGCGGCCGCCCGACAAAATCAGCAGAACCTGATTCTGTACCAACCTGGTGCACGGCTCGATGACCGCAAAGCCAGAAGAGGTTTCGAGGATGCGGCTGTCCATGCCGATCCCGCAGATACGCTCCGGAGTTAACCGCTGCTCTACGTAGTCGCCTGCCGGTGAAGGGAATCCCATCAGAGAACCCTCCCCATGTTGCGGAGCATCCAGAGCCTGTTCTCGCTGTTGTCCGGCGTCTTGTCGACGAAGCACTCCTGGTATCGCTCTATCCAGTCGTTGGCATCGGCCTGGCTGAAATGCCAGTGTAACTTCGCCAGTTCTTCAATAAAGTCATCTGTGCGTAAACACTGGTAGCCATTAGGGTTTTGCTGTATTGCGGCCACAAATGCGGCGTGAATGTCGTGACGGCGGGGCATGATCTGCACTCCTTTTACTGTTTTTATATACAGTAGTTTTAAAGAGAGTGCAGATCAATGCGGCAGCGCCTATTGATAATTACTGCTGAATATCCAGCTATTCTGCCGAATTGACCAAGCGGGTATACCAGAACTTCCGGTATAAAATTGAGCTCTGTAAGGCCCAGAGGGCTGTAGCGGTGGCCGGAGCCCGCTTCGTGTCAGCAGGGGCTTAAACCA
>NZ_PQJY01000016.1:0-38392 GCF_002920195.1 Leclercia sp. LSNIH8 | reverse complement strand
TTACGCTTTCCTCTTTCAGAGTCAAGCGATTATTTTCGCTTTTCTCCTCAACCGGCCCGGCTGTTAGTGTGAAGTGATTCACATCCGCCGTGTCGATGGAGGCGCATTATAGGGAGTTCTCCGGCGCCCGCAACCCTTAAATGTCATAAAAATGACTGACTGCTGCATTCCCCAGCAAAAGCCCGCCTTATACCTACTTGCCCACAGAGTTATCCACAAAGAGAACGATATTCTTCATCAGGAAGCCCAGGAAAGGGCTTCCTGAGCGCATCGGGAGAAGCTTTCTATATAGAAGAAGCTTTCTCTATATAGAAAGAAACTGGTCAGTTAATCACGATCGACGACAGCCTGTACCAGCCATCATTGAGTTTCCCCTCGTTAGCCAGCTGAATACGCGCTTTGTTGTGTTTATCCACCAGCGCCACGTCCAGTTGATAGCGCCCCGCCGCAAGGTTACGCGGAGTAGCAAGTTGATAAGCCGAACTGTGCCTGCCTGGCAGCCACTGGCGGATATCATCCCCGGCGCTGCCCTGGGCAACCGTGCTCCCGCCATTATCCTGCAGCCGCCAGGCCAGGGTATAACGCAGATAAACGGGCGCCACACCCTCATTTGACCATTGGCTATTGAGCGACAGGGCCTCTCCTGCATGCACGCTCGCCGGATGGGTCAGCGATACCATCCGGAAGCGGTAGCCTATTTTGGCCAGCGCCTTGTCGACGATATCGCGATAGACCTTCGGTATTTCGGTAGATTTAATATTCAGAGTACTGGCATGCTGCGCCAGCGCCCAGTCAAAGGTGGCCTGTACCTCTTGGCGCGTATACTTCTGCTCGGTCAGCCATTCCGCCATATGACCGCAAATCTCCAGGCTGACAGGCGCTTTTTTCCATGCCTCGTTGAACCCCGGCCAGGCTGACTGCGCCGCCGCGATACGTTCCGGGTAGTCTGTGGCCATGTGGCTCCAGGTGGGGCTGAAGTTGCGCCAGTCTCCCCAGCAGTCCGCCCGCCATCCAGCCCCTTTTTTTGCCGCATAGGCCACGGAATCATAGCCGTTAATCAGCATGATTTTGGGTGTGTCAGGAAAGGCGCTGAAATGCATATCAACGTATTGGTTAAGCAGCGCGGGCGGGTAGCGCTCCTGCAACGGCGGCAGGTTCGGGAAGTTACTGTTATGCCACTCTCCCCATGCGCCCACCATCCCGATATCGATGAACGCCAGTTCCGGGTTATTGTTATAGCGCGCGCCAAATGCCTGCAGCAGGCGCCGGGCATAAGCCATATAGGTGGGATCGTCCAGATCGGGGGCAAAGGTTTTATGATCCAGCGTCCAGGTGCCTTTGATCCCTTTATCGATAAGCCATTGGGGGATCTCTGAGCCCGACTCCGGCCCATCGAGGATCATAAACCGCAGACCGACATTCATGGCTGGCTGATGCGCGGCCGCAGCAGCAAACCCCTCGTCTACCAGCGCAAAATTGTACTGCCCTTCTCGCGGCTCCACTTCGCGCCAGTAATAGCGTCGATACTCAAGACCCGTCGCCGGATAGTCGGCAATGCTTAAGTCCTGATCGTGAAAACGGGCAACACCGTTTCCCGGGTTTGCCAAAGGGCCGTTAAGGGCAGGCGGATTCACCGTTTGTAACCTGTCTGCGCTCTCCGCCCAGGCGCCACCTGAAAGGAGTAGCACTGCTCCGGCGACAAGAAGTAACAACCGCTTTTTACAGCGTGGCAGTTTGTTAATGCACATTAAATACTCCTTTCCCCAAAGTGTTACGTCCAACAGAGAAGATTTTATTTCACACGATATATTCCCGGACTCACCCAATATTACTATTTCCATGCGTAAACGCTGGGCTAATGTTGATATGTTACTGCGCGGGAAGAGCGAGTGTTATGATTCACCTTTCATACTTCTGGGACTAAAGACACCGCTTATTTCTGAGTTTATTCATATTTACTCATGAGTACC
Organism: Leclercia sp. LSNIH8; assembly: GCF_002920195.1. NCBI lineage: Bacteria > Pseudomonadati > Pseudomonadota > Gammaproteobacteria > Enterobacterales > Enterobacteriaceae > Leclercia > Leclercia sp. LSNIH8. Next base: position 36,422 of record NZ_PQJY01000016.1, on the reverse strand, counting down.
ATGGTAAAATGTTCAATAAAAATAACAGAATAATCAAAAAGCTGTTCTTCCATGAGTCCTGGGACATTATGGTCATCAACAGCCACGGCCAGCATGTTTTCCCGGAAAACACGCTGGATATTCTCTGTAATGCGAAAGCACGGCAGCTTGATAAAAAATATATTTTCCAGGCCGATCCTTTTATTATCGATAAAGGTGAGCGGCTGTATGTTTTTTATGAAGCTTTCTCCTTCCTCACCTCAAAGGGGGTACTGCGCTGCCGTGTCCTTAATAAAGACCTGGAGGAGATAGAGGACGTTAAGCTCGAGGGGTTTGACGATTTAAAATGCCACCTCTCCTTTCCCTTCCTGTTCGAACTCGACGGCAAACTGTTTATGATCCCGGAATCTGCTGAGCGGAAAGAGGTCATTTTGTTCCAGTCGGTTGATTTTCCCGCGCGCTGGGAAAAGGTGAAAGTCCTGGTTTCCGATATGGCCGTGACGGATAACGTGATCTTTGAGCTGAATGGCGTGAATTTCATGGCCTCCACCACCATGGACAATGAGCTGGTGATCCACACCTCAGACGCTATTCTCGGTGACTGGCAGCAAATTTCTCCTGACCTGGATATCTGTAATATGCATGCCAGAGGCGCCGGAAAGCCCTACTCGGTCAACGATAAAACCTACCTCTTTACCCAGGAGTGCAGTGCTGGATTTTATGGGAAATCCATATTCATCAAGGAATTGACCAATCTGACGCCGCATAAATATGAAGAAAGGTTGGTCGGTAAAATAAGCCCGTCGATTAATAACAGTGACGGTATCCACACGTTAAACTTTACCGATAACTATATTGTCTACGATACAAAGCACCTGACTTTTAGCCTACTTTCCACCCTTAAAAAGCTGGCCTATAAAGTGATGGTGAATCACCGCAAACGTCTTTTTAGCTAAGTGACAATATCGGTATTCAGAACTAATCTAACCAGAGTGACAGGATAAAACACTGTAAAAGAGCTCCCCTGCTCCGCCACGTCAGTGCGCGGGCCACTGCTGGCTTTTTGAGGGCGTTAATATGGCGATTCTGGTTACGGGCGGTGCAGGCTATATTGGTTCACATACGGTACTGGCATTACTCGAGCGGGGAGAAGAGGTCGTTGTCATTGATAACCTTTCAAATACCTCGCAAGAGTCATTAATCCGGGTCGCAGAATTAACGGGCAAACGGCCAATGGTCTGTATTGCTGACATTCTGGATCGCGACGCTTTAAAAACCCTTTTCACTCAACACAGCATCACCGACGTCATTCACTTCGCTGGTCTTAAATCGGTTTCTGAATCTATTGCACACCCTCTCGCCTATTATGAAAATAATGTGGCCGGGACGATGGTGCTTCTACAGGAAATGCAGCAGGCAGGTGTGTCCAGCCTTATTTTCAGCTCCTCGGCCACGGTTTATGGCAATCCCGATACCGTTCCCTTAAGCGAAAAGTCCCCTACCGGCGGTACAACTAACCCATACGGCACTTCCAAGCTGATGGTGGAGCAGATTTTGCGAGATTTCGCGGCGGCGCAACCGCAATTCAGGATCACTTGCCTGCGCTATTTTAATCCGGTGGGGGCGCATCCTTCCGGACGCCTGGGCGAAGATCCAAACGGGATCCCCAATAATCTTGTACCCTATATTTCTCAGGTCGCTATCGGCAAGCTGCCGTGTCTGACCGTCTTTGGCGATGATTATCCCACGCCTGATGGAACGGGCATCCGTGATTATATCCATGTGATGGACCTGGCCCACGGCCACCTGGCGGCGTTGGATCATAAAGACGAAGGGGACGCCTTCAAGGTCATCAACCTCGGTACCGGCGTCGGTTATTCGGTGATTGACCTGATCAAAGCATTCGAAAAAGCGGCGCAGACCAGAATTAATTACCGCATCGTCGGCAGGCGATCCGGCGATGTGGCAGAGTGCTGGTCGGATTCATCGCTGGCGCGCCAGCTCCTCGGATGGCAGGCGACGCGCAATCTAGATGAGATGATGCGCGACGCATGGAACTGGCAGAAGAACAATCCCGGCGGGTATAACGCCTGATTACCAGCAGGGTAACAGGTGCCATGATGCACCTGTTAATTACTGATACTTCAGGTTAAGCCACCAGTCCCAGATCCCGACGTGAAAGTGCTGGAACAGATCTATCCCCAATGCCGATTTGATCATATACAGCGTCAGCAGCACGCAACACAGCAGGAAAAGCGTGGCGAACAGAATGAGAAAAGTGACCACGATACGCGACAGTCTTGACTCCGGGCGCGACCGTGTGCGGAGATCCCGCCCCAGTAAAAACACCATATAGAGGCGTTTGCCGAAGAAAGGGAAACTTTTACGGATATCGATCCGGTGCCGCGACGCCAGAGTGATTGAGACGATTGCGCTCTCGATCTCCTCTTTTTGCTCAGGCGTCAGTTGCGCGGTAACGTTCTTATCAAGCACTTCGTAAAAACGATCGATAACGATCGGGTTTCTGGGCTTACTGGTCAATTTTAACCTATTGATTTGTCTAATCTGTGGTAAATGGAGACGGTTTTCCTGGCGATTTCGTCCCAGTTGTAACGCTTCAGAAAATCGCCGTAATCAACGCGGGGCAAATGCGCCTGACTTGCCATTTTTGCTGCTAAATCAGCAACGTTTCCCAGCTTAAAACTGGTCTCATCCGGCAAACCGACCTCGAGGTTCGGCAGAATATCGCTCACCACCACTGGCAGGGAATAGGACATCGCCTCAAGTAGCGCAATGGGTAAACCCTCATGGTACGACGGCATCACAAAGAGCGACGCCTGAGAGAAGACCACCTGCAACGCCTCGCCCTTTAAAAACCCCGTCATCACTACGCCAGGCGTGTCAAACGCGAGCTGTTTCAAACGCAAACTGTACTCCGAGGGATGATCCGCATCCCCCACCAGCACCAGCGGCAGCGTCAGGCCCGACTGTTGATATGCGGCGATGGCATCATGCATCCCCTTCTCTTCAACAAAACGCCCGACCATCACAATGTAGCGCCCTGGCTGCAAATCATACCGTCCGAGGATCTTATCGATTGTCTCTTTATCCAGTGGGCCCGGCACGTTAACCCCGTTATAAACCAGATGCGCATCATAACGGTGGTATTTCTGCTGGATCAGCTGGTTGATCACCTCGGAGATCACAATCACTTCGTTGGCATACTTCACCGCCACTTTCTCGCCGAGCATCAGGATTTTTTTCGCCGTCTTGCCCCACTTCTGGCGATCGTAATCCGGCCCATGATGGGTAAAGACCACGCGTTTACCCAGCAGGCGTAACAGCGGCACCACGAGGCCCGGTCCGATGGCGTGAACATGCACAATATCGGATCGATCGACGAATGTCCTCAACGCAGCAATAACAGAGTGCACAATGGCCTCGAAACTGCGTTTTTTGGGCGCCCACAGCGCCAGGGTCTCCACGTTTTTGTAGCGTGAGCGCCGGTAGGGTACGTAGGGTGACCGGGCAATGACGCAAATCTCCACCTCATACTGCTGGCGGATAGCCGGGTAGAGATTCTGACAATGGGTTTCAACGCCGCCTAAGACATCCGGGATGCCGCGGGTACCCAACACCGTGATTTTTTTTGCCATGTTATCGCCCGTCGAGCAGCTCGCGGTAGAGCGCCTGCAACGTCTCCATGTGCTTACGCAGTGAGTATTTCTGGCAAAGTCGTTCGCGGCCTTTCTGCCCCATCTCCCGGGCCTGCTGCGGATTTTCCGCTATCACGTCCAGCGCATCGGCCAGATCCTGAGTGTTGCCAGGTTCAAACAGCAATCCTTCAATACCGTGTCGTATCTGCTCCGGGATGCCGCCAATGCGGGCCCCCACCACCGGGCGGGCGAAAGACATCGCCTCCAGCACCGCCATGGAGCAGTTCTCATAACATTCAGAGGGCAGCACCACCGCCCGGGCATGTTTAATCAGCGCATCCAGCTCCGGCCCTTGCTGCACATAGCCGAGGAACTCCGCATGGGGAAAGGTTTTTACCATATCGTCATACAGCGGCCCGTGGCCGACCACCTTTAACGGCATTTTATTCCGCATAAGCTGATGCGCCTGGGTCAGCGTCGGCAACCCTTTTTCACGGCTCAGGCGGCCAACGTAGAGCAGATAACCTTCGTCCGGGCCCTCTTCCGGCTGCTGACTATCGTCGATACCGTTCACGATGACATCGATACGGGAGTCCGGCAGCGAGCGCCTCAGCTCGTTACGCAGAAACTCGCTCGGGGAGACAATCACGTCCAGCGCCTGATAATTTTGCGCGATGTACTGCCAGGTCGCTTCTAACGACAGCAGCAGACTCTTCGCCGCCGAGCCCTCCTGGCAGCGATAGCGAAACGCATTAAACACGCTGCCGGTCACGCAGGCATCACACACCTTGCCGTCACGCAGCATGGAGTAGGAGGGACACATAATTTTATAGTCGTGAGCGGTTAGCACCGTCTTACAGCCAAAATCCCGGGCGACTTTAATCAGCGCAGGCGTCAGTTGATGATAAATATTGTGGAAATGGACGATCTCCGGGCGCGTCTGCTCCAGCAGCGCCAGCATTTTTTTGCACGCTTCCCGGTTGTGAATAAAGCTGATGGCGGTTTTTGCTCCCGCCAGCAGGCCGCCCTCTTGGTGGTAATCCACATTAGTGACGAAGTAGTCCGCATAGTCAGAGGGAAAATTTTTCTCGTGCTGCATTGAGAAATCAATCACCTCCACCCCGGCCTCTTTCAGCATGTTACGTTCCTGAAAATAGACCGTTTCAGCTCCTCCTTTGATAAAGAAGAACTTATTCACCAGTAAGACTTTCATTACTCTACCTGCTCATGAATAACTTTATTGCCCGGTGGCACCCTGGGATCGCGAAGGGGGTGGAAAAGGCCTTTGACCAGCCCGGCAGAGAGCACCGCCAGATTGATCACGCTGTTGAGGCCGTTTTTTAATGAGCGGTTGCGAATGGTTTTCAGCAGGATGAAGGCCAGAAGCGGCAGCAACGCAATGTCGATCAGGCTGACGTCGAAAGTGAAGAACACAATCAGAACGATAAAGATGTAACTTGCGAAAATCACTTCGTTTTTCACCAGCATCAGCGCATCGCGAAACCAGGGCTTGCCCCATGCGCTGCGCAGCAGTTCTCCCGGCGCCTGATGAAACCCGCTCTTCCAGCGATAGCGCAGCATTTTAAAGGTCGGCATGGTGTAGGAGGTATGGCGGAAATAGGGCACGTTCAGGCGATGCAGTTTATAGCCCGCGGTCAGCAGGCGAATGCCCAGCTCCGCCTCTTCATAGGCGTGCAGGCTGCGGTTGGTCAGATAACCGATGTCAGCAATTGCCGACAGGCGATACAGGCCACCACCGCCTAAATGGTCGCAGTCGCCCAGCGGATAGATCTTATTGATGCGCTGTTTGCGGGAGGTAAATTCATAGTTTGAGGCGTCGTCCATCTCCACCGTACCGGCCACGCCAGCATACTCAGGGTTTTCCTGCAGAAACGCCACCGCCCGATCGATAAAGCCCCGCTCCAGCTCCATATCGCCATCCATCAGCAGAATGAACTCCCCTTCGCTGTGAAGGTAGCCCAGCTGATGCCCGACACCGCAACAGCGGTCTGCCGGTTCGGTTAACGACACCACCATCACCCCTTTATTGCTGGCCAGCTGCTGGGTGTTATCCGTAGAAAGACTGTCGGCAACGATAATTTTATGCGGATACTCCACAATCTGGCTGCGAATACTGTCGATGGTTTTCTCAATACATTCAGCTTCGTTAAACGTTTTAATACTTACGGTAATAAACGGTTTGTACATCAATAGAGCCCCGTATAACGGCGTACGGCCCGGCGGATAATCAAGCTGGAACCTAAAGATAAATAGAATAAGAATTGCAGCATTGGCACGATCATCAGTATCTGACTGTAGGGCAGACTAAGCAGACAGGCGATGGCAAAAACATTAAATGCCGGTGCAAAGCTCAGAAGCTGGAGATCTTGTTTATCAATTTGGTCAACGGACAACAGCGGTTCAGGCTGAACCACTTTCAGTATATAAATAAATAGCCCAATAAATATAAGTGTGCCCACCACGCCCACTTCCCAGAGCAGCATACTCATGGCGGTACTGTCGAGGATCAGGTTATAGACCTGATTCAGGAAACCTGGCGAGAAGAAGCTGCCGCTGTTGGTGGCATTCAGCCCGTAGCCGAACAGCGTGCCCGGCAGCCCCGACAGGTCGTTATGCTGGAGCCAGAACGTCAGGGTGGTAAAACGCCCAATCTCCCCGCCTGGCAAGATGAAATTCGGATCGAAAATATAGCTGAGTGAACCAAAGAAAACCGTGAACGGGTTTTCTGACATGTCGATGCCATAAGCGGCGGTATAGCTGTAGGCGAGAATGACAATGGCCAACCCGATTAACAGCACCATCGCCGCCAGAATGGAGAGCAGCACGGCTAAATTCACCTTACTCGCCTCTTTGACCCAGGAGGGCATAAGCCACACCCAGCCCAGCAACAACGGCGACAGCAGGATCACGAATTTCACTTCACCAATAATGCACATCACAAACCCCAGCGCGATATGCAACGCCATGTTTTTAAAGCTGGTCAGCCCATGCTTATACTCCGAAACCTTCAGCAGCATGATCAGCAGACAGAACAACCCCATCGCCGCGGTGTTGCCGCCGCCCATCGGGTCGCCACCGAACGTCCCCACCACCGAGTCCCATTTTTCCTCTTCGCCGCGTAACGCCACGCGCTGCGGCACCACAAAGAGGAGCTGGTAGAGCGCAACCGGGAACTGGATATAAAAAATCCAGTACAGGCCGCGCGTCACCTGATAGATCTGCGATTCCCGGCAGAACCCCAGCAGCAGGCAGAGCATCACCAGCGAGAGCGCAATCTCATTCTTGAATCCGATCAGGGTGATCAACGCCCCGCCCTGAAACAGGGTCGAAATTCCCGCCAGCACGACAAAGGAGAGATAGAGCGTCAGAACAATCGCTTCCTGCGCATCCAGCCGCACGGGTTCATAACGGGTCTGCAGCACGAGGAAACCGGCCATCAGCATCGTCATAAAGAAGGGGAGCCACAGCACCGCCAGCTCACCGGTGAAGTACTGCACCAGCCCGATGAAGATGAGGGTCAGCAGGGTGAAGGTTTGTAAGTAATGTCCGGTATTAAGATTCATGATGCCACTGACCCGTTTTTCAGAATGTCGGCGCGCTTATTCATCTTCAGGTAGATGAAGGCGTAGCGAATGAACGTCAGAATCGAAAATAAGATGATGGAGGTCGCATAGTCATTGTAGACATACGGCACGATGACAAACGCGATGACCACGATCGCCAATTGCTCCAGCTGGATCCGCAGGAAGTAGCGGTGCGAGCCGAAAATCAGCTCAATCACCGTCAGCGGACAGACCGCCAGCGCCGGGAAGAGGTACGGCAGCATATAGCGCGAGGTCGGCACGGAGGCGATCCACTCCTCGCTGAAGCCCAGATTCATCACAATCGGATAGAAGATGAAGACCCCCAGCGTGCAGATCACCCCCAGCACCAACAGCAGCAGGCGGACCTTCGTATACTCTTCGTAGTTGAAAACGTTGTTTCTGAAATCTATCGACCATTTCGAGAAAATGGTGTTCCGCACCGCATTGCCGACAATCACCACCGGGGCCAGGCAGAAGCGGCTCACCACCGAGAAGTAGCCCGCCGTTAAGGCCGAGAACCAGAAGTTGATGAGCATAATCGGCAGGTTGTTATTAGCCATCGCCAGCACTTCGGCACTGCCCACTTTGGTAATGTGGTGGATATTTTTTTTCAGGAACGCCAGGTTGCTGGAGGGCCACAGGTGATGCAGGGTGACGGTGCGAATATCAAACGCCCGCAAGATGCAGGCGCTGGTCAGCGCCATCATCAGGATCGCCCACATCCAGTAAAAGGCCATCACCTGGTGGGTGAGCAGCACAGAGACCACCACCACCACCGAGACGGAGATGCGTTGTACCACCAGAAAGCGAAAGTTTGCCGTACGCAGCGACAGGTTCTCGGCTATCAGCACCCAGGTATTCGAGAGCGTGAGCAGGTAAAGAAAAAGCATATTCTGGTGAAACAGCCAGCCCGTCAGCACCGCATAAGGAATGGCGATGGTCAGGCTCTGCAGAAGACAAAACACCACATTCTGGGCCAGCTCGTCATCCTGTTGTCTGGGGATCAACAGCTGCGAGGCAAAGGTGCAGACCTGGGCCCCAATCAGGGCAATACTGTAGTTGAGCGCGTAGAGCCCCACTTCGCCAAGATCATACTTATGCGAAATGAGCCAGATCGACAGGGCTCCAATCAGCTGTGAAATAACTGATGACCCTGCGATCGTGGAGGCGCTCTTGAGAAGACTCATGCCCGGCCTGTGTTATTCATCAGTTCATGCGTATGGTAGTTAAGTGAACGCAGTCCCTCTTTACTCTCCAGATTTTTATCCACGACCTGGTTCAGCACGCCGCCGATAATCACATTGTGGTGGTGGGTCGCTTTCTCAATCGCCGGTCCAGTGGTGTCGGCGGTATTCAGACCCGCTTTGAGGACAAAGATCAGGCCGTCCGCCACCTGGTTAACCAGCTGCACTTCCTGGCTCTGATTCACGGCGGCGACATCGACAATGATGCGCTGGTAGCGGCTACGCAGCGAATCAATCAGCGGATTTAACCGTTCAGGCGACAGCAGCAGCAGCGCAGAGACCGGCGTATTGCCGCGCGGCAGAAAATCGAGATTATCGTTTATCTTCACCAGCACGTTGTCGGTCGCGTTGTCGCCGCGCAGCACTTCTGCCACGCCAGGCGCCTTCGGTGAACCCAGCTCGCCCGACAGCCCGTCGCTGTTAAAGAAGTCCATATCGATTAGCAGCGTTTTCTGGTCGAAGCTGAAGGAGCTCGCCAGCAGATTCGCCAGCAGCGTCCGCCCCTCGCCGCCTTCCGCCGACGTCACGGTAATCACCTGCAGCGGATGGCTGCTGAGCATGATCTGCGTGCGCATGCTGTGAATAACGTCCGCGTTCAGCGGATCGCTCATCATCAGATCGCGGATTTTGCTGCGTCCGCCCACGCCTTTAAAGCGGCGGATCTCACCCAGCGGCATCAGATTCAGTCGTTTTTGCATCTGGCTGAGGGTGTTCACCGACTTGTCCGTGGCCGTTTTCACCATGATGTACATCACGTAGAAGAGCATCACCAGCAGCACAATCATCAGCATCAGCAGCGGCTTGTTCGGTTTAGCTGGCTGCGCTGCGGGCACGGCAGGATCGTAGATCTCCGCATCCGCATCGGAATAAGAGCCGGGTAGTGCCAGCTCCTGCGTGCGCTGATAGGCCATCTTGTACATCTCTTCGGTTTTATCCAGCGCCAGCTTGAGATCGTTGTAGCCGTCACGCTTCAGGGAGAGCTTCTGGAAGTTCGCTTTCTGCTCTTCCAGCTGCTTCTGGTAATTTTTTTCGTCCGCCAGCGCCGCCTCGTAGGTCTGGCGTATTCCAGCCTCCTGCTCTCTGAGCGTCATCGCCGTTTGCGCCTGAATGGCACTGATACGCGCCCGGGCCTGGATCACTTTGTCATGCTGGGGACCGTAGGATTTCTCCAGTTGGGAAAGCTCGCTGTTGGCCTGGATTAGGGCAATGCGTAAATCCTGAATCTGGGCGTGATTTGAGATGGATGGGAGCGAAATGACTTGCCCCCGCGAGCCACCGGAGCGGATTTCGTTATAAACAGATTCCGCCGCTACCCGACGCTCGGTCGCATTCGCCAGGCGGTTGGTGATAATGCCCATCTGCTCCGTTTCAAAGCCATCAACGCCACGGAAGGTTAGCAGCCCCTCTTTTGCCAGATAGCTATCCAGCGCGGTCTTTTGCTGCACCATTTGCTGCTGGAGTTCCTGCAGCTTCTGCTGGTTATCTTCCCTCGCCTTCGCCGTTTTTTGCTGCTTGAGCGCAAGGGTGTAATTAATAAACGACTCCGCCACGCCATTGGCGATATCCGCCGCCAGCTGTGGCGAGGTGGATTCATAGGAGACGGTAGACAAATGGGTCATACGCACGTTGCTGATCGTCAGATCCTTCTGCAGCGTTTTCAGGGCATGATCAACCCGCTGCTGTTCATTTGCAGGCGTTGCGCTACTGCCAGCCCCCTCGCCGTTAAACGCCGGGTTTTGATCGAGTTTCAGCGTGCGAATGGCTTGCTCAAGCACCACGCGCGATTGCATCAGCGCGTTTTGCGTTTCGTAGTACCCGTTACGGGTGGAGTCATAGCCTTCCACTTTCTGGAAAGGTGAAACATTGTCCGGCTGAGCTTTAATCAGTACCGTGGCAGTGGAAACATACTTCGATGACATCAAACTCATTAATGGCCAGGCAATCGCCCCGGCAATCACGCCGGAGAGAACGATTTTCCAGGAGTTCTTTTTAATTTCTCTGGCAAATCTGGCGATATCGATAGCGCTTTCTCGCTTTTTGCCATTTTCCACTATTGATAGTTTCATGGTCAGAAGAACCCTATGCCAATAATTACGAGATCGCCCGGGAGAACGGAGTGGGTAACATCAACATTTTCAAGTAACTCACCGGAGGATGATTGACGAATGCTGAGATCCGTACGGTCTGCCCGGTCGGTATAACCCCCCGCAAGCGCGATGGCTTTTTCCACAGTCATACCCGGCTCATAGGAATAGCCATTCGGGTTCTCAACTTCACCAGAGATATAGAACTTACGGAATTCGGCGATATTTACGGTCACCATGGGATTAAGCACAAAGCCATTACGCAGGCGTTGCGTAATCTCCGCATCGACCTGACTGGCGGTTTTGCCCTTTAATTCCAGCTTGCCAATATAGGGGTAATTAATAGCCCCACTATTATCAAGTACTACTTTCATGGTCAGGTCAGGTTGACCGGCAACGTTAATGTTGACGATATCCCCGGAGCCCAGTAAATAATTTGCTGTATCGACCACACTATTGTCCTTTAACGTCGGCTGCGGTGATTTGCAGCCAGCAAAAAGGACACTGAGAAGTAAAAACGCGCACAGTTTCATTATTTTCATTTTAAATCTGAACCTTAGCTGTAAGCATAATCAAAGATTGATCGTAGCCCAACGTTTCAGTCACCACGCGATCGTCGTTAGGGCCGATAGTAAAGGTATCGGTATCTTTATTAGACTTAAGCGTATCTAGATGATATTCCACACCAAAGTTAATCGATGGTGTGAGGTCATAACCTACAATAAATGAAAACACGCCATTCTTGTCGTGACGGTCCTTGTCCTGGTCTTTGTAGTCTTCTGTTATGTATGCATAATCAAGCAACGTCGTTAACCGGTTGTTCATCCAAAAATGTTTGTATGAAACGCCGTACTCCGTGACTAAATTATATCCTCCCGCTTCGGAAGGGTCTTTAATACTTTGGGATGTTCTTAACGTAAAAAGTGACTGCTCGAGTGGTCTCCATTCCCCCAAAATATCCCAGTTAATCCCGTTAAAATCCTTCGACCCAGGGTTATTTTCAAACGTTTTATAGAGCCACGACACGTTCATATCAACGTTCGTTTTGCCCGTCAGCTGCGACTGAATGCCGTAACGCAAATAGTATTCATTACTATCTTTTTCCGACGCATGACCATAATGAAACTGGTTAGTAATAAAACTATAGCGAAAACGCGTCTTAGAGGTGTATTGATCGAAAATTTCTGCAATCAGCGTATTTTCGTCCCACTCCTGTTCGCGGATATATTGTGCGAAATCCTCATCCTTGCTCTCAACCTGGCCGGTATTGCCAAAGGTCCACTTGCGGTGCATCAACGCCAGGTCTGCCCTTCCACGGCCATCTGGCGCACCGTAACTATAGCGCAGCTCACTGTTGAACAAATTGGTAGTTAACGGTGACCTCACGCCAAATTGCCGGAACTGTTCAGGCAGGAAGCCTTCCGTCACGCCACGCCCGCGCTCCTCATGGCCAAGGGAATCTTCCAGATTCAGGGTCAGGCCATGCATCAGCCCAAAACGCCAGTCGCCTTTAAAGCGGAAAAAGTGATCGTCATAATCATCCGCAGAATCACTCGAGTAGTGGCGATAATCTCCGGAGTACATCAGCAGATACTTATCCTGACCTCGCTCCCCGTTCATGCTCAGGACAGGCTTGAGCCCCTGGAAGTCAGAGCCTTTTTCATCGCTGTCGTGAGGCTGGAAAGTCACGTTATCGTTGTGTCCATACTCCACCCCAACGTTGCTCTGAAAGTCGATGCCCGCCCAGCCGATATGTGATTTTGGCGTTAATTCTGCTAACGCGACCGGAGACGCTATCATCCCAGCGATAATAATAATTTTAGTATGCATTCTTACCGACAAATCCCTTAAAAATGGTTTTAATGATGATTTTTATATCTAACCAAAAGGACCAGTTCTGAATATATTCAATGTCGTACTGGACTCGCTTCTCCATTTTATATAGCGCATCAATTTCGCCACGATAGCCATTAATTTGCGCTAAACCTGTGATCCCAGGCTTTACTTTATGGCGAATCATGTAGTTTTCGACCTGCTTACGGTAAAGCTCGTTGTGCGCCACAGCATGAGGCCGCGGGCCGACAATCGACATATTTCCTTGAATAACATTGATGAACTGCGGCAGTTCATCCAGAGACGTCCGACGTAAGAATGCTCCAAAGCGCGTGACCCGGGGGTCATCTCGTGTCGCCTGTATCACCGTGTCGGTATTTTCCATGACTTTCATGGTCCGGAACTTCCAGACTTTGATCTTCTGCCCGCTCAGACCATAACGATCCTGTTTAAAGAAAACCGGGCCGCGCGAGGTGAGCTTGATGCCGATGGCAATGACGATCATTAACGAGACAATCATTACCATAATCGCGCTGCCCAGCACCAGATCTTCTGCGCGTTTAATAAACGAACCTCCGCCATCCAGCGGCGAAGTGAAAATACCGATCGTTTGTAAGTTATGGATAGAGCGTATCTGCGATGTATTGGTACTGTAAGCGTAAAAATCTGGCACGATGTACGTATTGACAGTGGTGTCGGACATCATGGCTAAAAAATGGCGTATACGTTGCAGCGCCACCATCGGCAGGGCTATGTAGATTTCATCCACTCTGCCCGCCTTCGCCTCCTCCACCAGCTTGATCACCGGCCCGTTATACGGGCTGGTAATTCTTTTCGCCAGTTCACCCAGCCGCTCCGGGCCACGTTCATCGTAGAAGGCCAGCTCCAGCTGCACATCCGCATATTCGAGGCGCAGGGCCTTTTCCGCCGCCAGGCCGTTATCGGTGATCCCGATAATCGCCACTCTGATACGCTTTTTAGCCGACAGCTTAAAAATAATCAGCCGGATCACATAAAGAAAAGGGATCGGCGAGGCATACCAGAGCGGCATTGCCGGGATATTTCGAACATCAATAAAGCTCAGGTAACCTAAAGAATATAATTTCGCGACTAAAATGCGCACCATGCCGATAAACAGGATGGCTAAAAACGCCGTCAGAAAAAGACGCCGCTGGTTACGTAATTTATTGTTTTTAGGCCGATACAGATAACACTCAGTGTACTCACCAAACAGTAAAAAGGTGATGGAGTACAACAAGCTGATCAAAATCACAGTGTCGAAAGACTCCATTTTCAACCACCAACCGCTGAGTATCAGAATTAAATTAATTGAGAAGAAATCAATTAATTTAATGAATACTGAGTAACCTCCATGGGTGATCTTCTGCGAATTTCTCAGCATGTCCTGACCTACTTATAATTAAGCATCGGTATTATTTTTTTGTGCTAATTGCACCAGTAAGCGTATTAAAAATAATAAAATGCTGTTTCGCGCAAGAATACGTTACCGAAAAGATTCAGCATCTCAGGGTCTGTCTGCATTCATAACTATGTTGGTGTAAAACCCGGCATACACATCTCTCATAGCGCTCAAAGCGTCGATTTTTTAGAGGCATCTGCTTATATACAGCGTAAGCACTATTCAATCAAAGCGCCAATAAACTTTAGTCGTATTCCTTTTAGGTATGAAAAAAACGATTACGCAAGCAAAATCAGGAAAACCATAGAAAATATGATCTACCTTATATGCTGTGACGTTATGGTGACGAAAGACGCAAAACCCGGCCGAAGCCGGGTTTTGTTATTTACTCATTGATGCGGGGATGTTGATCGACCAGTCGGGAACGCTTCGCCTGCAGCGCGGCAATTTCAGCATCGATATCTTCTATCTTCTGCTCAATGTTGTCGTGGTGCTCACGCAGGATCTCTTTCGCTTCCTGAAGGTCAGACGCAGCAGGCGTCGCCCCTTTCAGCGGTAGGTTCGCCGTCTCTTTCATATAAATGCCGGTTACCAGACCGACGACCGCAATCACCATCAGGTAATACGCTGGCATCATCAGGTTCTGGGTACTCTCCACCAGCGACGCCGCCAGCGTAGGGGTCAGACCGGCGATCAGCACCGAGATATTAAACGCCGCCGCCAGCGCGCTGTAACGAATGTGGGTCGGGAACATCGCCGGCAGGGTTGAAGCCATCACGCCGATAAAGCAGTTAAGGATCACCGCCAGCATCAGCAGGCCGGCAAAAATCAGCCCGATCACATTGCTGTTGATCATAATGAAGGCCGGGATAGCCAACAAGAACAGCGCGACACTGCCGAAAATAATGAAGGGACGACGGCCAAAGCGGTCGCTCAGCAGACCCATGATCGGCTGGACAAACAGCATCCCCACCATAATGGCGATGATAATCAATACGCCGTGATCTTCCGAGTAGTGCAGGTTATGCGACAGATAGCTCGGCATATAGGTCAGCAGCATGTAATAGGTCACGTTGGTGGAGATCACCATACCGATACAGGTCAGCAGGCTGCGCCAGTGTTTGGTGGCAATTTCTTTGAACGAGACTTTCGGTCCATCCTGCAGGCCTTCGCGATCGCCCTGCTCCAGCTTATCAACATGCTGCTGGAACGCCGGGGTCTCTTCTAACGCGTGACGCAAGTAGAGGCCGATAATGCCCAACGGCAGCGCCAGGAAGAACGGAATACGCCAGCCCCAGGAGAGGAAGTTCTCTTCGCCCACTACGGTGGAGAGCAGCACCACCACGCCCGCGCCCAGCACGAACCCGGCAATGGAGCCAAAGTCGAGCCAGCTGCCCATAAAGCCGCGCTTACGGTCCGGGGAGTACTCGGCAACGAAGATCGACGCACCGGTATATTCGCCCCCGACCGAGAAGCCCTGTGCCATCTTACAGAGCAGCAGCAGGATCGGCGCCCAGATACCAATACTGGCGTACGACGGGATCAGACCAATACAGAAGGTACTGACCGACATAATCACAATCGTGATGGCGAGGATTTTCTGACGACCATACTTGTCCCCCAGCATGCCGAAGAATAACCCCCCTAACGGGCGGATAAGGAAGGGAACAGAGAAGGTCCCGAGGGCAGCAATCATCTGCACGCTGGGATCGGCATCGGGGAAAAAGACTTTACCCAGCGCATAGGCCACGAAGCCATACACACCAAAATCGAACCATTCCATCGCATTACCGAGCGAGGCGGCGGTGATCGCTTTGCGCAGTTTGCCGTCGTCAATAATGGTGACGTCGCGCAGGGTGATCGGTTTAACTTTTTTCCTTTTCAGCATTGCTATCCTCGTAGACTGGGCCCAGTGCTCACCACAGCACTTAAAAAGTGCGCTCTGTGGAACCCGGGAAGCGCCTCATGCGCATTCTCCTTTCTCAAGCGTAGCAGGTTTACTTACACTGACCTTTCGGAGCGGTACAACCGAACCTGTGACGCCTGTCTGGGCTGTTAATGATGCCCTTACCCTACCAGCGTTTATATTTGTGATCAACTTCACACATTTATTAGGGTTTTTACCGGAAGAGTCAAAACTGTAAATACATGCCAATCAGTTGTTTCTTATGTCTGGCTCGGTAGATATCTTTTCAGCCGTTATTATTTGCTGTGAAATCAAAAAAGAACGACATTATTTTACAATGTATTTACAGCGGTTTTAATAATCAAGAGGCAAATATCGTGTTTCCTCAAAATATGTGACGCAGATAACTAAAACACTGTTTTATTTTCATTGAATCATCATTCCAACGATCACATCATAAGCCCGTCACAACGAGTCTGGTGGCCTTTGAGTGAAGGCTTAAAAAAACCAAACTGGTTATATCTGCTGTATGAATGACGAGTCCGCTGACGTCACTGTGTCACAATTCGTTGAATTCATTAGATTATTAAATATGACTTGTCCGCTGGCGATGCGCGATGAGATGTGAGGGTTGATGATGAAGATTAAAGCCGCGATTGAACGCATCCCCGGAGGGATGATGCTGGTTCCGCTGGTACTGGGTGCAATTTTAAATACCTTAGCACCTAATACTGGAGCCTATTTTGGTGGATTCACCAAAGGCATGATTACCGGCACAGTACCGATCCTTGCGGTCTGGTTCTTCTGTATTGGCGCTTCCATTAATTTACGTGCAACGGGCACGGTATTACGTAAATCCGGTACGCTGGTAATTACCAAAATTGCCGTGGCGTGGATTGTGGCGATGGTTTGCGCCATGTTTATTCCGGAAAACGGTATTCAGACCGGCTTCTTCGCAGGCCTCTCGGTGCTGGCGATTGTCTCTGCAATGGACATGACCAACGGTGGCTTGTATGCCAGCCTGATGAACCAGTACGGCACTAAAGAAGAGTCCGGCGCCTTCGTTCTGATGTCTCTGGAATCTGGCCCGCTGATGACCATGCTGATCCTTGGCTCCGCCGGTCTGGCCTCCTTTGAACTTCATCACTTTGTCGGCGCCGTGCTGCCGTTCCTGATCGGTTTTGCCCTCGGCAACCTCGACCACGATCTGCGCGACTTCTTCAGTAAAGCAACCCCGGTTCTGATCCCGTTCTTCGGCTTCGCGCTGGGTAACACCATCAACCTGAACGTGATTCTGGATACCGGCCTGCTGGGTATCGTGCTGGGTGTGGCGGTTATCATCATCACCGGTATCCCACTGATTATTGCCGACCGCGTTATCGGCGGCGGGAATGGTACTGCGGGTGTCGCCGCCTCTTCCGCAGCAGGCGCTGCGGTGGCAAACCCAGTGATTATCGCCCAGATTAACCCGGCGTTTGAACCGGTTGCCGCCTCCGCTACCGCGCTGGTTGCAGCAAGCGTCATCGTCACCGCAATTCTGGTGCCGATTATTACCGCGCTGTACGCCAAACGCTTTGGCAACGTTCCAACCACGACCGAAGAACAGCGTCCGGTTGAATCACTGCACCACTAATACCTGACCCTCCCTCCCGGGAGGGTTTTTCATTTAAAGCCACAAAGTAGTAACAGAATAATTAATAGCTTACAGCGGCTCCCAGGTCCGGCTGAAAATCGCCGAAGCGTTTCCGGAAGGCCGGGGCGAGGCGCAGGGATGCGCCGAGAGGGCATAGCCGGCAGGGATGCAGGCTGGTGCCCGACCCGAAAGCCTGGAGGAATAAGCTGAGGACAAAATTGCCGGGAGCAATTTTGGACAGCGCTTGCGCTGGCCCCGGAGGGGTGAGCCCCAGGGATGGGGCGAACAATCCGCGAAGCGGCGATTTTCTTGCCGGAAGCCCGGGTCGCCAGGGTGGTGGCGATTGAGCCACCCTGGCACGTTCACCGGTTCGGATGTATCAGAGAAGCAAGGAACGTGAGGTGAACGGAACCACCACCTGAGCCACATATTCCCCCTACTCCCCAAACACCTCCTCCACCATCGCTTTCGCCAGCCTCGCCGCCGAACACAACCTCGGCATCCCCAGCGCCACATTTTGCCAGCTTTGCGTCACCGACCAGCACACCGGATGCCTGTCCGCATCACACCAGTCACCCAGCCAGCCCAGCATATCTTTATGGTCGATAATCCCCGGCGTACTGGGCGTGGTGAGCCACTGGTGATAAAAATGGCGGGTATTAGGTGCAGCGTTGATCCCCTGCGCCAGATAGTTAGCCACCATACTGCACAGGTTATCTTTCAACATGGCGCTGACGTCTGCATTTGCCAGTCGACAGGCATCACCGAACGCCCCCCAGCGCAGCTCCTCCAGCACCACATAACCGCGACCGGCCAGCGACCAGCCGTCGTAGTGCCCGGCGCGCCAGCGGGTAAAAATCTGCTCGCTGTGAACGCCTGCCTGCACCGTTAATCCGCGCTGGGTTAATGCCTTCTCTTTGAACTGCGCACGTTGCTGAAAATGGGCGGAGAGGGTTTCGTATTGATGCACCACACCAATCGGCGGCTGATTGCGCAGGCTGGCCTGCTGGCGCAGCGTGGAGAGAATGTGTGTCATGCGGGTCAGCGCCAGATGGCCGGGGTCAAACATGCCCGCCAGCTTCTCCGCCAGCCCGAGCCGCAGCACAGCATTTTCGCTGAACATTCCCCCCATGGCCCACTGACGAAGCTGAGACTGCGCCATGATCTCCTGGGTTAAACGTTCACGAAAGTGCTGCTGTTGCGACACCACAGAGGTGTGACGCTGCGCGTCAGCCCCCTGCACCAGGTCGACCATAAATTTAGGATGGATACATTCCAGCGTCCGTCCGGGACCGTCCAGTAGTTGTTTTGTCATGGTTGCTCTGCCGCGAATAACGTTTGAATATCATCGCGTAACAGTCGGGTATCTTCCTGAATCCACGTCGCAGTCGTAATGCATTGCTGCAACAGCTGGCTGAGCGCCCGTGTGGCATGCTCATTTTGCTGACGCACTGCGAGGCTATCACGCAAGCTTTCCTGTAATCCTGCAAGGCATAACGAGAATTCCGCAAAGAATGTCGCCATACCCGCTGTAACAGAGACATCGACCTGCGCAGCCAAAGCTTTACGAATTTGTTCACAAAAGTGATCTATATGCTGTTTAAATTTTTCATGAAGCTCTGACACGTTAATAACATACCGCGTCCGCGTCATCACATAATCTTCCCAGCCCCAGCCCGGATTGTTCAACCAACGGGAGACCGTGTCGCGCAGCGCACTGCTGGTTCCCTGCCCCTGGCCAGCCGGTAGGCTCTCCTGAGCGATAGCATCGCTGAACAGCCCCCGGGTATTGAAGTTAAGCTGGTTTGCCTGAAACGCCGGGAAGCTGATCCGCGCGCGGAATCCGGCATGGCTTAGCTCCTCTTTAATCCGCGTTTCAATGGGCCGCATGGCGTCGTTCAGGGAGCGGGCCAGCGTGGTTTCCAGCTGGTCAAACCGCAGCGCCAGCTCGCGACCGATTTTTGCCTGAGCATCCAGCAGGATCATTTCACAGGAGGAGCGGATTTTGCTCAGCAGGATCTGCGCCTGACCTTCATCGTCCAGCACCAGATGCCCCGGCGTAGCTAACGCCTCGGCATGGAGCGTGTGCGGCTTAAACCCGGCCAGATCGAGCAAATTATCCGGATTGAAAATGTGCGCTACCGCAAGTTTGATATCGTTTTGCTGGGTGCTGATAAACAGGTCGGTCGCCGCCAGCGCCTGTCCGACTTCATGCCGCACCTCATTGCTTACCGACACCTGACGGGACTGCAACAGCGCCATATCCTCTTCCAGGCGGGCGATATTCAGCTCCAGCTCGTCGAAGGCGACCGTGAGCCCCTGATAGCGGAAATCCAGGTATTCCCGGGCGTTCTGGGCATAGTTCAACAGCTTATGCGAGGCCGAGCGTAACGCATACAGCGAGGCATTGGCGTAGGCGGCATAAATCAGCTTGCGGATCGGCTGCTCAAAGAGGGAATCCTCCCACAGCAGATCGGCGGAGTGGCGAACGTGTTCAATATCGTCCAGATCGGCAGTCCGCCAGCGGCGGCCCAGCGCAGCTTCGGCAAAATCCTGCACCCAGCGCTGCTCCTGGTGATCCGGCAACTTGCCGTGCTGATTCAGCTCATGACGCGCACGATTCGCCAGGTACCCCCACATCGAGGAGACCGGGAAGATCTGCCCTGGGGAAATATGACCTTTCATCAGGGTGCCGGAGATCATCGCCCGCACCTGCTCTTCATCATCGCTGTTGCGGTCTTTCTGATCGAATTTGTTGACCAGCGCGTAGAGCGGTACCGATTTGCTGACGGCAGAAATAGCCAGCCGCACTTCGGCGTCGGAAATCGACTTCAGTTGCGTATAGTCCATTACCGCCAGCACCGCCGAAGCGCGGGCGAGCTGCTCGGTAAGCATTTTTTGCAGATGCGGTTGCCCGGCCTCATTCGGCCCGGGGGTATCCAGCAGAGTTAATTGCCCCAGATGGCCATCCAGCCCGGCCAGATGGACAAACTCCACCTCAATAACCGGGATATTCTCAATCGCTGCATAGGCAGAGAAAGGAAAATCTGTTCCCAGCGCCTGAGAAAGTCGCACTAAATCATTCAGGTTTTTTAAACAATTAAATATCGGCTGCGCGCCTAAATAATGTTTTTCAAACGCTTCGCCGGTTTCTATGCGCCCCAGCAACGCATTCATATCTTTATCAATTTCAAGTTGCTGGGCCAGCTTGCCGCGATCGTAATTGGCCAGCTTTTTTTGCATTTGTTTTATTAATGTATCGATCGGCGCCACGTGAGAAAAATGCAGCACCGGCTCCTTCTGACCAGGCGTATGACGGATCAGCGTCGGCAACGCGGTCATCGGACGGTTGCGATTGGGCAACACCTCCGTTCCCACAATGGCGTTAATAGTCGTCGATTTACCGGCTTTCATGGTGCCCACAATCGCCAGCACCATCTCCAGACGGGTAATTTTGCGCAGTTCATTATTCAGCATGGACTGCTGCGCTTCTAAACCACGGGCACTAAAATGTAGAGGTAAAACGTTGCTGGTTTCGCCGGTAAGGGCCGACGTTGCATTGTCCAGCATCGCAGCAGGCATGGCGCTTAGTGACTCGAGATTCTGCAATGAGAGTTGCAGCAGTCTTTCAGCTTCCTGGCTTAACTCAAATATTGTTTGTGTATGCATAGTAAAAAGCCTTCCCTTAACACAAATTTTATATAACCGAATTATTTTAAGAATGAAGGATCGGCTTATATGATTCCGTGTAGCAAATATGTTCGACGCAAAATAATTGTCTGATGACAATCAAATATATTCTTTAAGCGCATAAAACAGCGGAGCGCGCTCCTTCGGTCAGGGAAACCGAAAGACTAAGAGCGTAGCTCAAATTTAATAAATTTCAGGATAAACCATCTTTAATCGCCCACCAAAAATGAGGGGGTAATCATCCCTGCAAGCCCGGGGATGGCTATAAAAACATTTACGGTGAATATCATTAGCACCTTAACCTTATCCGAAATGACACGGCGTATCAATTTGCCGCAATAAAATATTATTGCTTTCATTCGCAAGCATTTCATTCTCGCGCCGGGTACTTATCATTACCTGAGTCACTGACAGACTCTGTCATCAGAAACGCTTTTTTTAGCCAAAAGCGAAAAATAATATCACCGACAAAAGTAAGGACATGCGCTATACTTGCCGCCTTTTTCGACAACCTGTCGATTTTTGGCGGGCCTCATTGCCGCCGGTTCGCACTATTTTGAGGAGAACACCATGTCACTGCCACACTGCCCGAAATGCAACTCTGAATATACCTATGAAGATAACGGTATGTTCATCTGCCCGGAATGCGCTCACGAATGGAACAACGCAGAACCCGTAGCCGAGAGCGATGAGCTGATCGTTAAAGATGCCAACGGCAACCTGCTGGCGGATGGCGATAACGTCACCGTCATTAAAGACCTGAAGGTCAAAGGCAGCTCTTCTATGCTGAAGATCGGCACCAAAGTGAAGGGCATCCGTCTGGTCGAGGGCGACCACAACATCGACTGCAAAATTGACGGCTTCGGCCCGATGAAGCTCAAATCCGAGTTCGTTAAGAAGAACTGATTTGTCTTTTATAGGCCCGGCAAGCGCAGCGCCGCCGGGCCTGCAGTCACTGTCATCGCTTTCACCTCAACTCTTCAAACTCCCGCAACCAACACTTAACCTAAATGTCACATTGATCCGCCAGCATGAGGCCACATTTGAATTGAGGCCTTACCCATGCACACTGTCATCCGCGTCGAGAAGCTGAGCAAAACCTTTCATCACAATAAGGCTCTGCATGCCGTTGATCTGACCGTCCAGCAGGGCGAAATGGTAGCGCTGCTGGGGCCGTCCGGTTCAGGTAAATCCACCCTTCTGCGCCACTTAAGCGGCCTCATCACCTGTGACAAAACCTCTGAAAGCCACGTTGAGCTGCTGGGCAATACCGTGCAGCGCGCGGGCCGTCTGGCGAGTGATATTCGCAAAAGCCGCGCCCAGACCGGCTACATCTTCCAGCAGTTCAATCTGGTCAATCGCCTGACGGTGCTGGAGAACGTGCTGATTGGCGCGCTCGGCAGCACCCCGTTCTGGCGCACCTGTCTGCGCTGGTTCTCGCCAGCTCAGAAGCAGGAGGCGCTGCAGGCGCTCACCCGCGTCGGCATGGCCCATTTCGCCCACCAGCGCGTCTCTACCCTGTCCGGTGGACAGCAGCAGCGCGTGGCGATTGCCCGGGCGCTGATGCAGAAAGCAAAAATCATTCTCGCCGATGAGCCGATCGCCTCGCTGGACCCGGAGTCGGCCCGCATCGTCATGGAAACCCTGCGCGACATTAACCGCAAGGACGGCATCACCGTGGTGGTCACGCTGCACCAGGTGGATTACGCCCTGCGCTACTGCGAGCGCATCGTCGCCCTGCGTCAGGGGCACGTCTTCTTCGATGGCGCTAGCCACCAGTTTGATAACGAACGTTTTGATCATCTCTACCGCAGCATTAACCGCGTCGAAGAGAGCGCGCAGGCTGCTTAACGTCCCCACAATGAGGAATGGAAATGAGCTATAAGACGGTTGCCGCGCTGGCCTTTACCAGCATGTTCAGCATCAGCACCCTGTTCAGCCCGGCGTTTGCAGAGGAGCAGGAAAAAGCGCTGAATTTCGGCATTATTTCGACGGAATCACAGCAGAACCTGAAGCCACAGTGGGAACCCTTCCTGAAGGACATGGAAAGCAAGCTGGGGATCAAAGTGAACGCCTTCTTCGCCCCGGACTACGCGGGCATCATCCAGGGGATGCGCTTCAATAAAGTGGACATCGCCTGGTACGGCAACCTCTCGG
This sequence comes from Leclercia sp. LSNIH8, assembly GCF_002920195.1. Classification (NCBI taxonomy): domain Bacteria; kingdom Pseudomonadati; phylum Pseudomonadota; class Gammaproteobacteria; order Enterobacterales; family Enterobacteriaceae; genus Leclercia; species Leclercia sp. LSNIH8. Next base: position 13,215 of record NZ_PQJY01000016.1, on the reverse strand, counting down.
CGATGGAAGCGGTGGATCGTGCCAACGGTCAGGTCTTTGCGCAAACCGTGGCCGCCGACGGCTCCCCGGGTTACTGGAGCGTGCTGATCGTCAACAAAGACAGCCCGATCAACAACCTCAACGACATGCTCGCCAAACGTAAAGAGCTCACCTTTGGCAACGGCGATCCCAACTCCACGTCGGGCTTCCTGGTGCCGGGCTATTACGTCTTCGCCAAAAACAATGTCTCCACCAGCGAATTCAAACGCACGGTCAACGCCGGGCACGAAACCAACGCCCTGGCCGTCGCCAACAAACAGGTGGACGTCGCCACCAACAACACCGAAAACCTCGACAAGCTGAAGACCTCCGCGCCGGACAAGCTGAAAGAACTGAAGGTGATCTGGAAATCTCCGCTGATCCCGGGCGACCCGATTGTGTGGCGTAAAAACCTCTCCGAAAGCACCAAGGAGAAGGTGTACGACTTCTTTATGAACTACGGCAAAACCGCGGAAGAGAAAAACGTGCTGGAACGCCTGGGCTGGGCGCCGTTCCGCGCCTCCAGCGACCTGCAGCTGGTGCCGATTCGCCAGCTGGCGCTGTTCAAACAGATCCAGGGCGTGAAGGACAACAAGACGCTGAAAGAGGAAGAGAAGAACAGCAAGCTGTCTGAAATTCAGGCGCAGCTGGACGATCTCGACCGCCTGACCGCCGCGCTGGGGGCAATGACCAGCGTGACCAAAGCGGTGCAGTGATTACGTTCCCTCTCCCTTGAGGGAGAGGGAGAACAGATTAAGGAGCACACATGCAAACCATCACTCTCCCACCGCCAAAGCGCAGCTGGTTCTCGCTGATCAGCTGGGCCGTACTGCTGGCAGTGCTCGTCGTCTCATGGAAAGGGGCGGAAATGGCCCCGCTGACGCTGATCCAGGACTCCGGCAACATGGCGACCTTCGCCGCCGACTTCTTCCCGCCGGACTTCAGCCAGTGGCAGGACTACCTCAGCGAGATGGCCGTCACGCTGCAAATCGCCGTCTGGGGCACCGCCCTGGCCGTGGTGCTCTCCATTCCGTTTGGCCTGATGAGCGCCGACAACATTGTGCCGTGGTGGATTTACCAGCCGGTGCGCCGCCTGATGGACGCCTGCCGCGCCATCAACGAAATGGTCTTTGCGATGCTGTTCGTTGTCGCCGTCGGTCTCGGTCCCTTCGCCGGGGTGCTGGCGCTTTTTATTCACACCACCGGCGTGCTCTCCAAGCTACTTTCGGAAGCGGTGGAAGCCATTGAGCCCGGCCCGGTCGAAGGCATTCGCGCCACCGGTGCCAACAAAATTGAAGAAATTCTTTACGGCGTGCTGCCCCAGGTGATGCCGCTACTCATCTCCTACTCCCTCTACCGCTTTGAGTCCAACGTCCGCTCCGCCACCGTTGTCGGCATGGTGGGCGCAGGCGGGATTGGCGTCACCCTGTGGGAAGCGATTCGCGGTTTCCAGTTCCAGCAAACCTGCGCCCTGATGGTGCTCATCATCATCACCGTCAGCCTGCTGGACTTCCTCTCTCAACGTTTGCGTAAGCACTTCATCTGAGAAGCGAGGCTTTGATTTGTATGCACTTATCCAGACATCCGACCAGTTACCCCACCCGCTGGCAAGAGATTGCGGCAAAGCTCGAAGTGGAGCTGCGCACGCACTACCGCTGCGGGGATTATCTGCCTGCGGAACAGCAGCTTGCCGATCGCTATGAAGTCAACCGTCACACCCTGCGGCGGGCCATTGACCAGCTGGTGGAGCGCGGTTGGGTACAGCGCCGCCAGGGCGTCGGCGTGCTGGTGCTGATGCGCCCGTTCGACTACCCGCTCAACGCCCAGGCGCGTTTCAGCCAGAACCTGCTGGATCAGGGCAGCCACCCCACCAGCGAAAAGCTGCTCTCGGTGCTGCGTCCGGCCTCCAGTCACGTGGCGGATGCGCTGGGGATCCAGGAGGGAGACAACGTCATCCACCTGCGCACCCTGCGCCGGGTTAACGGTATTCCCCTCTGCCAGATCGACCACTACTTCGCGGATCTGGCCCTCTGGCCGGTGCTGCAACATTTCACCAGCGGCTCGCTGCATGACTTTCTGCAGGATGCCACGGGCATTGCGCTCAAACGCACCCAGACGCGCATCAGCGCCCGCCGCGCACAGGCCAAAGAGAGCAAGGTGCTGGAGATCCCCAACATGGCGCCCCTGCTCTGCGTGCGCACCCTTAACCACCGTGACGGCGAAATCAACGCGACGGAGTACTCCGTCAGCCTGACCCGCGCCGACATGATTGAATTCACCATGGAGCACTGAATGCATTTCGATACCTCCACCCGTCAGCACTGGATGGCCGTGCTCGCCCACAGCCAGCCTGCGGCGCTTGCCGCGCGGATGTCGGCGCTGAGCCTGTCGCACGCTTATGAACTGATCCGCGCCCCGGAAACCGGACTGGTGCAGATCCAGGCGCGGATGGGCGGCACCGGGGCCCGCTACTTCGCTGGCGATGCCACCCTGACCCGCGCCGTGGTGCGTCTTGCCAGCGGCACCCTCGGCTACAGCTACCTGCTCGGGCGTAACAAACCCCACGCCGAGCAGTGCGCCGTTGTGGATGCCCTGCTGCAGGAAGCCCCCCATTTTCAGACCCTGATGGAAACCCTTATTGCCCCGCTGGAAGCCGACCGCGCCGCGCGCCTTGCCGCGCGTCAGGCTGAGGTCAACAGCAGCCGGGTCGACTTCTTTACGCTCGTTCGCGGAGACAACGCATGACCCTTCAACCCGCTTTTACCCTTGCCGTGCAGGATGCCCAGCACAGTTTTCGTCGTCTGCTGAAAGCGATGAGCGAGCCGGGCGTCATCGTCTCGCTGCATCAGCTTAAGCATGGCTGGCAGCCGCTGAACCTCGCCACCACCAGCGTGCTGCTGACCCTGGCCGATAATGACACCCCGGTCTGGCTGTCGGGCTCCGTCAGCAACGATATCGTCAGCAGTAACCTGCGTTTTCATACCAGCGCCCCGCTGGTGGAGCAGCCGCAGCAGGCGGTGTTCGCCGTCGCCGACGAGCAGATCGGCCACGAGCAGCTCAACGCCCTGAGCGAGGGCAGCGCTGTGGCGCCGGAGACCAGCGCCACCCTGATTTTGCAGGTCTCCAGCCTGAGCGGCGGACGCATGCTGCGCCTGACCGGGGCCGGCATCGCCGAGGAACGGATGGTCGCCCCGCAACTGCCGGAGTGCATCATTCACGAGCTGACCGAGCGCCCGCACCCGTTCCCGCTGGGCATCGACCTGCTGCTGACCTGCGGCGAGCGCCTGCTGGCGATCCCGCGAACCACCCACGTGGAGGTGTGCTGATGTACGTTGCCGTCAAAGGGGGCGAGAAGGCGATCGCCGCCGCCCACGCGTTGCAGGAGCACAGACGCCGGGGCGATGAGCAGATCCCCGAGCTGAGCGTCGCCCAGATTGAACAGCAGTTGAACCTGGCCGTTGACCGGGTAATGACCGAAGGCGGCATCGCCGATCGCGAGCTGGCGGCCCTGGCGCTGAAGCAGGCCAGCGGTGATAACGTCGAGGCCATCTTCCTGCTGCGCGCTTACCGCACTACGCTGGCGAAGCTGGCGGTCAGCGAGCCCATCAACACCGCAGAGATGCGCCTGGAGCGCCGCATTTCGGCGGTCTATAAAGACATTCCCGGCGGCCAGCTGCTTGGCCCGACCTACGACTACACTCACCGCCTGCTCGATTTCACCCTGCTGGCAAACGGCGAAGCCCCTCGCCTTACCCCCTCAAACACCGAGCAGGACGCCGCGCCGCACGTTTTTAGCCTGCTGGCCAACCAGGGGCTGGCGAAAGCGGAAGAGGATTGCGGCGATGAGCCAGACGACATCACCCGCACGCCGCCGGTTTACCCCTGTTCACGCTCATCGCGCCTGCAGCAGCTGATGCGTGGCGACGAGGGCTATCTGCTGGCGCTGGCCTATTCCACCCAGCGTGGCTATGGCCGTAACCACCCCTTCGCCGGAGAGATCCGCAGCGGCTATATCGACATCGATATTGTGCCGGAAGAGCTGGGATTTGCGGTGAACGTCGGTGAATTGCTGATGACCGAGTGCGAAATGGTGAACGGCTTCGTCACTCCGGATAACGACGCACCGCACTTCACCCGCGGCTACGGCCTGGTGTTTGGCATGGGCGAGCGCAAGGCGATGGCGATGGCGCTGGTTGACCGCGCCCTCCAGGCCCCCGACTACGACGAGAACATTACAGGCCCGGCGCAGGACGAGGAGTTTGTACTGGCCCACGCGGATAACGTTGAGGCCGCAGGCTTTGTCTCGCACCTTAAGCTGCCGCACTACGTCGATTTCCAGGCTGAACTGGAGCTGCTTAAACGTCTGCAACAGGAGCGCGACAATGGCTAACCTCAGCGGCTACAACTTTGCTTATCTGGATGAGCAAACCAAACGCATGATCCGCCGCGCCATTTTAAAAGCGGTGGCCATCCCCGGCTATCAGGTGCCGTTCGGTGGCCGTGAAATGCCCATGCCCTACGGCTGGGGCACCGGCGGGATTCAGATCACCGCCAGCGTGATTGGCGAAGCGGATGTGCTGAAGGTGATTGACCAGGGGGCGGACGACACCACCAACGCCGTCTCGATCCGCCAGTTCTTTACGCGCGTGACGGGGGTGAACACCACCGAGCGCACCGAAGACGCCACGCTGATCCAGACCCGCCACCGCATCCCGGAGACCCCGCTCGTTGAAGATCAGATTTTGATTTTCCAGGTGCCGATCCCCGAACCGCTGCGCTTTATCGAGCCGCGCGAAACCGAAACCCGCACCATGCACGCTCTGGAAGAGTACGGCGTGATGCAGGTGAAGCTGTACGAGGATATCGCCCGCTTCGGCCACATCGCCACCACCTACGCCTACCCGGTGAAGGTTAACGGGCGCTACGTGATGGACCCGTCGCCAATCCCGAAATTCGACAACCCGAAGATGGACATGATGCCCGCCCTGCAACTTTTTGGTGCCGGCCGCGAAAAACGCATCTATGCCGTGCCGCCTTACACGCGGGTTGAGAGCCTCGACTTCGACGATCACCCGTTTATGGTGCAGGAGTGGGATGAGCCGTGCGCCATCTGCGGGTCGAAGCACAGCTATCTCGACGAAGTGGTGCTGGATGACACCGGCAAACGGATGTTTGTCTGCTCCGATACCGATTTTTGCCGCCAACAGAGCGAGGCCAACAGCCAATGAAACCGCTGCTTTCGGTCAATAACCTGACCCACCTATATGCGCCAGGCAAAGGCTTCAGCGACGTGTCGTTTGACCTGTGGCCGGGGGAAGTGCTGGGGATTGTCGGCGAGTCCGGCTCCGGTAAAACCACCCTGCTGAAATCCCTCTCGGCGCGCCTGACGCCGCAGAACGGCGACATTCTCTATGACGGCCACTCGCTGTATGGCATGAGCGAGGCCGAGCGCCGTCGCCTGCTGCGCACCGAGTGGGGCGTGGTGCATCAGCATCCGATGGATGGCCTGCGCCGCCAAGTGTCGGCGGGGGGCAATATCGGCGAACGGCTGATGGCGACCGGCGCGCGCCATTACGGCGACATCCGCGCGACGGCGAAACAGTGGCTGGAGGAGGTAGAGATCCCGGCGTCGCGTATCGACGACCTGCCCACCACCTTCTCCGGCGGGATGCAGCAGCGCCTGCAGATCGCCCGCAACCTGGTTACCCATCCGAAGCTGGTCTTTATGGATGAACCCACCGGCGGGCTGGACGTGTCGGTGCAGGCCCGCCTGCTGGATCTGCTCCGCGGTCTGGTGGTGGAGCTGAACCTGGCAGTGGTGATTGTCACCCATGATTTAGGCGTCGCCCGCCTGCTAGCGGACCGTCTGCTGGTGATGAAGAGCGGCGAGGTGGTGGAAAGTGGGCTGACCGACCGGGTGCTCGACGATCCCCATCATCCCTACACCCAGCTGCTGGTGTCATCGGTATTGCAGAACTGATTTTGCTGTTGCCGGGTGGCGGCTTCGCCTTACCCGGCCTACGAACCGCGCTCTATGTAGGCCGGGTAAGCGAAGCGCCACCCGGCAAGAAAACGCCACGAGGCCAAGATGATCCACGTACAAAACGTAAGTAAGACCTTTGTGCTCCACCAGCAAAACGGCGTGCGCCTGCCGGTGCTGCAGAATGCCTCTCTGAAAGTGAACAGCGGCGAATGCGTGGTGCTGCATGGCCACTCCGGCAGCGGCAAATCGACCCTGCTGCGCTCCCTGTATGCCAACTACCTGCCGGACGAAGGCCATATCCATGTGCGCCACGGCGACGAATGGGTCGATCTGGTGCAGGCCCCGGCGCGTAAGGTGCGGGATGTCAGGCGCACCACCATTGGCTGGGTCAGCCAGTTTTTACGGGTGATCCCGCGCGTTCCGGCGCTGGAGGTGGTGATGCAGCCGCTGCTGGATCTCGGCGTGCCGCGGGACACCTGCGCCGCCAAAGCCGCCAGCCTGCTGACGCGCCTCAACGTACCGGAGCGCCTGTGGCATCTCGCCCCCTCCACCTTCTCCGGCGGCGAGCAGCAGCGGGTCAACATCGCCCGCGGCTTTATCGTCGATTACCCGATTTTACTGCTCGATGAACCGACCGCCTCGCTGGATGCCAAAAACAGCGCAGCGGTTATTGAACTGATCGAAGAGGCCAAAGCGCGTGGCGCGGCGATCGTCGGGATCTTCCACGACGACGCGGTGCGGGATCGCGTGGCGGATCGTCTGCACCCGATGGGGATCACCGCATGATCGTGAACAACGTAAAACTGGTGCTGGAAAACGAGGTCGTTGACGGCTCCATCGATATTCAGGACGGCATCATTCGCGCCTTTGCCGAAACCCAAAGCCGCCTGCCGGAAGCGATGGACGGTGAAGGCGGCTGGCTGCTGCCGGGGCTGATTGAGCTACACACCGACAACATGGATAAGTTCTTCACCCCGCGACCCAAAGTCGACTGGCCAGCCCATTCGGCCATGAGCAGTCACGACGGGATGATGGTCGCCAGCGGCATCACCACGGTGCTGGATGCGGTGGCGATTGGCGACGTGCGCGACGGCGGCGATCGTCTTGAGAATCTGGAGAAGATGATCAATGCCGTGGAGGAGACGCAGAAGCGCGGCCTCAACCGCGCCGAGCACCGCCTGCACCTGCGCTGCGAGCTACCCCATCACACCACCCTGCCGCTGTTCGAGAAGCTGGTGAACCGTGAGCCGGTGACCCTGGTGTCGCTGATGGACCACTCTCCGGGCCAGCGCCAGTTCGCTAACATCGAAAAGTATCGCGAATATTATCAGGGCAAATACGCCCTCAACGACGCGCAGATGGCGCGCTACGAAGAGGAACAGCTTCAGCTTGCTGCCCGCTGGTCGCAGCCCAACCGCCAGGCCATTGCCGCCCTCTGCCGGGCGCGCAATATCGCCCTCGCCAGCCATGATGACGCCACCGCGGAACACGTGCTTGAATCCCGGCAGCTTGGCAGCGTGATCGCCGAATTTCCTACCACGTTCGAGGCCGCAGAGGCCTCTCGCCAGCACGGAATGAATGTGCTGATGGGCGCGCCAAACATCGTGCGCGGCGGGTCGCACTCCGGCAACGTGGCGGCAAGCACACTCGCTTCGCTCGGGCTACTGGATATTCTGTCGTCCGATTACTACCCGGCCAGCCTGCTGGATGCGGCGTTCCGGGTGGCGGACGACGAGGAGAATCGTTTTACCCTGCCGCAGGCGATCCGCCTGGTGACCCGCAACCCGGCGCAGGCGCTCAACCTGCACGATCGCGGGGTGATTAGCGAAGGCAAGCGTGCGGACCTGGTGCTGGCGCACCGTAAAGGCGAGCACATACATATCGACCACGTCTGGCGTCAGGGAAAAAGGGTGTTCTGATGGGAAGAGTGATCTGGTTAATGGGGCCTTCCGGCTCCGGAAAAGATAGCCTGCTGGCGGCGTTGCGTGAGCAGCCCCATCCACAACTGCTGGTGGCGCACCGCTACATCACGCGCGCCGCGACTGCCGGAAATGAAAACCACATCGCCCTCAGCGAGTCGGAGTTTTTTACCCGCGCGGGGCAGCACCTGTTTGCCCTGAGCTGGCACGCTAACGGCTATTATTATGGGGTGGGCCTGGAGATCGATCTCTGGCTGCACGCCGGATTTGACGTGGTGGTGAATGGTTCGCGCGCCCATCTGCCCCAGGCGCAGGCGCGCTATGCCGGGGCGTTGCTGCCCATCTGCCTGCAGGTGTCGCCGGAGATCCTGCGCAGCCGACTGCAGGCGCGTGGGCGGGAGAGCGCTAAAGAGATCGACCAGCGGCTGGCGCGCGCCGCCCGTTATACGCCGTCCGACTGCCCGATCCTTAACAATGACGGCAGTTTGCACCAGTCTGTCGACAACTTCCTTTCACTCATTAACCAGAAGGAGAAAAACCATGCCCGAGTGTGAGTTGCGCCCCGCCACCGCGGAGGACGTTGACGCGGTCTATGGCCTGATCTGTGAGTTAAAACAGGCGGAGCTTGACCGTTCGGCGTTCCATGCGGGGTTCGCGGCCAATCTGCAGGATCACAATATGCGTTACCAGCTGGCCGAACAGGATGGACACATCATCGGGATGATCGGCCTGCACATGCAGTTTCACCTGCATCACGCCAACTGGATCGGCGAGATCCAGGAGCTGGTGGTGATGCCGCAGGCGCGCGGTCTGAAGGTCGGCAGCCGGCTGCTGGCCTGGGCGGAAGAAGAGGCCCGCCACGCCGGGGCGGAGATGACCGAGCTCTCCACCAGCGTCAAGCGTCTCGATGCGCACCGCTTTTATCTTCGTGAAGGGTATACCCAGAGCCACTTCCGCTTCACCAAACCTCTGTAAGGAGGCGTCATGAGTCTGACCATTACGTTAACGGGAACCGGTGGCGCCCAGCTGGTGCCCGCTTTTGGCTGCGACTGCCCGGCCTGCCGCCGGGCGCGTTTGCAGGAAGATTATCGCCGTCGCCCCTGTAGCGCGGTGGTCAAATTCAATGATGCGGTGACGCTGCTGGATGCCGGGATCCCACACCTGATGGACGACTGGCCTGCGGGCAGTTTTCAGCAGATTTTACTCACCCATTACCATATGGATCATGTCCAGGGGCTGTTTCCGCTGCGCTGGGGGGTGGGGGCGACCATTCCGGTCTACGGCCCGCCAGATGAAGCCGGGTGCGACGACTTGTTTAAGCATCCCGGCATTCTCGACTTTAGCCATACTCTCGAGCCGTTTGTGGTCTTTGAACTCCAGGGGCTGCGGGTGACGCCGCTGCCGCTCAACCATTCGAAGCTGACTTTTGGCTATCTGCTGGAGAGCGCCCACAGCCGCGTGGCCTGGCTCTCCGATACCGCCGGGCTGCCGGAGAAAACGGTGAAGTTTCTGCTCAACAACCAGCCGCAGGCGATCGTGATTGACTGTAGCCATGCGCCGCAGGATGAGACGCCGCGCAACCATTGCGATCTGAATACAGTTATCGCGCTAAATCAGGTGATTGGCTGCCCGCAGGTGATCCTGACCCATATCAGCCATGAGTTTGACGTGTGGATGATGGACAACCCGCTCCCTGTGGGGTTTGAGGCGGGGTATGACGGGATGGTGCTGGCGCTGGACTGAAGCAATGCCGGGTGGCGGCTTCGCCTTACCCGGCCTACAAAACCGTAGGCCCGTGCAAGCGAAGCGCCGCCGGACACTGGCATTACCGCCGATCGTAATCCTCTTCCAGCCTGCGCTCGTCATCTTCTAAACGACGCCGATCCTCATCCAGCTGGCGCTGACGTTCATCCAGGCGACGACGGCGATCGTCCAGCTGGCGCTGGCGCTCTTCATACTGTCGGTCATCGCTGCTGCGACGCCGATCGTAACGGTCATCGTCATCGTTATTGCGGTCGCTGTTGGGGTTGTAGGCGTCGTTAATCGCCTGCTGAATATTGCCGATGGTGTCATCAACAATATCAGCGTGAGCCAGATGGCTGGTTAAAGAGAGCAAACCCAATAACAGGGCGGTAGAGTATTGTTTCATAAAGCCAGTCTCGCAGGTGAGCTGGCTTTACGGTAATAAACAGCGGGTGGAGCGAGTAGCGGAGGAATCTCAAATGCTGTCGCGAACATCCCTCATCAGGCTTCAGGCATTTCCATTGTACGAATGACAAAAAAGTTTTGCGAGATACTCGCGCCTTTGTCCACCGTTTGTAGATCGTGAACAAACCACGCGTACATTTCTGGCGGCGCCGTATCTATGGGAAACGGCTTGGGTTTACCAAGGTTTGCTGCGTGGAAGTAGTGGAGAAACCGCTTCGCACGCCACAGTGCGGGTCCATACACGTCAGGTGCAATGTCCTTGCGTCTGTCCGCCGGATTCTTTTCCATACTGTTTTGCATTTTTATGGCGGCATCCTTCACGTCATCAAGCCATCCCCAATGCTGCTGCAATATACGGAGTTCACTGGCGTACTGCCCGGCGGTCTCTTTCGCCTCTTGCGTAGTGCCAGCAAACCCTGCGGATGCGCCAGCAGAGACCAGCGTATCGCCGCGCTGCTTTTCGTATTTCAGGCATTCTGTGCGGTACTGATAGTACTGACGTCCCAGCCAGTCGATATAGCTGTCCAGATGACGGTTCTGGCATGCGGTATTTAATGAGGTAAAGGGCAGCGCGGTCTGGTACGCCTTTGCCCACTGCAGGACGGACTGGTTTTTAACGTTGTCCTGGACGATGAAATAAGCCGCCACATCCGTATCCGTTTTATCTAGTGTCTGAAAATCAGGAAAAGGCACGCCCGCCATGGTAGCCTCACGGTACATCCTGTGTAGCGCCACGCGGCAGAGTTCCGCACTGGGTTTCTGTTCGTCCGGTTTAAGACCCCCACCGATATCCTCCGCGCATCCAGGATAGAGTTCTTCCTTATGCGCCGGGTTATTGCCGGTGCGGTACAGGCAGCGCCAGACACGGGTTTCATGGGCTGCGACCAAGTGCAGGCTTTTTTCACCGCCCCAGGCAAGGGGGTGTCATGGTCGATGGATTTATCCCCCAGTAGCACACTTATTCCTCTTATCGGCCCACCAAACGCAGAGATAAAGTAATCCACGCCGTTGTTGATGCTGGCTGACGTACGCCGTGAGCAGTCAAACAGGCCGGTGAAGACAATATCGACGGGTATGCCCTGGTAAGTGTATTTGTTCCCCTCTTTCTTACAGATGTCTTTCAGCAGACTATCGAGGAATTTACGTGCCAGGGTAGCACCAAGATCGAAGCCGAACAGTGAAACAGAGATAAGTTTGATGGGAACCGGGCTTTTTTTAACAGCCTCCTTATACCCCTCTTCAAACGTTATTTTTGTGGATGTAATACGGGTATCAACGCCCGTTACCAGCATATCTGCTATCGTGGGGTGATCACGGATCCAGGGGGTTGATTCAATAATACTTTTTTGGGTAGCCTTTTTTGTAGTATCGGAGGCCAGTTTTTTCCATTCCGCAGGGTTGAGAAGTTTTTTTCCTTGGTTTTTTAAAACCTCGTACCAGTTGTTGCCTTTTATGAAATCGCTGCCCGCCTCTTTGGCCATTTCGCCAGGTTGTTCTTTTAACTCATCCTTTATGCTGCCCAAGCCGCTGTCCATGATTGTGTGAAGCTTTTCAACGACAGTTTCATTAAAAGGAGTGCCCAGTCCTGAAATGTAGAATTTATCATAGCTCTCTTTGGGAGAGTTTTGTTGAACGCTGGGATATGCTCGAAACAAGCGAGCAATATTGCTAAGACGATGCTCCGGTGCATCCTGTTCGATATTTCGATGAATTCCATCAAAAAAGAACCCTACATGCCATACCCGTGAACAGTTCCCTAAACCAGCATCTTCCGCCTGCTGAGCCCGGTTTGCTGCAGAAATGAGGCTTTCTATATCCATTAATTATTTTCCATTTTATTCGATTGTGTTTTTTCCGGATATTTTTCATAAGGTGACTATGCGTTATTGCTCCATCCCAACAGGACTTTGTCACCCGGCAAAAAATGAACGTGTAAATCATTTTCACCTTGCTTTCGTACCGGCATAGGTATTTCGATACGACGTGTTTCTTTGCGAAGCCCTGCGTTATATTGATCCCGTGTGGTACTTAAAGTCCAAATAACCTCTGCACGATCACCACTAATGCTTCCACAACACGTTGCTTTTCCACCGCCATGAGCAAATGCGTTCGCACCTGCAACACCACTCACGCTAAATCCTAAAACAGGCCTGTCGAGCTCACTGTGAATAATCAGCGTAACCGGCCCTGACGGCGGCCCCCAGACAGCCGCCCACACTGACCAGCCAAGATAAATCACCACTGGTAGCAACAGTGCACCCCAGAGCCATTTTCCCCAGCGGGCATACCCCCGGTTAACCGCACCGTCTGTTTTGTCGAACGCGTTAAAAAATCCCATTTTAATCCCTTAAAATCAGTGCGTATTCTGGCGCTGCTTTTGTGCCACCTGTGCGGCAATATCTTCAGCGGAAGGGCTGTTAAAACCCGTGCTCCACCATAAGTAGACGTTGTCATCGGGCAGGAAATAGGCATGGAGATAGTTTTCACCCCACTCACGTTTTGGCAAAGGAAGTATTAACTTGCGGATCTCTTTACGCAGCCCTGCGTCGTATTGGGCTCTGGTGGTGCTGAGTGTCCAGATCACTTCAGCCTTATCCCCGCTGATGCTGCCGCAGCAGGTGGCACCGCCCCCGCCATGAGCAAATGCGTTCGCACCTGCAACACCATTCACGCTAAACCCTAAAACAGGCCTGTCGAGATCACTGTGAATAATCAGCGTTACCGGCCCCGATGGCGGCCCCCAGACAGCCGCCCACACTGACCAGCCAAGATAAATCACCACTGGTAGTAACAGTGCACCCCAGAGCCATTTTCCCCAGCGGGCATACCCCCGGTTAACCGCACCGTCTGTTTTGTCGAACACGTTAAAAAATCCCATTTTAATCTCTTAAAATCAGTGCGTATTCTGGCGCTGCTTTTGTGCCACCTGTGCGGCAATATCTTCAGCGGAAGGGCTGTTGAAACCCGTGCTCCACCATAAGTAGACGTTGTCATCGGGCAGGAAATAGGCATGGAGATAGTTTTCACCCCACTGGCGGCCTGGCATAGGCATTACCGTGCGGCGTGTTTCTAATCTCATACCTTTAA
>NZ_PQJY01000015.1:0-78280 GCF_002920195.1 Leclercia sp. LSNIH8 | reverse complement strand
GTATGGCTGGCCTGCGGCCTCTGTAGGCATCTTCTGGGTACCGAGGACGTGGGTCGTGGTTTTTTTTCCCGGGGTATGGCGGCCGCCCGTGTCTACCTGATGGTTGGCGGCGGCAGCGTCGGGGCTGGCGAGACCTTCTGCGCCGGATTTTTGTATGGCTGCCACGAATCGCTGTCGCTGACGGAGAGTATTCAGATGGCGCATGCCTGCGCCCGGGCCAGCCTGCTGGCCGCCAACGCCATCGACGGGGCGAAAACGTTGCAGGAGCTGCAGCTGTTTATTGAGGAGAACCGCCTGGTCTAGGCCGCCCTGTCGCCATGCTGCACGTCGGCGGCAAAGACGTAGCCCAGCCCGCGGATGGTTTTAATCAGCAAGGGCTGATGGGGATTGATTTCGATTTTGCGTCGCAGGCGCATGATCAGCACGTCGATGGTGCGGTCAAACACCTCCGCGCTTTCGCTGTGGGTCAGCTCCAGCAGCTGTTCCCGGCTCAGCACCCGCCGGGCATTCTGGGTGAGCGCCAGCAGCAGACCGTATTCGCCCTGGGTCAGGGAGACCACGTTGCGCGCGGCGTCAATCAGCTCGCAGCGGACGGTATCCAGCGTCCAGCCATTAAAGCCGATCCCGCCTGCCCGTGGGACCGCCGCAGGCTCTGCCGCCAGCGCGCCGGTGCGGCGGAGTACGGCCTTGACGCGCGCCACCACCACCCGGGGGTTAAAGGGTTTGCCGATATAATCGTCCGCCCCCATCTCCAGCCCCACCACCACATCCGACTCGCTGCCAAGACCCGTGAGCATAATGACCGGCAGCTCAGGCCGCTGCTTTTGCAGCTGCTGTAACACCTGCAGGCCGTTGATATCCGGCAGCATCATATCGAGCAAAACCAGCGCAATATCCGGTATCTGGCAGGCCAGACGCAGCGCATCCTGCCCGTTGTGGCAGACATGGACGGTAAAGACGTGCTCGTTGAGAACGTCCTGCAACAGTTCGCAGACCGCGGTGTCGTCATCGACCACCAGAATTGCTGGTTTCATTACGGGATCCCATAGAGAAGATAAAGATCAGTCTGGCCCATTCTGTGCAAGGCTCCAGCCCAAACGCCTTTTCCATCACGAATCTTCAACCGCCGTCACATCCCCTGTCACTTCCGCCGTCGCAATTTTTGCCGCAGGCCTGTTTTTCGTCAGGGTATTGCCCAGGATTCACCCGTAAAGTCAGGGAAAAACCACAACAGGAATGCGGCTTAGAGGCGGCATACTCAACCGACATATCAGCATCATGTGAAACTGGAGCGAGATCGATGAAAAACGTCATCACGGTTTGCCCCTATTGTGCATCAGGTTGCAAGATCAACCTGGTGGTCGATAACGGCACAATCGTCCGGGCGGAGGCAGCCAACGGCAAAACCAACCAGGGCACGCTGTGCCTGAAGGGCTACTTCGGCTGGGATTTTATTAACGATACCCAAATCCTCACCCCGCGGCTGAAAAGCCCGATGATCCGCAGAACGCGCGGCGGCAAGCTGATGCCCGTTTCGTGGGAAAAGGCGCTGGATTACGTCGCCAGCCGCCTCACCGCCATCAAGGAAAAGCACGGCCCGGACGCGATCCAGACCACCGGCTCGTCACGCGGCACCGGGAATGAAACCAACTATCTGATGCAGAAGTTTGCGCGCGCCGTTATCGGCACCAATAACGTCGACTGCTGCGCCCGCGTCTGACACGGCCCCTCGGTTGCAGGTCTGCACCAGTCGGTCGGCAATGGCGCCATGAGCAATGCCATCAACGAGATTGATAACACTGCGTTAGTCTTTATTTTTGGCTATAACCCGGCGGATTCGCACCCGATTGTCGCCAACCATATTCTGCGCGCGAAACAGAACGGGGCAAAAATCATTGTCTGCGATCCGCGGCGCATCGAAACCGCCCGCATTGCCGATATGCATATCGCATTGCGAAACGGCTCGAATATCGCCCTGCTCAATGCCATCGGCCACGTGATTATTGCCGAGCAGCTCTACGATCGGGCCTTCGTTGCCAGCCGCACGGAGGGCTTTGATGAGTACCGTAAAATTGTTGAACGCTATACGCCCGAGTCGGTGGAGACCATCACCGGCGTGAGCGCGGGAGAGATCCGCCAGGCGGCACGCCTGTATGCCGGGGCCAACACTGCTACTCTGCTGTGGGGAATGGGGGTGACCCAGTTCTGGCAGGGGGTGGAAACCGTGCGCGCGCTGACCAGCCTTGCCATGCTTACCGGCAATCTCGGCAAAGCCCACGTGGGGGTCAACCCGGTGCGCGGGCAGAATAACGTGCAGGGGGCCTGCGATATGGGGGCACTGCCGGATACCTTTCCGGGCTACCAGTACGTTAAGTTTCCGGAAAACCGCGAGAAATTTGCCAAAGCCTGGGGCGTGGAGAGCCTGCCGGCGAACCCCGGCTACCGTATCAGCGAGCTGCCGCACCGCGCGGCCCACGGCGAGGTGCGGGCGGCGTACATCATGGGCGAAGATCCGCTGCAGACCGATGCCGAACTTTCGGCAGTCCGTCAGGCGTTTGAGGATCTCGAGCTGGTGATTGTCCAGGACATCTTTATGACCAAAACCGCGGCAGCAGCGGACGTGATCCTGCCCTCCACCTCCTGGGGCGAGCATGAAGGGGTCTACACCGCAGCCGATCGCGGCTTCCAGCGCTTCTTCAAAGCCGTGGAGCCAAAGTGGGATCTGAAAACCGACTGGCAGATTATCAGCGAGATTGCCACCCGGATGGGTTATCCGATGCACTACGATAACACCCAGCAAATCTGGGACGAGCTGCGCCAGCTCTGCCCGGCCTTTAAGGGGGCGACCTACGAGAAGATGGGCGAGCTGGGCTATATTCAGTGGCCCTGCCGGGACGAGTCGCCGGAGGATCGGGGCACCTCGTACCTGTTCGCCGAGAAATTCGATACCCCGAACGGGCTGGCGCAGTTCTTCACCTGCGACTGGATGGCGCCGATGGATACGCTGTCGCCAGAGTATCCGATGGTGCTCTCCACCGTGCGCGAAGTGGGTCACTACTCCTGCCGCTCCATGACCGGCAACTGTGCGGCGCTGTCGGCGCTGGCGGATGAGCCCGGCTATGTGCAAATCAACACCGGGGATGCCAAACAGCTGGGCATTGAGGATGACGCCCTGGTGTGGGTCACCTCCCGTAAAGGCCGGGTCATCACCCGGGCCCAGGTGAGCGATCGGCCAAACAAAGGTGCGGTATACATGACCTACCAGTGGTGGATGGGTGCCTGGAACGAGCTGGTAACGGAAAACCTGAGCCCGATAACCAAAACGCCGGAATATAAATATTGTGCCGTGCGCGTCGAGCCGATAGCGGATCAAGCTGCCGCCGAGCGCTATGTTATCGATGAATATAATGCGTTGAAAAAGAGTTTACGGGATACCGCGATGGGGTGATGTAATACTTGAAGTATGACGGGTATAAAGAGTGAACAACACGAAGTGGCGGCTAATTAGCCTGCGCAGCAGGCTAACTTCAGCGGGCGGGGAGACCCGCCCGGCTTGTAGGTAGTGGAGGTCTTAACGCACCCATTTTTTTCTTCACATCGCCCGCTTATACTGCCCGCTATCTACCCCTACGAAAATAACGCATGAAACCTCTTTATCTGTTGTTGATCCTTTTTACTTCTCTGGCGAGCGCCGAGGAGATTGGCGGCCAGTACCGGAAGCAGGCCGAGGCGGGCGACAGCCGGGCCCAGTACTATCTTGCCGAAACCTGGTACAGCTCGGGTGATGATAAGCAGGCCGAAATCTGGGCCGAAAAAGCAGCGAAAAACGGCGATATCGATGCCATGGCGCTGCTGTCCCAAATCAAGTTAAAGCACGGCGATTTAGCCCAGGCCAAAGGACTTGCGCAGCAGGCGACCGTCGCCGGGAGCTCACCGGGGGCCGTGATGCTGGCGCGGCTGCTGGTAAACACCCGGGCCGGGAAGACCGACTATCCGCAGGCGCTGAGCTTACTGCACAAGGTCGCTGAGAATACCGAAGACGACGCCGCCGTTGATGCCCAGCAGCTGCTGGGGCTGATCTACGCCAACGGCGTGGAAGTGGCGCAGGATGATGTGCAGGCCGCGCGGTGGTTTAAGCGGAGCTCCACCCTCTCGCGCACAGGCTATGCGGAGTACTGGGCGGGCCAGGTCTTTAAGCAGGGCGAGGAGGGATTTATCATCCCCAATAAACAGAAGGCGCTCTACTGGTTGAATCTGAGCTGTAGCGAAGGGTTTGATACCGGATGTGAGGAGTTTGATGCGTTAAGCGGGAAGTAAATGCCCGGCGGCACTACGTTTGCCGGGCCTACGGTGATGTAGGCCGGGTAAGCGAAGCGCCACCCGGCTTTTTACTTTACTGGTCAGCCGTCTTATCAAACCGCCCCAGCACCTCGCGCTCATAGGCCAGCGCTTTTTTACGGTCAAACTTGTGTTCCCACTTGGCAATCACCAGCACCGCCAGCGCGTTACCCACCACGTTCAGCGCGGTACGCGCCATGTCGAGGATACGGTCAACACCGGCGATAAATGCCAGTCCTTCCAATGGAATGCCCACGCTACCCAGGGTCGCCAGCAGCACTACAAACGACACGCCCGGCACACCGGCAATGCCTTTCGAGGTCACCATCAGCGTCAGCACCAGCACGATCTCCTGCCACAGAGAGAGGTCAATGCCGTACAGCTGGGCAATAAAGATCGCGGCGATACTCTGGTACAGCGTGGAGCCATCAAGGTTAAATGAGTAGCCGGTCGGCACCACGAAGCTGGTGATCGACGCCGGCGCGCCGTAAGCCTCCATCTTCTGGATGATGCGCGGCAGCACGCTTTCAGAGCTGGCGGTGGAGTACGCCAGAATCAGCTCATCCTTCAGAATGCGGATCAGGATCCAGATGCTCAGCCCGCACATGCGCGCCACTAAACCCAGCACCACTAGGGCGAAGAAGATGATGGCGAAATGCACCAGCAGTACCAGCTTCGCCAGCGGCCACAGGGAAGCAAAACCGAAGTTCGCCACCGTCACCGAGATCAGCGCAAACACCCCTACCGGCGCATAACGCATCACCATGTGGGTCACTTTAAACATGGTTTCAGAGATGGAGCGGAACACGGTCACCAGCGGCTCGCGATGGGCAGAGGGCAGCGACGCCAGCCCCAGACCAAACAGCACCGAGAAGAAGATAATCGGCAGCATTTCGCCCTTCGCCATCGACGCCACGATATTGGTCGGCACCAGCGACAGGATCGTCCCCATCAGGCCATGGGAGTGGCTCTGCACATCGGCGGTTGTGCTCTGGTATTTCGAAATATCCACCGTCGCCAGCTGCGACATATCAATGCCCGCGCCCGGCTGGAACACATTTGCCAGCGTGATGCCGAGAACGATGGCCACCGTAGTGATCACTTCGAAATAAAGGATAGTTTTCGCGCCGATGCGGCCCAGTTGTTTCGCGTCACCCACCCCGGCAATTCCCACCACCAGCGTCGAGATAACAATCGGCACCACAATCATCTTGATCAGATGAATAAAGATATCACCGGCCGGTGACAGTAAATTGGCGATCAGCCATTCGCGGCTGTCACTGTGATAATGCAGATAACTACCCAGCAAGATACCCAGCACAAGGGCCAGCAAAATTTGCCAGGCCAGGCTGACTTTCAAATTTTTCATAACAAGAAACTTCCTCAATGAAGTGTTCGTACTCGTAAAACGAAGGGGACGACACATACTGAAAGGGTATGAATTGTGTTGCGTTCATTTATGGGGTTTTTTAACGCGCGGTATCAGTACCATTTGCACGGCATGCTGCGCAAGCCTTTAAGAACGAGGCATTTGACTGACAAAAGAGGTGGTTACGCTAATTTGTATCGATGATGATAAATAACCTTTTGTTATAAAAACGCTTTTTTATCCACAAAAGCAAATAATCCTCAAGAGCAATTATTTTCCTTCTAAGTGTCATTCGCGCATTTTTTATACGCTTTAACATTTGCGTGATCTGTCGCCCAAATAGTAAACAAAGCTGCCAAAGCCCCTACAATTAACGTTTTTGCGACATATTATTAACATCCTACAAGGAGAATAAAAGCCATGAGCCAAGTCCATAAACACGACATTCCCGCAAATATTGCGGACCGCTGCCTGATTAACCCTGAGCAGTACCAGGAGAAGTATCAACACTCCATCACCAACCCTGACGCTTTCTGGGGCGAACAGGGCAAAATCCTTGACTGGATCACGCCCTATCAGACGGTCAAGAACACCTCTTTTGCCCCAGGTAACGTCTCTATTAAATGGTATGAAGACGGTACGCTGAACCTGGCCGCCAACTGTCTGGATCGCCACCTCGCCGAGCGCGGTGACCAGACGGCGATCATCTGGGAAGGCGACGACGCCACCCAGAGCAAAAATATCACCTACCGCGAACTGCACCGCGATGTCTGCCGCTTCGCTAACGTGCTGCTGGCTCAGGGCATCAAGAAAGGCGACGTGGTTGCCATCTATATGCCGATGGTGCCAGAAGCGGCCGTGGCGATGCTGGCCTGCGCCCGCATCGGCGCCGTGCACTCTGTGATCTTTGGCGGCTTCTCGCCGGAAGCGGTGGCCGGGCGCATTATCGACTCCAGCTCCAAACTGGTGATCACCGCCGACGAAGGCGTGCGTGCTGGCCGCGCCGTTCCGCTGAAAAAGAACGTCGATGACGCGCTGAAAAACCCCAATGTAAACAGCGTCAACAGTGTGATTGTGCTCAAGCGCACCGGCAACGCCATTGAATGGCATGAGGGGCGCGACCTCTGGTGGAGCGACCTGATTGAGCAGGCCAGCGACCAGCACCAGCCGGAAGCAATGAACGCGGAAGATCCGCTGTTTATCCTTTATACCTCTGGCTCAACCGGCAAGCCGAAGGGCGTCCTGCACACCACCGGCGGCTATCTGGTCTATGCGGCCACCACCTTCAAGTATGTCTTTGATTATCATCAGGGTGATATCTACTGGTGCACCGCTGATGTGGGCTGGGTGACCGGCCACAGCTACCTGCTGTACGGCCCGCTGGCCTGCGGCGCCACCACCCTGATGTTTGAAGGGGTGCCAAACTGGCCGACCCCGGCGCGCATGAGCCAGGTGGTGGACAAACACCAGGTCAATATTCTCTACACCGCCCCGACCGCGATCCGCGCCCTGATGGCTGAAGGCGATAAGGCGATTGAAGGCACCGACCGCTCCTCCCTGCGTATCCTCGGTTCCGTGGGTGAGCCGATCAACCCGGAAGCCTGGGAGTGGTACTGGAAGAAGATCGGCAACGAGAAATGTCCGGTGGTCGACACCTGGTGGCAGACCGAAACCGGTGGGTTCATGATCACCCCGCTGCCGGGCGCCACCCAGCTGAAAGCCGGTTCCGCGACCCGTCCGTTCTTTGGCGTTCAGCCTGCGCTGGTGGACAACGAAGGCACGCCGCTGGAAGGGGCCACTGAGGGCAACCTGGTCATCACCGACTCCTGGCCGGGTCAGGCGCGCACCCTGTTTGGCGATCACGATCGCTTTGAGCAGACCTACTTCTCCACCTTCAAAAATATGTACTTCAGCGGCGACGGCGCGCGTCGTGATGAAGACGGCTACTACTGGATCACCGGGCGCGTGGACGACGTGCTGAACGTCTCCGGCCACCGTCTGGGGACCGCCGAGATCGAATCTGCCCTCGTGTCACATCCGAAAATCGCCGAAGCGGCGGTGGTCGGTATTCCACACAACATCAAAGGCCAGGCGATCTATGCCTACGTCACCTTAAACCACGGCGAAGAGCCGTCACCCGAGCTCTATACCGAAGTGCGTAACTGGGTGCGGAAAGAGATTGGCCCGCTTGCCACCCCGGACGTGCTGCACTGGACCGACTCGCTGCCGAAAACCCGCTCCGGCAAAATCATGCGCCGTATTCTGCGCAAGATTGCGGCGGGGGATACCAGCAATTTAGGCGACACCTCTACGCTCGCCGATCCTGGCGTGGTGGACAAACTGCTCGAAGAGAAGCAGGCCATCGCAATGCCATCGTAATACCCTCACCTTAGCCCTCTCCCTTAAAGGGAGAGGGGAATATAAAAACCACCCCAAAGGATTTCGCGTTGCAGGCACGTGACTGCTCAGGCTGCGTGAAAACCGAAGGGGGATACCTCTGGAGATTCTGTGATGAATGACAATATTTGTCAGCAGATAGAGAACAGTGCGCACTATAGGGAACTGGTGGATAAACGGCAACGGTTTGCCTTCATTCTCTCTATTATCATGCTGATCATCTACGTGGGCTTTATCCTGCTGATCGCCTTTGCGCCGCACTGGCTGGGCACGCCGCTGCATGCGGGCACCAGCGTCACGCGCGGCATCCCTATCGGCATCGGTGTGATTGTCGTTTCGTTTGTGCTGACTGGCGTCTACGTCTGGCGCGCTAACGGTGAGTTCGACCGTCTGAACAAAGCGGTTCTGCGCGAGGTAAAAGCATCATGAAGAGAGTCCTGACGGCGCTTGCCGCCGCCCTCCCCCTCGCGGCAAATGCCGCCGATGCCATTGGCGGCGCGGTTGAACGCCAGCCGACCAACTGGCAGGCGATTGTGATGTTCCTGATCTTCGTGGTGCTGACGCTGTACATCACTTACTGGGCGTCGAAACGCGTACGCTCCCGTAACGATTACTACACCGCGGGCGGCAACATTACCGGTTTTCAGAACGGGCTGGCCATCGCCGGTGACTTTATGTCGGCGGCCTCCTTCCTCGGCATCTCCGCGCTGGTCTATACCTCCGGCTACGACGGGCTGATCTACTCTCTGGGCTTCCTCGTCGGCTGGCCGATTATTCTGTTCCTGATCGCCGAACGCCTGCGTAACCTGGGACGTTATACCTTTGCCGACGTGGCATCTTATCGCCTGAAACAGGGGCCGATTCGTACCCTTTCCGCCTGCGGCTCGCTGGTGGTGGTGGCCCTCTACCTGATCGCCCAGATGGTGGGAGCCGGCAAGCTGATCCAGCTGCTGTTCGGCCTGAACTACCATGTCGCGGTGGTGCTGGTGGGGGTGCTGATGGTGATGTATGTCCTGTTTGGCGGCATGCTCGCCACCACCTGGGTGCAGATCATCAAAGCCGTGCTGCTGCTGTTCGGCGCCAGCTTTATGGCCTTTATGGTCATGAAGCATGTCGGCTTCAGCTTTAATAACCTCTTTACCGAAGCGATGGCGGTACACCCGAAAGGGGAAGCGATCATGAGCCCCGGCGGGCTGGTGAAAGATCCGATCTCGGCGCTGTCGTTAGGGCTGGGCCTGATGTTTGGTACCGCGGGCCTGCCGCACATTCTGATGCGTTTCTTCACGGTGTCAGATGCGCGCGAAGCGCGTAAAAGCGTCTTCTACGCCACCGGCTTTATGGGTTACTTCTACATCCTGACCTTTATCATCGGCTTCGGCGCCATCATGCTGGTGGGTGCAAACCCGGCCTTCAAGGATGCGGCGGGCGCGCTGATTGGCGGCAACAACATGGCGGCAGTCCATCTGGCTGACGCGGTGGGCGGCAACCTGTTCCTCGGCTTTATCTCCGCCGTGGCCTTCGCCACGATTCTGGCGGTGGTGGCTGGCCTGACCCTGGCGGGTGCTTCTGCGGTCTCTCACGACCTCTATGCCAACGTCTGGCGTAAAGGCGCCTCTGAACGCGACGAACTGAAGGTCTCCAAAATCACCGTTCTGGTACTGGGGGTCGTCGCCATTCTGCTGGGGATCCTGTTCGAGAATCAGAACATCGCCTTTATGGTGGGGCTGGCCTTCTCCATTGCGGCAAGCTGCAACTTCCCGATCATTCTGCTCTCCATGTACTGGTCGAAGCTGACCACCCGCGGAGCGATGATTGGCGGCTGGCTCGGCCTGCTGACGGCGGTGATCCTGATGATCCTCGGCCCGACCATCTGGGTGCAGATCCTCGGTCACGAAAGTGCCATCTTCCCGTATGAGTACCCGGCGCTCTTCTCCATTGCCGTGGCCTTCATCGGCATCTGGGTCTTCTCGGCAACCGATAACTCGCCGGAAGGCAACCTGGAGCGCGAGAAGTTCCGCGCCCAGTTTATCCGCTCCCAAACCGGCCTGGGTGTCGAACAGGGCCGCGCGCACTAAAATCCCCTCCCCGGCCGCTGGTCGGGGATCACATTTTTTTCCCCTTCTGGTGACGTTTATCACGTCGCCAGAACAGAAAAAGCCGATGCGGATCACAGGCTTTATCTGCAATCCGCAACGTCCATCACACTTTTCCCGATTCCACGCCGATCCCCCGCTTTCCCTACCCGCGGCATACAGACAACCCCGACCGCAGTTTTTATTCTTTAGTTACAGCGACTCGCCGAGGCTTCTGGCAAAGCGCTCCAGCCGCGCCGGGCTCAGCAACAGCGGCAGGAAGAGTGGGCTGCTGGCGGGCGGATCTGTCAGCCAGCGATCCAGGTTGTCGCTGAAGTGCAGCAGCCGCTGCTGATGCTGCTTCAGGGTGTCGGCAGGCAGACTTTGCGGACCGTAGTGATCCAGCCACACGACGTCGGTCACGGCGGCGGCCACGTGAGAGAACATCTGGCTGTAGATCTCTGCACTGCGCCAGGCGGCCAGCAGGATCGCCAGGGTGTCGTCCGGGCAGGTCATACGCGGCATCAGTTCACGCAGGTTGTGCAGCGTACGTGACGCCAGGAAGCAGGCGGCCTCTTTCTCCAGCGCCACCCGCTCACGCTGCTCTTTGCCAAGAACAGGATCGTCGGCGGGCATCAGCGGCTGCCAGGCGTGCAGCCAGTTAGCGCTGCGGGTGTCCGTATGGAGTAATTGCTGCGCCTGGGCAATGCTCTCCGGGATCTGGCTCTGGTAGTGCAGCCGCCGTCCGAGGAAGTTTGGCGTTTTGCACAGCCAGTCGTAGCTGGCGTGGAGGATGGCTGAAAGCTGATGTTTGTCCGCCAAAGCGCGAAAGCCGAACTGATGGTGTTCCGCCCAGCGCTCGAAGGTAGCGGGCAGCGCGGCATCGGCGGCATGGTTGGCGGCAGAGAGGCCAAACAGGTTAATGGCGTTGACGGAGTCCATCACCCGGCTGTCGGGCAACCACTGCCAGCTCACGCGGGAGGTAATCGCTTCGATTTCGTTTTCTGTGGCGCTGAGCGCCCAGCTTAAGCGGCCGCCAATCTCATCGGCCAGATAGCATGGCAAGGCAGTCCAGCCATAGCCGATGCCGAAGAGATCGTACTCGATCCACTTTTTATGCCCCGGCAGGTTGGCGATGTTGGGATGGTTGGCAAAACCGGGGTGGTAATCCAGCTCGGTGGCTTTTACCGAGGCGCGCACGTCGTCCGGGAGCGTCGCCAGAATGCCGGAGAGCTGCTGTCGCGGCCAGCTGTTGTCAATGAAGTCGCGCAGGATGAGCTTTTTTCCCTGGGCGCGCAGCAGGCTCCAGACATCATGCAGGCTTTGCTGCCAGCGGCTGGTCTGAAAGTCTGGCGTCGTCAGGCTGAGAATAAGCCCGCCGAGATGGGGCAGCGCCTGTAAAAGCGGATGCAGTATCGCGGCATAAAAAGGGTGCCAGAAATCGGGCGCGTGCTTTTCGTCGAACGTCAGTTCCGGAAATTTACGCTTAATAATGTCGTCATTGGGCGCGGCCTCACCCTGAAGCCAGAACGATAAATTATTTTCCGCCAGGTAACTGTCGACGCGTTTTAAATAGTGCAGGGCGTAATTTTGCTGATGAATAAGGTTCTCGACGTTGAGTTTCTGGCTTAGCGGCGAGGGCGTCGCAAGTATTGAAAGCAGTTCCTGTTGGTGCAGGATGATGCCAGTGAAACCGTGCTGTTTCGCGCTTTTCACCCCCTGAATAAACCAGGGCCAGTGCCAGATAAACGTGCTGTTCAGCTCCATCAGTTGATGGGGAATACGTTTCATTGCGTCACCTGCTGATATTAATTCTGTTATTTAATCGAGGATGCCATGAAAAAATATGCTCTGGTCGGAACCGGCGGTCGCGCGGGTTTATATATTTCCGCCATCGGTGGCGCCTGGCGGGAAAATGCCAGACTGGTCGCGTTCTGTGATACTAACAAGACGCGCATGCAGTACGCCAATCAGTTATTAAAAAACGAAGGGGCGGATCCGGTTTCCACCTGGCAGGCGGCGCAGTTTGAAGAGATGATCCGCGAGACGCAGCCCGATATCGTCATTGTCACCACCATGGACCGCACCCATGATGACTACATCGTGCGCGCCCTGCACGCCGGCTGCGATGTGATCACCGAAAAGCCGATGACCATCGACGAACAGCGAGCCCTGCGCATACTCGACGCCATTGAAGAGACTGGCCGCAGCGTGCGCGTGGCCTTCAACTACCGCTACGCGCCGCACCACAGTAAAGTGCGCGAGCTGCTGATGCAGGGGACGATCGGCAAGGTCACCTCGGTCCATTTCGAGTGGCTGCTTAACACCGAACACGGCGCGGACTACTTCCGCCGCTGGCATCGGGAAAAGCGCAACAGCGGCGGCCTGCTGGTGCATAAATCCACCCACCACTTCGATCTGATGAACTTCTGGCTGGGCAGCTACCCGGAGCGCGTTTACGCCGAAGGCAGCCTGCAGTTCTATGGCAGGGAGAATGCGGAGAAGCGCGGCGTGACCCGGTTCTACCCGCGCGCCCACGGCTTTGCCGACGCGAAAGACGACCCGTTTGCGCTGCATATGGAAGAGAATGCGCAACTTAAGGCGCTCTATCTGGACGCCGAACACGAAGATCACTACTTCCGCGATCAGAGCGTCTTCAGCGACGGAATCACCATCGAAGATACGATGTCGGTGCTGGTGAAATACCAGAACCAGGTCCAGCTCACCTACTCCCTCAATGCCTACCTGCCGTGGGAAGGGCTGAACGTGGTCTTTAACGGCACCGAAGGGCGTCTGGAGATGAAGATTGTCGAGAAGTCCTATGTCAATGCCGGGGGCGAACGCGAAAATGAGGGCAGCCTGGAGCAGTGCGACCTCACCGTCTTCCCGATGTTTGCCGAACCCTGGAAAGCGGAATTCAGCCTCGGTGAAGGGGGCCACGGCGGCGGCGACAACGCGATGCTGGCCGACCTGTTCGGCGAGCCACGCCACGATCCGCTGCAGCGCGCAGCCGACCACCGTGCCGGGGCCATGTCTATCCTCACCGGCATTGCGGGCAATATCTCCATGCAGCAGCAGCGTCCGGTCAACTTTAAGGAGTTTGAGCTGGTATCCCGTCTGACGAAACGCTAAGCGTCTCACGCCGGCGCGGCCCGATGCCGCGCCGGAACCGCCGGTAGTATTGTGCAGTTACTCACCTGTTTAATAACAATATTTATGCCTCTGTTCCGGAGACAATAATGAAAAAACTCGTTTCAGGTGTTATCGCATCGCTGTTATTTTCCTGTACCTCTGTCTGGGCGCAAGCGCCCGTTGAACTACGCATGTCGTGGTGGGGTGGCAACAGCCGCCACCAGGCCACACTTAAGGCGCTGGAAGCCTTCGAAAAAGCGCATCCGGAGATTAAGGTGAAGCCCGAATACACCGGCTGGGACGGGCATCTTTCGCGCCTGACCACCCAGATGGCGAGCGGCACCGAGCCGGATGTAATGCAGACCAACTGGCCCTGGCTGATCATCTTTTCCAAAAACGGCGAAGGGTATTACGACCTGAATAAGCTGAAAGCGGAGCTCGATTTAAGCCAGTACCAGGCGCAGGATCTGCAATCGACCACGGTGCAAGGCAAGCTCAACGGCCTGCCGATTTCGGTCAACGCCCCGGTCTTTTACTATAACGACGTCACCTGGCAGAAAGCCGGGCTGGCGTATCCGAAAACCTGGGACGACTTTTTTGCCGCCGGGAAAGTGTTCCAGCAGACGCTGGGCAACAACTACTACCCCTACGCCATGGTCGATCAGGATGTCATTCTGCTGCTCAATGCATACATGATGCAGACCCACCAGAAGCCGATGTTCAACAGCGATGGCACCTTTGCCTGGAACGACGCGCAGTGGGTCGAGGCCTTCGATTTTGTGAAACGTCTGAGCGATGACCACGTTCTGCCGTCGCCAAAGACCCTCTCCTCCTACGGCAAAGGCAACCTCTATGAGATGAAGCCGTGGATTAACGGTGAGTGGGGCGGGCTCTTCACCTGGAACATCACCATTCGCATGTTTGCCAACAACATGACGCCACCGGCGAAGCTGGTGCTGGGCGACTACGTGATGCAGCCCGGCACACAGGAGTCCGGGGTCTACTTCAAAACGGCGCAGATGCTGTCGGTGGCAAAATCCACTCAACATCCGAAAGAGGCGGCGATTCTGGTGAATTACCTGCTTAACGATCCGCAGTCGGTGGAGGCTCTTGGGCTGGAGCGCGGCATTCCGCTCAACAAGGCGGCGGAGGCGCAACTGACGGAGAAAGGGGTGATTGATCCGCAGGATCCGGTAATTGCCGGGCTACGCCAGGCGCAGTCGCTGCATACCACGGTCGTCGCCACGCCCTATATTGAGGACTTGCAGGTGATCGACCAGTTCACCTCGGCGCGGGAAAAACTGGAGCAGGGCCAGGCATCCGCTCAGGTCGCGGCGGATTTCCGCCAGAAGGTGGAGCGAATTGTGCGGCGGTTGAACCGTTAGCGCCGCAATCAGAATCGGTAGGCCGGGTAAGCGCAGCGCCACCCGGCATTTATCAGAACATCACCCACGCCACCAGCGGGGCCACCAGCACCATCACCACGCCGGAGAGCATCATCACCAGGCTTGCCACCACGCCCTCCTGCTGGCCCAGCTCGTAGGAGCGCGCGGTGCCCGCTCCGTGGGAGGCCGCGCCAAACCCGGCCCCTTTCGCCATCCCTTCGCGGATCGAGAGCCGCAAAAACAGCATATCCCCTACCGCCATGCCAAACACACCGGTGACCACCACGAACAGCGCCACCAGATCCGGCTGTCCGCCGAGTGGTTTCGCCGCCGCCAGGGCAAAAGGCGTGGTGACGGAGCGTACCGCGAGGCTGCGCTGGATCTCGTCCGACAGGGTAAACAACCGCGCCAGCCAGACCGAGCTGGTGACGGCCACCACCGTGGCGGTGATCACCCCGGCGGAGAGCGACATCCAGTGGCGTTTTATCACCGCGAGGTTGTCATAAACCGGCACCGCAAAGGCGATGGTCGCCGGACCCAGCAGCCACAGCAGCCAGTGCGCTTCGCCAATATAGTTCTGCCACGAGATATGCCCCCACACCAGCATCATCACCAGCAGGATCGGGGTGAAAACCAGCGGCATCAGGGGCAGTTTACGAAAGCGGCGGTAGAGGCGCTTGTTGGCAAAATAGACCACCAGCGTCACCACCAGGCAGAGGACGCTGACCTGAAAGTTAGTCATGTTTCTGCCTGCTGATTTCAAAGCGGTAGACTTTATCCACCACCCACGCGGTCGCGCCCAGCACCATCAGCGTGCTCAGGGCGATCACCGCAAAGATACGCCAGCCGTCCACCATCAGCAGCTGGACGTAATTGACCACCGCCACCACTGCCGGAACGAAAAAGAGCAGCATCTCCGCCAGCAGCCAGCGCGACCCCGCCCGCACCCAGCTAAGAGGAATGACGCGGCAGAGGATCAGGCTGAACATCAGCACCATGCCGACCAGATTGGCTGTCAGCGGCAGATGGAGCCAGCGAACAAGGTATTCAGCGAAGACAAAAAGAGCGGCATAGAGCAGGACCTGAACCGGTACCTGGAGTCGTTGCACGACGGCAGGCGTAACACGACCTAACGCCACGGTCATGGGGATTTCCTCAAAATGAGACGGAGCGCCAGTATAGTCAGCGCCCGTAATTGACTGAAATGAATTAAAATCATCAAAGGTATAGTTTCGAGGAATAGTCATGGACATACGCACGCTGCGTTACTTTGTCGAAGTGGTCCGCCAGCAGAGTTTTACCCGCGCCGCTGAGAAGCTCTTTGTCACCCAGCCCACCATCAGCAAAATGCTGAAAAACCTCGAAGATGAACTGAACTGTACCCTGCTGATCCGTGACGGGCGCAAGCTGCTGCTGACCGACACAGGCCGCGTGGTGTTTGAACGCGGGCTGGCGATCCTGGCGGAGTTTCGCCAGCTGGAGGCCGAGCTTGGCGACATCAACCACCTGAACAAGGGCATACTGCGCCTCGGCATCCCGCCAATGGTGGGAATGATGATGGCCGGGCCTATCGGCCTGTTTCGCCAGCGTTACCCCGGCGTAGAGCTAAAAATTTCTGAATTTGGCGGCTTAACCGTCCAGCAGGCGGTGATCAACGGCGAGCTGGATCTGGCCATGACCGCCCTGCCGGTGGAAGAGGATAGCGGTCTGACGGCGCTGCCGCTGTTCAGCCATCCGCTGTGCGTGCTGGTGCCGCGCTCCGGCAGCTGGTTGTCGCTTGACGCCATCAATCCTGAACTCCTCGCCGAGCATCCGCTGCTGATCTACAACGAAGATTTTGCCCTCAGCCGCCAGCTGATGCAGCTGTTTAACCAGCACGGCGTTAAGCCGCGCATCGCGGTGCGCAGCGGGCAGTGGGATTTCCTTGCCGCAATGGTGCAGGCAGGGGTGGGAATTGCCATCCTGCCGCAGCCCATCTGCGAACGGCTGGATAAAAAGACCCTGCGCTGGATCCCGCTCCAGAGCGATCTGCACTGGCAGTTGGGGATGATCTGGCGGGAAGGGGTTTATCTGTCGCACAGCGCTCAGGCGTGGTTGAAATGCTGTGAAGGGTTTTGGGTGGGAGAGTAGCGCCAGGTGGCGGCGTCGCCTTACCCGGCCTACGGTTTAGCAGGCCCGGTAAGCGCAGCGCCACCGGGCAATCAACCACTACGGCTTCTCAACCAGCAGCGCTTCCATCAGATCGAGATCGTGCAGCAGTTTTTGCAGCGTCTCGTTGCTTATCTCCCGGGTGGCGCGCAGATGATACAGCTCCGCACGTTCGGCGCGCAGGGCGGCCAGGCGGAAGCGACGCTCGAGGTTCTCTTCCTGCAGCGAGCTCTCTACGTCATTTCGGCCATCCGCGCGGCGGCGCAGGTTACCAATGACCCGCGAGCTCACCTCTTTCAGCAGCTGCGTATCGAGGTTCTCTTCGGTATCTGCGGCCATTCGCTCTTCCATCTTCTGGATGGTGACAATCGCCACTTCAGCGGTGGCCGCCCGGGCGATACGCGCCTCTTTATGCTGCTGAACGTGATCGCCCACTTCCATATGTTGCAGCAGGATGGGCAGCATCACCACGCCGACAAACAGCGAGAACAAGATCACCCCCGCCGCCAGGAACACCAGTTCATAGCGGGCCGGGAAGACGTCGCCGGTCGGCAACAGCAGCGGAATGGAGAGCACACCGGCCAGAGTGATCGCCCCGCGCACCCCGGCGAAGGTGGAAATCAGCAGCTCACGAGTGGACCAGGAGCCAAACTCCATCGGTTTCTTTTTCAGGAAACGCATGCTGAACTTTTTCATCGTCCACAGCCAGCCGAAACGCACCAGCATCAGCGCGGCGTAAATCAGCACAATATCGGTAAACAGCATCCAGGTTTCGACATTCGGGTCGGCCTCGGCCGCCACCAGGGAGGACTCCAGGATGCCCGGCAGCTGCAGACCCAACAGCAGGAAGACCATGCCGTTAAAGACAAACTCCAGCATCGACCAGGTGCTGTTGGCGCGCAGGCGCATCGCCAGCGGCGCGCGGCGCATGACACCAGCACGGGTGATGGTCATCCCCGCCGCCACCGCGGCCAGAATGCCCGATACACCAAGGTGTTCCGCAATCAGGTACGAGGCGAACGGCAGCAGGAACAGCAGCACGATTTGCGTGGCAGGCTCGTCGCCGCCCCAGCGGCTGAGGAAGCGCAGCGAACGGCCATACAGCCAGCTCACCACAAACCCGGCGAGGATACCGCCAATCGCCACTTTAAAGAATTCAACGGACGCTCCGCCGACGGTAAAGACCATGGTGCCCATCGCCACGGCGACGGCAAACTTCAGCGCCACCAGGCCGGAGGCGTCGTTCATCAGCGCCTCACCTTGCAGGATGCCCATGATTTTCTTCGGAATGCGTCCTTCGCCCACGATCCCGGAGAGCGCCACGGCATCGGTTGGCGACAGCACCGCCGCCAGCGCGAAGGCCGGTATCAGCGGGATCCCCGGCACCACCCAGTAGATGAGAAAGCCAATCCCCACCACGGTGACCACCACCAGCGCCAGCGCCAGGCCCAGGATCTCGCGCCCGTGTTCGAGGAACTCACGGGTTGGCGTTTTCCAGCCGTCGGCAAACAGCAAAGGAGGAATAAACAGCACCAGAAACAGTTCGGGATCAAACTCGACATGCAATCCGAACGTCGGCCACGCCAGCAGAGCACCGATGGCGATCTGCATCAGCGGCAGCGGTAACTGAAAGGGCAGTACGCGGGTGACTACCCCGGAAAGTGAGACCAGAAGGGTCATGATGAGTATTGTGAAGAAAATTTCCATGCGATCCCTGTTTGCGATAAATCTGTTCGTTTAAGCCATTGGCATCTTGCCGTAGTCTACCTTCCCCAGAGTAACGCATAAGACAACGAGATGTGTTCCGAAAATGAAAACGGGCGGCCTGAGCCACCCGTCTTTTTGCGCAGTTGACAGCTTAGATAGCCCAGCCGCCCGCGTAGAATGCTACCAGCGCCACGGCAATCACCACCGTACCGATGTTCAGCTTACGCCATTCACCGGAGACGATACGCCCGATCACCAGCGACGCGAAACCGATCATGATGCCGGTAACGATGTTACAGGTCAGCACGATGAAGACCGCGGTGATCAGACCGGCCATTGCGTCAACGAAGTCGGCAAAATCAATTTTCGCCACGTTGCTCAGCATCAGCAGGCCAACGTACATCAGCGCAGGTGCGGTTGCGTACGCCGGAACCAGATAGGACAGCGGCGCGAGGAACAGGATCAGCAGGAACAGCACGCCGATGGTGATCGCCGTCAGACCGGTTTTACCGCCTGCCGCCGTACCCGCCGCCGATTCGATATAGACGGCTGCCGGAGCAGCACCTACCAGACCCGAGAAGACGCTGCTCAGGGAGTCGGTGGTCAGCGCTTTGCCGCCGTCGATAATCTGGCCATCTTTATCCAGCAGGTTCGCCTGACCGGCTACCGCGCGGATGGTGCCGGTGGCATCAAAGACCGCGGTCATCACCAGCGCCAGCACGCTTGGCAGCACGACAGGGTTGAGCGCGCCCATGATATCCAGGCTGCCAATCAGCGAGTTGCCGTTTTCGTCACTCAGGGATGGCATGGCGAATACGCCGGAGAAGTGAACGGCAGGGTCGAAAATCAGGCCGACAATGGAGACGCCGATGATGGTCAGCAGAATGCCGCCCGGCACTTTCAGTTTTTCCAGACCAATGATCACCGCCAGGCCAATCAGCGACATGATCACCGGGAAGCTGGCGAAATCACCCAGCGCAACCGGCAGACCGTCCAGCGGGTTTTTGATCACCAGGCCAACGCCGTTGGCGGCAATCAGCAACAGGAACAGACCGATACCAATCCCGGTGCCGTGCGCAACGCCCTGCGGCAGGTTGCGGAGGATCCAGCTACGGATGCCGGTGGCAGAGATGATGGTAAACAGCACCCCCATCAGGAACACGGCGCCCAGCGCAACCGGCACGCTGATCTGCTGACCCAGCACCAGGCTGAACGCGGTGAAGGCGGTCAGTGAGATGGCGCAGCCGATCGCCAGCGGCAGGTTAGCCCACAGGCCCATCACGATGGAGCCGACACCGGCCACCAGACAGGTAGCGACGAATACCGCCGCCGGTGGGAAACCGGCTTTACCCAGCATGCCCGGCACCACGATCACCGAGTAGACCATCGCCAGGAAGGTCGTCAGACCGGCAACGATCTCCTGACGCGCGGTGCTGCCGCGGGCAGAAATTTTAAAAAAGGCGTCGAGTGAACCGCCGGTACGCGCAGATGGCGTAGACATAGAAAACATCCCCTGAAAATTATAATTGTCGTCTGTCAGCGTGACGGACACTCCACGACCCGCTAAACGTCATATCCTTGTGCTGCGTTTATGACAAAAAGGGGAGCCATAAAAAAAGCAAACGTTTAGCTTTGCGCTGACAAAACGGGTGTCGAAATGAAGGCAAACGATTATCCGTCCTCAATGCAGGCATTTTCAACTTAACTTTGACGTTTTTCGCCAAAATGCGTGCGAGGCGGTGAAGAAGTGAACAGAGTATGCGCAAACGTTATCGTGAATGCGCAATTTGATAACAATTTCAGGACCCGCCGGGGATCTCGAACGGCCCGCCCTGCTGGATCGCCCGCTGCCAGGCCGGACGCATTTCGACGTTTTTCTTCCAGCTTTGCAGGCGGGAAAGATTGTCTATGCCGCCGCGTTCCAGCAGGGCGAAGACCGGAAAGCTCATCTGCACGTCCGCCATGCTGAGATGATCCCCGGCGAACCAGCGATGCTTCTCCAGCGAGGAATCCAGAAAGCGGGCGTGCGTTTCCAGCTGGCGGTTAAGATAGGCCTTCTCAACCCCCTGCCCCAGCACCTTGCCGAGTGTCCGCAGGCCAAACGGGACGGGCGGTTTACCGAGGCTGGCGAAGACCAGCTTCATCAGCAGCAGCGGCATTAACGATCCTTCTGCGTAATGAAGCCAGAAACGGTATTGCAGCTTTAGCGCACGATCCTGCGGCTTCATCTGCGACCCGGGATCGTAAGTTTCCTGCAAATATTCGAGGATAGCGCCCGATTCCGCCAGGATCAGGCCGTTGTCCTCCAGCACCGGGGATTTCCCCAGCGGGTGGATTTTACGCAGCGTGGCGGGGGCCATCATGGTCTTATCCCGCTGATAACGAACGATCTGGTACGGTAGAGAGAGCTCTTCCAGCGCCCAGAGCACGCGCTGCGATCGGGACTGGTTGAGGTGGTGGACCTTAATCATCGTCATCTCCAGTTGGGCTTATCCACTAACTATAGAAAATTGCACAACCTGGCAAAAAAATTTTGCCGATTTTTTGCGCGATGAGGCTGGTAAAGCTAAGGCCGCGGCCTAGACTTAAAGTGTCAGCACAAGCCGGAACCTCCACAAGATGCTCGACTGAGGGGTGCTGATGTCGGGGGAAACCCTCCTGTAAACCAGCGGGATAGAGAGAAAGACAAAGACCGGGAACAAACTAAAGCGCCCTGTTGTGGCGCTTTAGTTTTTTCTGCATCAGGCTAGTCCTCTTCCAGCAGCCGCGCGCCGGTTCCCTGTTCGCCCAGCTTATCGCCAGGGTTTCGCAGCGGACAGTCACTGCGCGACAGGCATCCGCAGCCAATGCATCCGTCCAGCTCATCCCGCAGCGCCACCAGGGTGTGAATGCGCCGGTCCAGCTCATCACGCCACTGGGAAGAGAGTGCCTTCCACTCCTTTGCGCTCAGGGTATGCCCTTCCGGCAGGATACCAAACGCCTCGCCAATGGTGGCCAGCGGGATGCCAATACGCTGGGCAATCTTAATGATCGCCACATAGCGCAGCACGTCACGGGTATAGCGGCGCTGGTTGCCGGCGTTGCGGATGCTTTTAATTAACCCTTTGCTTTCATAGAAGTGCAGTGCAGAGACCGCCACACCGCTACGCCTTGCCACCTCGCCCGGAGACAGCAGCGGTTTAATCCGCGGTAATTTCTTTTCCATAAAACCTCTTTACCTCAAGTTAACTTGAGGAATTATACTCGCCCGCAGACAAAACGACGAATCAACCGATACAGGTGTATCCAGAGAGAGGCTGCTCTATGTCACATCAACAAATTATTCAGACACTTATTGAATGGATGGATGACCATATCGATCAACCTTTGAGTATTGATGTGGTGGCGAAGAAGTCGGGTTACTCGAAGTGGTACTTGCAGAGGATGTTCCGCGCCGTCACGCACCAGACGCTGGGCGAATACATTCGTCAACGCAGATTATTGCTGGCTGCCCAGGCGTTACGCACCACCCAGCGGCCCATTTTTGATATCGCCATGGATCTGGGATATGTCTCCCAGCAGACCTTCTCCCGCGTCTTCCGCCGCGAATTTGATCGCACCCCCAGCGACTATCGCCATCAGCTCAATTAGTGGCTATGAGCAAGGGCTGTCGCGACGGGCTGATGTTGCCAGGTCATGAAATCCTGCGGTGACATCGCCTTGGCAAAGTGCCAGCCCTGGCAATACTGCACGCCGCGCTTGTTCAACCACATCACCTGCTCCACGGTTTCTACCCCTTCCGCGATGGTTTTCAGGCGCAGGCTTTGAGCCATTTCGATAATGTGCTCAACGATAAGATGGCTGGTACTGTTGGTGGTCAGCGTATCGATGAAGGTCTTGTCGATTTTCAGGATATCCACGTTCAGCGAGTAGAGGTTGTGCAGGTTGGAATAGCCGGTACCAAAATCGTCAATCGCCACCTCATATCCCGCCTGGCGGAATGCCTGAATTACCGGCGTGGTCCTGGGGACATCAATGAAACCGCGCTCCGTCACTTCAATTTTGATCTGCTGGGCCCGCACATTATAGTGCCGGGCTTTATCGGTGATCATCGCAATCAGGCGTGAAGAGTGGAAGTCCGTTGCCGAGAGGTTAATGGAGATATAGAGATGCGGGTTACAGGCCAGGAAATGGCCCAGATCGCTGAAGACTTCCTCTACCACGTAATCGGTAATGCGTTCGCTCATCCCCTCTTTTTCTGCCAGCGGGATAAATTCTACCGGGCTCATTACCGGGCCGTTAAAGCCAGGCCAACGCAACAGCGCTTCTGCGCCGACACACGCATTTGTTTTAATGTCGATAATGGGCTGGTAATGCAGGCAAAGTTGTCTTTTATTTAATGCCCGGTGCAATAAGCGACCCGGTGAATTAAATTCGCGTCGCGTCCGTGACCACATCAATAAAATGATAATACTGCTGATCATGCCCAGCGGCAGGGTTAATGTCGCCTGATGATAGAGCACTTCGTAAAAGCGCTGATTAGTCGTGGAAACAATAGCGGCAATCGGGCGTTTGTCCGAATGAAGAATAGTGTAAAAGCGGCCTTCGTTCTGGAATATAGCTTCGTTATCGCCAATCAGCTTTTTTAATGCCTTTTCTTTTGCCTGTTCACTGATAGAGAAAAAGTCGTTGTTCACCGTATCAAATACCCCCCACGCCAGGGAGCGGTCGGCTGACATGACTTCGCTATAGGTCAGGGGATTAACCACCACCACATAATTACCGACCTGCATATAGGTCATTTTATATCCCGCATAAAAGGGCGTATCGCGGTAATAATAGATAGAGACGTCAGGGGCGCGTTGGTAATTGGCAGCAGAGATTAAATAGGGGTTTTCAGGCGTGCTGGTGGTTGAGCAGAGAAACGCTTTACCTTCGGCGTACAGCAGGTCGGCAATGTAGAGTCGGCCCCGGACGATATTTAACATATATTGCCGGTGTTCCGGTGTGCAAATATTACCCGAGTATTTTTCAGCCGCATGACGTGCCAGCTCAACCTGCTGAATAACCAGTTCAGTTTTGTCTAAAGCAAGAGCAGCAAATGAGCGAAGTTGACTGCTTGTTTCGTTGACCGCGCGTTGCTGAGCAAACCATAGCGCAAGCATCACAGGTAGCAAAACTACCATGATAACCCCGACTATCCTCAGCACCTTGTCCCGTGCGTTACGATTCATTTCCGCCCTATTATCCCTGCTTTTTATGTGCCTGTAGTCATGAAGGCCGGATGCTTTGCTAAACAGGTGATTACGTTGCATGAATCATGCGAAGTTAGCAACTGACTTTTAACGCCAATAACCTAATATTGAGTTATGCCGATAATATTTGTCCGTAAGCCAAACTGAAAGTATTCGTTTCGTGTTTATTAAGTTAAATAATTACCGATCCAGGAAGCCAGGCTCCCGGATAACTCAACAGAAAATCGTCGATTAAGCCAAACTACCTACAGAATGAAAAAAGCGCAACTTCATCCTGAAATTTTGTGCTATTTAACCCTTCAGGATGATTGAAGTGATTTATAAATAATCAACCGCGACGATTGTTTTACCTCTTCCACCACGCTTGGCATCGTAAAGTGCCTTATCTGCGCTAATGAGTAGCGATGAGGTATCGCGTGGTTTTCCGCTCACCTCCACCACGCCCGCACTGAAAGAGAGCGTTAAGGTGCGGCTGCCGACCTTGAGCGGCGTGAGGGAGAGCGCCTGACGGAGCACCGTGGAGAGCTGCACTGCCGCATCGCTGCGAGTTTTGGGCAGCAACAGTAAAAACTCCTCTCCCCCTACCCGGCCCAGCGCTGCCCCCGAGGGGATCATCGTCCGCAGGCAGTCGCAAAAATGCACCAGCGCGGCATCGCCCACCAGATGCCCCCACTTATCATTAATCTGTTTAAAGAAATCCAGGTCGAGCATCATGACAGAGAAGTGGCTGTCGGCCTCTTCGTGCTGGCAGGTCTCCAGCGCAGCGCCAATCTGCTGCAGGATGGCAGAGCGGTTAAGACAGCGCGTCAGATCGTCGGTGGTGGCCTTCACCTCCAGCTGCTGCTCCGCTTTTTTACGCGCGGTAATATCGAGCCCGATATTAAGGATAGAGCCGTCCGGCAGAGAGATGTTTGACCACAGGATCGTCAGCTGAACGCCGTCCCGCCGCAGCGGATGCCATTCGTACATATCGTTCAGCGGGGTGGTATTGACCGACTCGCGCACCCGGCGGCGCTCCTCCGGGTCAGGATAAAAGAGCGCCAGCGGATCGGCATGGGCGTTGATCTCCGCCATCGTCCAGCCAAACACCTTTTCGCATTCGGCATTCCACAATACGCAGCGGCTATGCCGATCAAAGGAGTTCATCAGTACCGGTGCCCGCTCAAACAGGGTTTTATACTGGGTGATCATCCGCTGCATCTCTTTTGCCGTGCGCTCACGGGCAACGAGGCCGGTCAAATAGTCCTTCAGTTTTTCGACCAGGATCACCACCACCTCTTTTAGCACAGTGATGCTGCTTTGCGGTTGCGTAAAGCCGAGGAAGAAGTAGCCGTTGCAGCGATCCTGTTGCAGCGACAATTTATACAGCACGCCACACTGTAAATGCGTATGGCCCGGATGGGTGGCAGGA
This sequence comes from Leclercia sp. LSNIH8, assembly GCF_002920195.1. Taxonomy (NCBI): domain Bacteria; kingdom Pseudomonadati; phylum Pseudomonadota; class Gammaproteobacteria; order Enterobacterales; family Enterobacteriaceae; genus Leclercia; species Leclercia sp. LSNIH8. The sequence continues at coordinate 53,087 of NZ_PQJY01000015.1, read as the reverse complement.
AATAAAAGCGTACCGATCTTCTCTTTCCAACAGATGACCCGCCATGCCCGGTGGTGACGCTGCAATAACGCACTGGAAAGAAAGGCTTTAATTTCTGGAGAATGGCAGGTTAATTCGCCGACGCTGACAAACTGCGGCTGGCCCACATCGTCCTCCATCATCACCCAGCTGGTCTGGGCGCCAAAGGTGTGATTAATCGTCTGGAGAAGATCCGTTAAGGTTTGCTGCGACGATAATTTTGGCATTAATTTAGCTAATGCGTGCAGAGCCCGCGTGCTGTCATTTATATACTCTCGATTTGCTTGCTTCATCGTTTTATTCGTCGCTCATTTAACGAGATAAAAAATGTCGCAACGAATAAATCAGGAGTGAAAGGATACGCAGCCAGCATCTATTATTGCGGCTGTCTGACCCTGTCGAAAAAGAAAGTGTGTGTAAAATTAAAAGTACAGCAAATAATAACCAGTAAAAGCCTGATTTATTTATTACGGGCTAGTCACGTAACCGGATGAAGCATAATCCATAGCCCTGAGGCTGTAAATATTGTACATCGGCATGCTGCTTGTACATGTTTTCTTATCCCAATGAATTTTCAATAAAGTTGTCGCAAACGGGCACTTAGCAGACTAAAGAAATATTTCTTCGGGCTATTTATACAACAAAAGCCGGGTTAAAAAACGCCATTTTCATGCATTTGCCCACTGGCGAATAAAAGAACAAGTGTGATATAGTTCACACATCTGATGTAACAAAAAACATCGTTTCATTTTGTCAGTCTGAGCTTGCCGGTAGCCAGTTTGCCACGTCCGGGCAACGTCGCGCTACACCCGGCGGCGGTTATCTTTGAGGATCGGTCTTATGGCAGCTATTACCACCGGTGTTGTCTTTGCACGCTGGGAGTTGTTGAGCGCGGTGCTGATGTTTCTGGCCAGTACGCTGAATATACAGTTCAAGAAATCGGATTACGCGGTGCTGGCGGTGATCAGCACCTGTCTGGGACTGGCGGCGGCCTGCTGGTTTGCCACCGGCCTGTTGGGCATCACCCTGCTGGATATGGCCGCGGTCTGGAATAACGTTAAAACAATCATGGTTGAGGCAATGAGCCATACGCCGCCGGACTGGCCGATGATGTACACCTGATGCCCGCGGGCATAAAGGCTGAATACAAAAAAACCCAGACATGCGTCTGGGTTTTTTGTTTTTGCGAATCGCAGGTTCTGGCTATCAGAACGGGATGTCGTCGTCGAAATCCATTGGCGGTTCGTTGGACTGCGCTGGCACAGACGGCTGCTGCGGACGGGACTGCGCGCCGCCGCTGAACTGGTTGCCGCCCTGCGGCTGCTGAGGCTGACCCCAACCGCCCTGCTGCTGGCCACCACCTGCCGGCGCGCCGCCGCCCTGACGACCGCCCAGCATCTGCATGGTACCGCCAACGTTCACCACCACTTCAGTGGTGTATTTTTCCTGACCGGATTGATCGGTCCATTTGCGGGTACGCAGCTGGCCTTCAATATAGACCTGAGAACCTTTACGCAGATACTCACCGGCCACCTCGGCCAGTTTGCCAAACAGCACGACACGGTGCCATTCGGTCTGCTCTTTCATCTCACCAGTCGCTTTATCACGCCAGGATTCGGAGGTAGCCAGCGTAATGTTGGCCACTGCACCACCACTCGGCATATAGCGTACTTCCGGGTCCTGGCCCAGATTACCGACGAGAATCACCTTGTTTACGCCTCTGCTGGCCATGATCGTGTCTCCTGAAAACAATTTCTAAATAGTGTAAACGCGCGAGTGTACCATTTCCATGCCGCATGTTCATAGCTGCGAGGCGGATTCCACCCAACTCTTTTCGTGGTCTATTTTTGCACAACGAATCTGAATTTGCATCTCAATACTGTATATCCAGACAGGTCAATTTGTGTCATAATTAATCGTTTATGCCGGTTGTCCTTCAAACAAACCAGGCATTCCGTGTATCTACCTACCGGGAAAGGTGAATGGATAAGATCGAAGTTCGGGGCGCCCGCACCCACAATCTCAAGAATATCAACCTCGTCATCCCTCGCGACAAGCTGATTGTCGTCACCGGGCTTTCAGGCTCAGGCAAATCCTCTCTGGCTTTCGACACCCTCTATGCCGAAGGACAGCGTCGTTACGTTGAGTCGCTCTCTGCTTATGCGCGTCAGTTCCTGTCGCTGATGGAAAAACCGGACGTCGACCATATCGAAGGGTTGTCGCCTGCCATCTCCATTGAGCAGAAGTCGACCTCTCACAACCCGCGCTCCACCGTCGGGACCATCACCGAAATCCATGACTACCTGCGTCTGCTCTATGCCCGCGTAGGCGAGCCGCGCTGCCCGGACCACGATGTCCCGCTGGCGGCCCAGACCGTCAGCCAGATGGTGGACAACGTGCTGGCGCAGCCGGAAGGCAGACGCCTGATGCTGCTGGCGCCGATCATTAAAGAGCGTAAGGGCGAGCACACCAAAACGCTGGAGAACCTGGCAAGCCAGGGCTATATCCGCGCCCGTATCGACGGGGAAGTGTGCGATCTCTCCGATCCACCGAAGCTGGAGCTGCAAAAGAAACACACCATTGAGGTGGTGATCGACCGCTTTAAGGTGCGTGACGACATGACCCAGCGCCTAGCGGAGTCGTTCGAGACCGCGCTGGATCTCTCCGGCGGTACGGCGGTGGTTGCCGATATGGACGACCCGAAAGCGGAGGAGCTGCTCTTCTCCGCCAACTTCGCCTGCCCGGTGTGCGGCTACAGCATGCGCGAGCTGGAACCGCGTCTGTTCTCGTTCAACAACCCGGCGGGCGCCTGCCCGACCTGTGATGGCCTGGGCGTACAGCAGTACTTCGATCCCGATCGGGTGATCCAGAATCCCGAACTGTCGCTGGCTGGCGGCGCCATCCGCGGCTGGGATAAGCGTAACTTCTACTATTTCCAGATGCTGAAGTCGCTGGCAGAGCACTATAAATTTGACGTTGAAGCGCCGTGGGGCAGCCTGAGCCCAACCGTGCACAAAGTGATCCTGTTCGGTTCCGGCAAAGAGAACATCGAGTTCAAATACATGAACGATCGCGGCGATACCTCGGTGCGTCGCCATCCGTTTGAAGGCGTGCTGCACAATATGGAGCGCCGCTACAAAGAGACCGAATCCAGCGCCGTGCGTGAAGAGCTGGCGAAGTTCATCAGCAACCGCTCCTGCGCCACCTGTGACGGTACCCGTCTGCGTCGTGAAGCGCGCCACGTATATGTGGAAAACACGCCGCTGCCAGCTATCTCAGACATGAGCATCGGTCATGCGATGGACTTCTTCACCAACCTGAAGCTCTCCGGCCAGCGGGCGAAAATCGCCGAAAAAGTGCTGAAAGAGATTGGCGATCGTCTGAAATTCCTGGTGAACGTTGGCCTGAACTACCTGACGCTTTCCCGCTCCGCAGAGACGCTTTCCGGCGGCGAGGCCCAGCGTATCCGTCTGGCGAGCCAGATTGGTGCGGGCTTAGTGGGCGTCATGTACGTGCTGGATGAGCCGTCTATCGGCCTGCATCAGCGTGACAACGAACGTCTGCTTGGGACCCTGATCCACCTGCGTAACCTCGGCAACACGGTGATTGTGGTCGAGCACGATGAAGATGCCATCCGTGCCGCCGACCACGTGATCGACATCGGGCCGGGTGCGGGTGTTCACGGCGGCCAGGTAGTGGCGGAAGGTCCGCTGGACGCCATCATGGCGGTGCCGGAGTCCCTGACCGGCCAGTACATGAGCGGTCAACGCAAGATTGAGGTGCCAAAACAGCGCGTGCCTGCCAACCCGGAAAAAGTACTGAAGCTCACCGGCGCTCGCGGCAACAACCTGAAAGACGTGACGCTCACCCTGCCGGTCGGCCTGTTCACCTGTATTACCGGGGTGTCGGGTTCCGGTAAATCGACGCTGATTAACGACACGCTGTTCCCGATTGCCCAGACCCAGTTGAACGGGGCGACGTTGGCTGAACCGGCGCCGTATCGCGAGATCCACGGTCTAGAGCACTTCGACAAGGTGATCGATATCGACCAGAGCCCAATTGGTCGTACCCCGCGCTCTAACCCGGCGACCTATACCGGTGTCTTCACGCCGGTACGTGAACTCTTTGCCGGCGTGCCGGAATCGCGTTCGCGCGGCTACACGCCGGGCCGCTTCAGCTTTAACGTGCGCGGCGGGCGCTGCGAAGCCTGTCAGGGCGATGGTGTGATCAAGGTTGAGATGCACTTCCTGCCGGATATCTACGTGCCGTGCGACCAGTGCAAAGGCAAACGCTATAACCGCGAAACGCTGGAGATCAAATACAAAGGCAAGACCATCCACGAAGTGCTGGATATGACCATCGAAGAGGCGCGCGAGTTCTTTGATGCCGTTCCGGCGCTGGCGCGTAAGCTCCAGACCCTGATGGATGTCGGTCTGACCTACATTCGTCTGGGCCAGTCGGCAACTACCCTCTCGGGCGGGGAGGCGCAGCGCGTGAAGCTGGCGCGTGAGCTCTCCAAACGCGGCACCGGACAAACGCTGTACATTCTGGATGAGCCGACCACTGGTCTGCACTTTGCCGATATCCAGCAGCTTCTCGACGTGCTGCACCAGCTCAGAGATCAGGGCAACACCATCGTGGTGATTGAGCACAACCTGGACGTGATTAAAACCGCGGACTGGATTGTCGATCTCGGTCCGGAAGGCGGCAGCGGCGGCGGTGAAATACTGGTTTCCGGCACCCCGGAAACCGTCGCGGAGTGCGAAGCCTCGCACACCGCCCGCTTCCTTAAACCGCTTCTGAAGTAGTTACACTGACAGCTGCTGCCGGGTCATCTCCGGCAGCAGTTCCACCGCCTGCTTGTAAGAGGCATCCACCAGATAATAAATCTGCGAATCCGGAATCGACCCGTCCAGATAGACCGTGCTCCAGTGCGCTTTATTCAGGTGCTTGCTGGGACGCACGTCGTTGTGCTGCTGGCGCAACAGTTCCGCCAGTTCAGGGCTGGTTTTTAACGAGGCCGCCGGACGCCCCTCCACATCTTTCACCATCGCAAACAGCACGTCGGCGACTTTGATTTGGGTTGCCTTCCAGTCGCTGTGCACACTTTGCTCCGCACCCGGCTTATTCATGCAGTACTGAAGTATCTCCGAAATTGTCATCTTTATTCCCCTTGTAGCGTGGCGATGATTTTGCGCGAACCGCCGTGGATACGATGTTCTCCCAGCCAGATCCCCTGCCAGGTGCCCAGCTGTACGCGGCCGTGATTGACCGGCAGCAGCAAAGAGACGCCTAGCGTGGAGGATTTAATATGGGAAGGCATGTCGTCTGGCCCCTCGTCATCATGTTCCCAGCGGGCACTGTCGGGAATGGATTTGAGAAAATGCTGCTCCATATCGGAACGGACGCTGGGATCGCAGTTTTCATTAAGAGTGAGAGAGGCTGACGTGTGTTGCAGCAACAGATGAAGTAAACCCACGTTGATGCGGGGAAGATCGCGAATCTGACCGATGACCTCGTCTGTCACCAGGTGAAAACCGCGAGACCTGGCGCGCAGGGTCAGGGTTTGCTGATACCACATGTGCTGCTCCGTTTTACAGGTTGATCCCTCTAAGTGTGCAGCAATACGACGAAAGGTAAAACCCGCAGCGGGTAAATCTGCTTAAAAAGTGTTCCTGTCTGCGCCAGGAGCCAGTGAGGGATTATCTCTTTACGGCCCCCTTCGCCAAAAGAAGAAGGCCGTGAGTAAGTGCTTACATTACAGCAGCGAAGGCCTTCGCCACGCGCTGAACGTTGCCGCTATTCAGACCTGCAACGCACATGCGTCCGCTGGCAATCAGATAGACGCCGAACTCGTCGCGCAGGCGGTCTACCTGCTGTGCGCTGAAGCCGGTATAGCTGAACATGCCGCGCTGCTGTAGCAGGTAGTCGAAGTTGTGCCCCGGAACGGCATCCTTCAGGACATCCACCAGCGTCTGGCGCATGGCGAGAATGCGGGTGCGCATCGCTTCCACTTCTGCCAGCCACTCGGCTTTGAGTTCGTCATCACCCAGCACGGTTGCCACCACCTGCGCACCGAAGTTTGGCGGGCTGGAGTAGATACGGCGTACGGTCGCCTTCAGCTGGCCCAGCACGCGCCCGGCGGCGTCCTGATCTTCGCAGACCACCGACAGGCCGCCGACACGCTCGCCATACAGCGAGAAGATTTTAGAGAAGGAGTTGCTGACCAGCGCCGGCAGGCCTGCGCTGGCAATGGCACGGATGGCGTAGGCATCCTCTTCCATCCCGGCGCCAAAGCCCTGGTAGGCGATGTCGAGGAACGGGATCAGATTGCGGGCCTTCAGCACCTCGATAACTGCATCCCACTGCGCATTCGTCAGATCGGCACCGGTCGGGTTATGGCAGCACGGATGCAGCAGCACGATGCTGCGTTCCGGCAGGGTGCTCAGTTTTTCCAGCAAGGCGCCAACGCGTACGCCGTTGGTCTGGTCGTCGAACCACGGATAGGTATTCACCGTAAAACCCGCGCCTTCAAAGATGGCGACGTGGTTTTCCCAGGTCGGGTCGCTCACCCAGACACCCGATTCCGGGAAATATTTGTGCAGGAAGTCGGCGCCGACCTTCAGCGCGCCGGAGCCGCCCAGCGTCTGGATGGTAGCGACACGCTTCTCCGTCAGCACCGGATGGTCTGCGCCAAACAGCAGCGGGGCGATGGTGTGACGGTAGCTGTTAAGCCCTTCCATCGGCAGATAGAGCGATGCGCCGTGTGGCGTGGCATTGAGACGCGCTTCGGCTTTGGCAACGGCCTGCAGCTGCGGGATGATGCCCGCTTCGTTGTAGTAAAGACCGATACTGAGGTTAACTTTATCGCCACGCGGATCGTCTTTGAAACGCTCCATTAAGGAGAGGATGGGGTCGCCAGCATAGGCGTCGACTTTCTGGAACACGCGATGGTTCTCCGGATAATAATGAGGCAGGGAATTCAACAATAAACCGGAAGTGGCAGAAGATCGAGAGGATGTTAATGAAGATGGGGTGTGGGCGACAGAACCTACGGCGCGGCCTGTTTCTCCTCACCCTGGTCCTGCAGGGTCCGGGAATCGCCAGTAATTTTATTGCCCTTAAAGCCATGCCGGAATCCTAAGGAGATAAACAACTTACAGCGACACCCTGGTCCGGCTGAAAATCGCCGAAGCGTTTCCGGAAGGCCGGGGCGAGGCGCAGGGACGCGCCGAGAGGGCATAGCCTGCAGGGATGCAGGCTGGTGCCCGACCCGAAAGCCTGAAGGAATAAGCTGAGGGCACCGCGAAGCGGCGATTTTCTTTGCCGGGAGCCGGGATTGCTAAGGGGGCGGCGGCGAGCCCCCTTAGCACGTTCACGGGTGACGTGGTTTACAGAGAAGCAGCGAACGTAAGGTGAACGGAACAACCACTTCAGTCGTATGTTCCCCCTTACCCCAGCCCTTTCTGAGAGGGAAACGGCCGTGCGGATATCTCATCCCTCCAGGGGGAGGGAAAGTTATTATAAATCAAGATACCGCATCGCCAGGCGCGACGTCAGCCGCGTGATAAGTTCGTAAGCACTTACTTTTGTGATTTCCGCGATTCGCTCCACGGGCAAACCTTCGCCCCACAGCGTCACCGGATCGCCCGCTTTCTCCTCGGCCTCTGGCCCAAGGTCGACGCAGATCATATCCATCGCCACGCGGCCAACAATGGTCACTTCCCGGCCATTCACCAGCACTGGCGTCCCGGATGGCGCCGCGCGCGGATAGCCGTCGCCGTAGCCCATCGCCACCACGCCTAAACGGGTGTCGCGCTCGCTGATCCAGGTCCCGCCGTAGCCGACCGGTTCACCGGCTTTGTGCTCGCGCACCGCAATCAGGCTGGAAGTCAGCGACATCACCGGCTGAAAACCGAGGTCCGGTCCCCAGGGCTTACCCTCCAGCGGCGAGACGCCGTACAGGATGATCCCTGGACGCGCCCAGTCAAAATGGGACTGCGGCCAGAGCAAAATACCGCCGGAGGCCGCAATCGAACGCATCCCCGGCTTGCCTTCGCAGAAGGTGTTAAAGATATCGAGCTGCTGCTCGGTGGCACCACAGTCAGGCTCATCGGCACGGGCAAAATGGCTGACGATATTGACTGGCTGACGTACATTCCTGCACTGGCTTAAGCGCTGGTAAAACGCCTCCGCCTGCTCCGGGCGCACGCCCAGACGGTGCATGCCAGTGTCGAGCTTCATCCACACGGTGACGGGCTCGCTGAGCACCGTATTTTCCAGTGCTTCGAGCTGCTCCAGATTGTGTACGGCGGTATGCAGCCGTTGCGTGGCGATAGTCGGGAGATCGGCGGCGTTAAAGAAGCCTTCGAGCAGCAGAATCGGCTGGGTGATCCCCCCTTCGCGCAGGCGCAGGGCTTCTTCGAGACGGGCGACGCCAAAGGCGTCGGCATCAGGGAGCGTTCGCGCGGTCTCAATGAGACCGTGTCCGTAAGCGTTCGCTTTCACGACTGCAACGAGCTTGCTGGCGGGCGCCAGTTCACGCAGGCGTTGCAGGTTGTGTCGCAGAGCGCGGCGGTTAATGACTACTGTTGCCGCTTGCATTGCAAATCCTTGTTAAAAGAAGGTCGGAGAGTTATTCGTCATCGTATTGCGGGCCAGCATAGTTGTCGAAACGCGACCACTGGCCGTTAAAGGTAAGTCGCACCGTACCGATGGGGCCGTTACGTTGCTTACCGATAATAATTTCCGCGATCCCTTTCAGGTCGCTGTTCTCGTGATAAACCTCGTCACGATAGATGAACATGATTAAGTCGGCATCCTGCTCGATAGAGCCGGATTCACGCAGGTCGGAGTTAACCGGACGTTTGTCGGCACGTTGTTCCAGGGAGCGGTTAAGCTGCGACAGGGCCACAACCGGTACCTGTAATTCTTTCGCCAGTGCTTTCAGCGAGCGGGAGATTTCGGCGATCTCAAGCGTTCGGTTATCAGAGAGCGACGGGACGCGCATCAGCTGGAGGTAGTCGATCATGATCAGACCAATGCCGCCGTGCTCGCGGGCGATACGGCGCGCGCGGGAGCGCACTTCCGTTGGCGTCAGACCGGAAGAGTCATCAATATAGATATTACGTTTTTCCAGCAGGATGCCCATGGTGCCGGAGATCCGCGCCCAGTCCTCATCGTCCAGCTGCCCGGTACGAATACGGGTCTGGTCCACGCGGGACAGCGAGGCCAGAGAACGCATCATGATCTGCTCGGAGGGCATCTCCAGACTGAAGATTAAAACCGGTTTATCCTGCAACATCGCCGCGTTTTCGACGAGGTTCATCGCAAATGTCGTCTTACCCATCGACGGACGGGCGGCGACGATAATCAGATCCGACGGCTGCAAACCGGCGGTCTTTTTATTCAGATCGTCATAGCCCGTGTTAACGCCCGTAACCCCGTCGTGCGGCTGCTGGAACAGCTGCTCAATACGCGAGACGGTGGCGTCCAGCACGTCGGCGATGTTCTTCGGCCCTTCGTCTTTATTGGCCCGACTTTCGGCGATTTTAAATACCCGGGATTCGGCCAGGTCGAGCAGTTCATCGCTGTTACGCCCCTGCGGATCGAAACCGGCTTCGGCGATTTCATTGGCAACGGAAATCATGTCGCGTACCACCGCACGTTCACGCACGATGTCAGCATAGGCGCTGATGTTCGCCGCACTTGGGGTGTTTTTCGACAGTTCAGCCAGATAAGCGAAGCCGCCTACCGACTCCAGCTGCCCCTGACGCTCCAGCGATTCCGCGAGCGTGATCAGGTCGATAGGGCTGCCGGACTCCTGCAACCGCGCCATTTCGGTAAAGATATGGCGGTGCGGTCGGGTGTAGAAATCGTCAGTGACCACGCGTTCGGCGACGTCGTCCCAGCGTTCGTTATCCAGCATTAAACCGCCCAACACCGACTGTTCCGCTTCGATCGAGTGAGGCGGAACCTTTAATCCGGCTAACTGGGGATCGCGTTCCCGGGGTTCAGTCTGTTTGTTGAAGGGTTTGTTTCCTGCCATAGTGAATGGAGTTACCGAGATAGAGAGTGGGTCGAAAGATTACCATATTTTCTAATTCTAATGGAGGGAGCATGGCAACGCGTATTGAATTTCATAAACACGGCGGCCCGGACGTTCTCAGGGCGGTAGAGTTCACTCCCACCGCGCCTGGGGAGAACGAAGTCCAGGTCGAAAACAAAGCCATTGGTATTAACTACATCGACACCTACATCCGCAGCGGGCTCTATCCGCCCCCTGCTCTGCCGAGCGGTCTGGGTACCGAGGCGGCGGGCGTGGTGGTGAAAGTCGGTAGTGCGGTAAAACATATTAAAGAGGGCGATCGCGTGGTGTATGCGCAATCGGCTCTCGGGGCCTACAGCTCGGTCCACAACGTCCCGGCAGATAAAGCAGCGATTCTGCCCGGCGCCATCTCCTATGAGCAGGCAGCTGCCTCCTTCCTGAAGGGGCTGACGGTCTTCTACCTGTTGCGCAAAACCTACGAAATCAAACCTGACGAACAGTTTCTGTTCCACGCTGCCGCCGGCGGTGTGGGCCTGATCGCCTGCCAGTGGGCAAAAGCGCTGGGGGCTAAACTCATCGGCACGGTGGGTAATGCGCAAAAGGCGCAGCGCGCGCTGCAGGCGGGTGCCTGGCAGGTGATTAACTACCGTGAAGAGAGCATTGTTGAGCGGGTGAAAGAGATCACCGGCGGCAAAAAGGTGCGTGTAGTGTATGACTCGGTGGGGAAAGATACCTGGGAAGCCTCGCTGGACTGCCTGCAACGTCGCGGTTTGATGGTTAGCTTCGGCAATGCTTCCGGCCCGGTGACCGGCGTTAACCTCGGCATTCTTAACCAGAAAGGGTCGCTGTTTGCCACCCGTCCTTCGCTGCAGGGCTATATCACCAACCATGACGAACTGGTCGAGGCCAGCAACGAGCTGTTCTCGTTGATTGCCAGCGGCGTGATTAAGGTGGATGTAGCCGAGGCGCAGAAGTATCCGCTGAGTGATGCGCAACGCGCGCATGAAGTGCTGGAGAGCCGGGCGACGCAGGGGTCGAGTTTGCTTATTCCTTGATAAAAAATTGGGCTTCCCGTGGGAAGCCCTTTCTTTCTTTGCTTTTTTTAGTTCGGCTGTATGTAGGGTACAGCGCGATGAATTCTTTAACGGCGGTCATAGTGACAGATTCGATAACTAAATCCTATTCTGTTCTAAGTGATGATGCCGTAAAAGTTGCAAGGATGTGACGAACCGCTCAATACCTTAGTAACGAAAACGGTTATTGCGCTGATAGCGTGGGAGTTTTGGCGATTTAATCGCCCGTATTGCCCACACCACCGCCACGGCTAACAGCAACCACGGCAACAGTTTCAACATCAGGGCAAACAGTCCCCCGATAAACATCACGACTGTCGCAACCACCAGTGCGGCGATGATCCCCAGCAACGAGACGCCGGTTGCCAACAGCATGACAAAAAATCCAATCACAAAAAGTAGTTCCAGCATGGCTCTCTCCCAAATGCATCACAACGATACGCTGATGTGATATTTACAAGATCCGTGCCAAAAATAACCTATTGATATTGAAACAAAACGCCCGGCAATGCGGTGCCGGGCGTGGTGAATTTGACGAAGTTTTGGTGAAAATTATCGTTTGTCTGCCACCAGACGCAGCGCCTGCTCCAGCACCTCGATATCGGCACCCGCTTTATGGGCGTTTTCACTCAGGTAACGACGCCACTGGCGCGCCCCCGGGATACCCTGGAACAGCCCCAGCATATGACGGGTGATGTGGCCCAGATAGGTGCCGTTGCTCAGCTCGCGCTCAATGTAAGGGTACATCGCCCGCACCACCGCCACCGGGTCACGATCGGCAACGTCCACACCAAAGATTTCGCGATCTACGGCCGCCAGCACGCCCGGGTTCTGGTACGCCTCACGGCCCACCATAACGCCGTCCATATGCTGCAGATGCCCTTTCGCCTCTTCAAGGGACTTAATGCCGCCGTTAATGGACATGGTCAGCTGCGGGAAATCGCGCTTCAGCTGATACACGCGCGGGTAATCCAGCGGCGGGATCTCACGGTTCTCTTTCGGGCTCAGGCCAGAGAGCCAGGCTTTGCGGGCATGGATGATAAACATCTCGCACTCGCCCTTGCCAGCCACCGTGCCAATAAAATCACAGAGAAATTCGTAGCTATCCTGATCGTCGATGCCGATGCGGGTTTTTACCGTCACCGGAATGGAGACCACGTCGCGCATCGCTTTCACGCAGTCGGCCACCAGCTGCGCATTACCCATCAGGCAGGCGCCAAACATGCCGTTCTGCACGCGATCGGAAGGACAGCCGACGTTGAGGTTAATCTCGTCGTAGCCACGCGCCTCAGCCAGCTTGGCGCAGTGCGCCAGCGCCGCCGGATCGCTGCCGCCCAGCTGCAACGCCACCGGATGCTCCTCTTCGCTGTAGGCGAGATAGTCACCCTTGCCGTGAATGATCGCCCCGGTGGTCACCATCTCGGTATAGAGCAGGGTGTGGCGCGACAGCAGACGCAGGAAGTAGCGGCAATGTCTGTCTGTCCAGTCGAGCATCGGCGCGATGGAAAAACGGTGGGCAGGATAACGGGACGAGTTTTCTGACGACATGGCGAAGTTTTAAGCATCTGGTGAAAATGGGGCGCTACTATAGCACATATTCGCCGGAGGCCGAGCGCCTCCGGATGCCTTCAGAAGGTCAGGCTCAACTGGGCCCCGGCCCCCCAGGTTTCATCTTCCCCGTAAATACCGGTCAAATCGATATGCACGGTATTAAACGGCGCAAAGCCTAACCCGCCCGTGAAGACATTGCTGTCGTTGCCCCTCACGTCACCGCGAAAGCCTGCGCGCACCGCCAGCCAGCTCAGGGGGGTCACTTCTGCCCCCACGCCGACATACTGCGCGTCTTCTTCGCTCTTAAAGCCGCGGGTTTCGGTCAGATCGCCATCGGCGCTGAGGGTAAGCAGGCCGGTATGCCAGGCCACACCTGCCGTGACCAGCGGGCGGATCTGGTATGTGTCCTGATAGCTCACCACTTGCCCGGTACGCCCGTTGAGAATGCGGATGTCGTTGGTATCAATATCACGTGAGAAGAGGTTTTGCCCGCTCAGGCCCACCGACCAGTTCTCACCAAAGTCCACCGCGACGCCGACATCAACGTTAAAACTGGTATCGTCGTTACGGTAGCGGCTGCTGTTAAAGTCGCCGCTGTCGTAGGTATAAATGGAGGTGGTGTAGTTATAGAGCCAGGTTTGCTGTAATTTCGGCGTGACGCCCACCGAAACCGGCAGGTCGCTTACCGTAAACTGACGGGCAATCGCCAAGCCATAGTCGGAGACGATAGCCCCTCTGCCCATGGCAACAGAGTTAAGATTGCGGGTAATCACGTCGCTGCCGTTGCGCGCCGCGCTCAGCGCCATCTGGTTGGTCATTCCCGGGCTACCCTGCAATCGGCGTAAAAAATCGATGTCCTGAGGATCGATTTCTGAGCTGATGCGGGCATGAGCATTAGCTTTGGCGACAAACGCCAGCGACAAGCCGGAACCCGGGATGCTCACGGCTATCCCACCGCCGGCGTTGGCATGCGCCGTTTTGCCATCAAGAAATTCCAGCTGATCGGCAAGGTTGCCGGCGGCTCTCTGCAGCTCACTGAGCGTGCCTTGCGGATCGGCGGCGATCTGCGCCACGGTCAGATCGTCGATCATCTGCCGATCGTCGGTGATCTCATCGCTGATTTCATCGATCTTATCCTGCAAATTGTCTTTATCGCTAATTTGCGCTCCCACGGAAGGGAAAATGATGGCGACATCATCCTCCTCTTTTGATTTTGCCAACAGCGCCGGGTTAATTAATACCCCGCTGCCATAATGGGCCGATGCAACGCCTGTTCCGCCCATTGCATCGCCGCGTGCTTCCGTCCAGGTATTTGCGGCTCCAGCCTGATGAGACAAAAGAATACCGGTGGCAATTCCAGCCACAGAAAGTTTGAGTTTTATTTTCACAGGACACCTGACTTATTTTGGGTAAATTAACCCCGGCGGCTATACGCCGCGCAGGGAAATACGTCCTCCGTGAAAAAAGTATTAGAAGCTAAATATGTCTTAAACTTTAGTATTAGATAAGCTATTGATTTCCTTATGTCTTTAAATAGGTATAGAACAAGAATTTATTTTCGCCCGGGTTTTCCATCATGCGGACCAAAAAATTGTGGCGGATGATCGATCCAGCGATCTTCACGGGTGGCGGCATATACTGCATTTAGCGGATAATAAATTCGGTTATATTTTTTATTGGCTTCGCCCACCACTAATAACCGCACTTCTTCAGTGGTGTTATTAATAAAGGTGTGGCAGACACCCGTCCCGGCCGGAAATCCTACGCTGTCTCCCGGCTCCAGCTTCCATAAATACCCGTTGATCCAGGCTTCGGGATAACCCTCCAGCACATAGATAAATTCCTCTTCATCGCTTTCGGCATGTGGATAAGAGGTACGACGCCCAGGCGGCAGGCGTTCATGGTGAATACCGAGGCGGCCTAAGCCAAGCGCTCGAGCCAGGGGCGCGCTAATGGAGAAACGCTCTGTGCTGTCGGGATAGGTAGAGTCGTCGGCGCCTTCTACCTCACGCCAGTGTCGAATACAGTCCGGTCTTTTCATCTTTTGCTCCCCCGTGGTTTTTCGTCAGGGTAGCACACCTGCAGGATCTCGGCGTTTAGGCCAGAACATGGTAAACTGGCGGTTTGTTATTCCACGTTATTCGAGGTGCAAAATGGAAACGACCACAATGCAGGCACTGTTAGCGCAAGCCGAAAAGCTCTGTGCGCAACGCAATGTGCGCCTGACTCCGCAGCGCCTTGAAGTGTTGCGCCTGCTGAGCCTGCAAAATGGGGCCATCAGCGCTTACGACCTGCTCGATCTGCTGCGCGAAAGCGAGCCGCAGGCGAAGCCCCCTACCGTATACCGGGCGCTCGATTTTCTGCTTGAGCAGGGTTTTGTGCATAAAGTGGAATCGACCAACAGCTATGTGCTGTGCCACCTGTTCGATCAGCCTACCCATACCTCAGCGATGTTTATCTGCGATCGCTGCGGCAGCGTGAAGGAAGAAGGCGCGGAAGGGGTAGAAGACATCATGCATACTCTGGCGGCGAAAATGGGATTTGCCCTGCGTCACAATGTGATTGAAGCGCACGGCCTGTGCCGCAACTGCGTGGAAGTCGAGGCCTGCCGCCATCAGGAAAATTGCCAGCATGACCACTCTATCCAGCTGAAAAAGAAGCCGCGCTGAGCACAAAAAAAGGGGCGACCTGAGGGTCGCCCTGGGCGTACATCCGTGTACCTGCGGGTAGCGCTGAATTACCAGCGATAGTTGTTACGGGTTTCCCAGTCACCAACTTCTTTCTCCGCCTGGTCTTTCTCATAACCATAGCGTTCCTGAATTTTCCCCACCAGCTGGTCACGTTTACCTTCGATAACGGTCATGTCATCGTCAGTCAGGTCGCCCCACTGTTCTTTTACTTTACCTTTGATCTGCTTCCAGTTACCGCCGACTTGGTCTTTATTCATCATCGATTCCTCTTCGCTCGGTCGTTAAGGATAAGTTCGTCCTGAAATAGATTTCGTGCTGGACGTGATAATAATTATAGATAAGCGTGCGGCGTTGGGTTTGTTATTCGGAATCTTTTACCATTCAGTGAGGTGAAGCCGTTATTGAAACCAGGTGCCGTTGCGCCAATGCCGGTGCCAGATCCAGCCCAGAGAGAGCCCCCGCAGGGCCAGGAACACGCTCAGGGCCAGCCACAGGCCATGATTCCCCAGCCAGGGCAAGGTGAACAGCGTCAGACCAAACCCGGCGGCCGCGACGGCCATACTGTTGCGCATCTCTGCGCCACGGGTTGCGCCGATAAACATGCCGTCGAGCAAATAGCACCAGACCCCCACCACCGGCAAAATCACCTGCCAGACAAGATAATGGCTCGCCAGCGCGCGCAGCTCTGGCAGCGAAGTCAGCAGCGCCACGATCGGGTTGCCCGCCAGGGCATAGACAAGCGCGAAGGCCAGCGCCACCATGCCAGACTGACGGCAGGCTGCCCGCCATACTTCACGCAGCTGGCCGCTTTCCCGGGCGCCATAGGCCTGCCCGGAGTGCGCCTCAACCGCGTAGGCAAACCCATCCAGCGCGTAGGCGGTAAAGGTGAGTAGCGTCATCAGCACGGCGTTAACCGCGATAATCTCGGGCCCCAAACGCGCGCCCAGCACCGTCAGCGCGCCGAAACAGAGTTGCAGCAGCAGCGAGCGCAGCATAATGTCCCGGTTCAGGGCCAGCAGCTTGCGGATATTGCCCCGCCAGCTCGCTTTCAGCAGCGCCAGGGAAATGCCGCGCAGAGCCAGCACCCGCCAGACCATCCACAAGCCAAGCAACAGGGTGGCGTATTCGGCGACAGCGGTCGCGAGAGCGGCCCCCTGCACGTTCATTTTCAGCCCGATTACCAGCCACAGATCCAGCACGATATTGAGCAAGTTACCCACCACCAGCAGGATCACCGGTGCCCGGGCATACTGCACCCCCAGCAGCCAGCCGAGCAGCACCAGGTTAGCCAGCGATGCCGGGGCGCTAAGCCAGCGGATCTCGAGGAAGCGCCGCGCCTGATGCAGGACATCCTCGCTGCCGCCCACGATATGCAGCGCCAGATCGATAAGCGGTGTGCGCAGCAGCACAATCAGTAACCCGGCGCCGAGCGCGAGGATCAGCGGCTGCACCAGCGCCCGGGCCAGACGCAGCGGATCTTTCGCACCATAGGCTTGAGCGGTGAGACCGGTGGTGCTCATACGCAAAAAGAGCAGCAGCATAAACAGGAAACTGGTTGCCGTGGCGCCGATGGCGACACCGCCCAGATAGACCGGAGAGTCGAGATGGCCGATAACGGCGGTATCCACCAGCCCCAGCAGCGGGACGCTGATATTGGAGACGATCATCGGGAGGGCAAGACGCCACAACGCCTTGTCTGAAGCAGTCAGCAGAGACATGTGTATGACCGGCAGAAAAAAGAAAAGCAGACTGCGGGGTTGCCGCAGTCTGTCAGAAAGAGGTTATAACCATTCGCCGTTGCGGATGACGCCTACCGCCAGCCCTTCGATGGAAAAGTTATGTTCACGCAGATCGACAACAATCGGGGAAAACTCGCTGTTTTCCGGCAGCAGCTGTACCGTGTTGCCCTGTTTCTTCAGGCGTTTAACGGTCACTTCGTCATCTATGCGCGCCACAACCACCTGGCCGTTGCGCACATCCTGCGTTTTATGTACCGCCAGCAGATCGCCGTCGAGAATGCCGATATCCTTCATGGACATCCCGCTGACGCGCAGCAAGAAGTCCGCGCTCGGTTTGAACATGCCCGGATCGACCTGATAGTGGCCTTCAATATGCTGTTGCGCCAGCAGCGGTTCCCCGGCGGCAACACGACCGACAAGCGGAAGGCCCTCTTCTGCTTCAACCAGCAGACGAATACCACGAGACGCGCCGGAGACAATCTCAAGCACACCCTTACGCGCCAGGGCTTTAAGGTGCTCTTCAGCGGCGTTTGGAGAACGGAAGCCCAGACGCTGCGCGATTTCTGCACGCGTCGGCGGCATACCCGTCTGGCCGATATGATCCCGAATGAGATCAAACACCTCTTGCTGCCTGGTCGTTAACGCTTTCATTCCGCCCCCTGGGTGTATATACAGTTATGCTGTGAGTATATACAGCTAAAGGCGATTTTGGAACCACAAACCGCATAAAAAACCAGAGACTTGTTCGGTTTCTGAAGGCTTATCGCAAATGTTCCCAAAGCAGCGTGACCCAGGTAAACAGGGCAACGATAATCGCCATCAGCACAGCGGCAGAGCCCATATCTTTTGCCCGGCCCGAAAGCTCATGGAAGTCGCTACCAATGCGGTCGACCACCGCCTCGATCGCACTGTTCAGAATTTCGACTATCATCACCAACATTACCGATCCAATCAGGAGTACACGGGTGATGGGATCAACATCCAGCCAGCAGGCAATAATAATCGCCGCGATGACTGCTACCCCCTCCTGGCGAAAAGCGGCTTCATTGATCCAGGCAGCACGAATGCCTTTCCAGGAATAGCCGGCAGCTTTAATGATTCGGGTTAACCCAGTGGTATTGTTGGCCATTAAAAGAAACCTTTCTTCGAAAATAGCGTCAGAAACGGTGGCTTAAGCGCGCTGCGCTGCCGCCGGAAGTATGACGGGTAACAACAGAAATTTTGCGCGCTTTCTGTTATCCTTGCGCCGCAATTGCATTTTTAACCAGAGGCTTTACATCGTTTATGTCTGGCTGGCCACGAATTTACTACAAATTACTTAATTTACCATTAAGCGTCCTGGTAAAAAGCAAGTCTATTCCGGCGGTTCCCACGCTGGAATTGGGACTCGATACCTCGCGTCCTATTATGTACGTTTTGCCTTACAACTCGAAGGCCGACTTGCTGACGCTGCGCGCCCAGTGCCTGGCGCACGATCTCCCGGATCCGCTGGAGCCGCTGGAGATCGACGGCACCCAACTGCCACGCTACATCTTTATCCACGGCGGACCTCGCGTATTCACCTGGTACACGCCGAAAGAAGAGTCCATTAAGCTGTTCCATGATTACCTCGACCTGCACCGCAGCAACCCGCTGCTGGATGTGCAGATGGTGCCGGTATCGGTGATGTTTGGCCGTCGTCCGGGGCGCGATAAAGGCGAAGAGAACCCGCCGTTGCGCATGCTCAACGGGGTGCAGAAGTTTTTTGCCGTAAACTGGCTGGGCCGCGACAGCTTCGTCCGTTTTTCACCGTCCGTCTCCCTGCGCCGCATGGCCGATGAGCACGGCACGGATAAAACCATCGCCCAGAAGCTGGCCCGCGTGGCGCGCATGCACTTTGCCCGCCAGCGTCTGGCTGCGGTAGGCCCGCGCCTGCCTGCTCGCCAGGATCTGTTCAATAAGCTGCTGGCGTCGAAAGCCATTGCCCGTGCCGTCGAAGACGAAGCGCGCAGCAAAAAGATCTCCCATGAGAAGGCGCAGCAAAACGCCATCGCCCTGATGGAAGAGATTGCCGCCAACTTCTCCTACGAGATGATCCGCCTCAGCGACCGTATCCTGAGCTTCACCTGGAACCGTCTCTATCAGGGGATTAACGTGCACAACGCCGAGCGTGTGCGCCAGCTGGCCCATGACGGCCATGAAATTGTCTACGTGCCCTGCCACCGTAGCCACATGGACTACCTGCTGCTCTCGTACGTGCTCTATCACCAAGGGCTGGTGCCACCGCACATTGCGGCGGGCATTAACCTCAACTTCTGGCCGGCAGGGCCGATCTTCCGCCGTCTGGGTGCGTTCTTTATTCGCCGTACCTTCAAAGGCAACAAGCTCTACTCCACCGTGTTCCGTGAATACCTCGGCGAGCTGTTCAGCCGCGGCTATTCCGTCGAGTACTTTGTGGAAGGTGGCCGTTCCCGTACCGGGCGTCTTCTCGATCCGAAGACCGGCACCCTGTCGATGACCATCCAGGCGATGCTGCGCGGCGGTACGCGTCCTATCACCCTGGTGCCGATCTACATCGGTTACGAGCACGTGATGGAAGTGGGCACCTACGCCAAAGAGCTGCGCGGCGCCACCAAAGAGAAAGAGAGCCTGCTGCAGATGCTGCGTGGTCTGAGCAAGCTGCGCAACCTCGGCCAGGGGTATGTTAACTTCGGCGAGCCGATGCCGCTGATGACCTACCTCAACCACCGTGTACCGGAGTGGCGTGAGTCCATCGATCCGATCGAAGCGGTGCGTCCGGCCTGGCTGACGCCGACGGTGAATGCCATTGCTGCCGATCTGATGGTGCGCATTAACAACGCCGGGGCGGCGAACGCCATGAACCTGTGCTGTACCGCCCTGCTTGCTTCGCGCCAGCGCTCGCTCACCCGCGAGCAGTTGACCGAGCAGATCGACTGCTACCTGAACCTGATGCGCAACGTGCCCTATGCCGCCGATGCCACGGTGCCGACGGCCAGCGCCAGCGAGCTCATCGATCACGCATTGCAGATGAATAAGTTCGAGGTCGAGAAAGACACGATCGGCGATATCATCATTCTACCGCGCGAGCAGGCGGTGCTGATGACCTACTACCGCAACAACATCGCGCATATGCTGATGCTGCCGTCACTGATGGCCGCCATCGTGACCCAGCATCGCCAGATCAGCCGTCAGGCGCTGCTGGAGCATGTCACTGCCCTCTACCCGATGCTGAAAGCCGAGTTGTTCCTGCGCTGGAACAGCGACGAGCTGGCAGAGGTGCTGGATAAGCACACTGAAGAGCTGGTCCGCCAGGGGCTGATGACGCAGAAAGAGGACGTTCTGGTGATCAACCCGTCCCGCTCACGCACGCTACAGCTGCTGGCGGCGGGTGCGCGCGAGACCGTACAGCGCTACGCCATCACCTTCTGGCTGCTGAGCGCCAACCCGTCGATCAACCGCGGTACGCTGGAGAAAGAGAGCCGTACCCTGGCCCAGCGTCTGTCGATGCTGCACGGCATCAACGCGCCGGAGTTCTTCGACAAAGCGGTCTTCAGTTCGCTGGTATTGACGCTGCGTGATGAGGGTTATATCAGCGACAGCGGTGATGCCGAGCCGGAAGAGACGATGAAGATTTACCAGATGCTGGCAGAGCTGATCACCTCTGACGTGCGCTTAACGATTGAGAGCGCGACGCAGGGCGAGTAATGCGTAAAAAAGCCGGGTGGCGCTAACGCTTACCCGGCCTGCATGTTCTGCCAAATCGTAGGCCGGGTAAGGCGAAGCCGCCACCCGGCTTTTTTTATGCCCAATAGCTAATCGCTAACCCGACAAACAACACCAGACCAACATAGTTATTGTTCAGAAACGCTTTAAAACAGGCCTCGCGCTCACGGTTGGCAATGAGCTTTTGCTGGTAGATAAAGAGCACGCCCGCCGCCGCGACCGCCGCGTAAAATGCGCCGTTCAATTGATTCAGGTAACCAATTGCCACCATCAGCGCCAGCACCGCGACCTGCAAAATCCCGATGATCAGCTTGTCCTGACGACCAAACAGAATGGCCGTCGATTTAATGCCAATCTTCAGATCATCGTCGCGGTCAACCATCGCGTACTGGGTATCGTAGGCCACCGCCCAGAGGATATTGGCCAGGAACATCAGCCAGCAGCTCAACGGCACGCTTTCGCTGACGGCGGCAAAGGCCATGGGGATCGACCAGCCAAACGCGGCGCCCAGCACCACCTGCGGCAGATGGGTGTAGCGCTTCATAAACGGGTAGACCCAGGCCAGGGCCAGCGCTGCCACGGAGAGCAGGATGGTCATGGTGTTGAGGGTCAACACCAGCAGGAACGAGAGCAGGATCAGCACCACAAACAGCGTCCGCGCCTCTTTCTCCGTGACATCCCCGCTCGGCAGCGGACGATTGGCAGTGCGTTTCACGTGGCCGTCAAATTTGCGATCGGCATAATCGTTAACCACACAGCCCGCTGCTCGCATCAGCCAGACACCCGCCACAAATACCGCCAGGATCCACAGCGGCGGCAGCCCGGGTGTCGCAACCCACAGCGCCCACAGGGTCGGCCACAGCAACAGCAGCGCACCGATCGGCTTATCCGTTCGCATCAGCCGGTGGTACGCCAGCAGCTTGTTCTGCGTCAGACTCCTCTCCATTTTCTCTTCCTCTTAGTACAACGGTGACGCCGGTAAAAACAGCTCGGTCAGCAGTAAGGGTTTGCCGCTCAAGCGCAAGCGGGAACGGCGTCCCCATAATCCGGCATCGCGTCCAATTTCAATAAAATCACGGGTCAGCTCGGAGGAGGTGAACAGATAGCGTCCCAGCGGGGTTTTGCCCATCTGCTGCAGCGCCATCTCCGGCCCGGTGAGGGTAGATTCTGGCACCACCGTGCGCCCGGCCAGCCACGGCTCGCCGTCGGCACAGAGCAGGATCTCCCGCAGCCAGTAGCGCGCCTCTTTCGGCAGCAACGGCAACTCATCCGCCACCGCGTCAGGCGTGACGAATCCCTCCTGAATGAGGGTGACGGTGACGTTCTTGCCCTGCTGCTCAAAACGTTTGGTCATGGAATCTTCCAGCAGCAGCCAGTCGAGCTGCTCCGGTTCCAGGGCAGGGATTTCGTCAAAATAGCGCAGCGCACGCAGTTGCGTTAGCGCGGGGTGTGACATGCCAGACTCTCCGATACATAACGTAAAGCTATTGTATCGCAGAAACGCGCAATGCGGGCGGGCAAACGTGAGTTAGCGAACATTATCGCAACAGAGATGCAACAGCGGTGTAAATCACAAAAAAAGTGCGCCCGTAGGGGCGCACCAAACTACTGACAAAATCAGCATTGTGGGGAGACGGTCACCCCTTGCCTTTTACACTGCTGATAAAGGTGGAACGGGCAGTGGTCGAGCCTAAACGCTCTGCTTCATCCAGCAGTTTTAGCGCTTTGTCGACATCACCTTTAGCGACTGCCTGCTTAATGGCCTGATTAAAGTAGGCTTCGGTATCGGTCAGTACCGGCTCGCTCTTCTTCGCCGGGGCCGGGGCAACGGCTGGCGCGGCAGCCGGAGCCGCAGCAGGTGCAACCGCTGGCGCAGCATAGACCGGTGCCGCGGTATTGCCTACGGTGACCGGGCCAGGGCCGGAGGAGCCAAACAGCGGGCCGACCAGCACGCTGGAGGTGCTGTTGGTGGAGACTTTCAGCTTCAGCTGGCCATCCGTCACGTGACGGGCAATCGGGTCCGGAATATCCGGTACGGCGTTGCCGGTGCCTTTGGCATAGGCTTTCGCCGGATCAATCAGTTTGGTGGTTTGCTGCAGATCTTTGTCGGTGGTAAAGACCAGGACGTACAGTTTCTGCTGACCCAGGGCTGGCGTCAGGCGCATAACCCCTTCCAGACGATCGGCGCTCATCACGCCCGGCTCCTGGTAGGTGAAGTATTCGCTTGGGAAGTAGGCAGATGGCGTCAGGTTCTGATCCAGAATCAGCACGTTCGGTGCAAATACGCTGGTCTGTTTATCTACCACGCTTGTCAGCGTCAGGGTGATTTCGCCGATATTAGCCGGCACACTGTACGCCGCCACCGGGCCGGCGATCCCCGCCACGTTTAAGGTCTGGCCGCCGGCAGAAAGCTGGGTGGTCTGGGTTTTGGACTGATCGACAGGCGTCCAGACCAGCTGTTGCAGCGCGGCTGCCGGAACCGCAGGCGCAGCGCTGGTGTTTTGTGGGACGAAATTGACGTTTGCAAGCGTGATGGCTGGAGCTCCTGCCAGCAGACCTGCGGAGAGGCACAGCGCGACGAGACTTTTTTTCATTTTCATTATGTTTACCTCAGATTGCGTTAGCACTGCGGTGGCCAGGCAATAGCGCGCAGCACCCTATGAAGAGAGGGGCTTGCGCCCCTCTTTTAGGTCAATACATCAGGTGTTACGACTTACCACCAGATTTCCATCTGGGCACCGAAGGTCCACTCATCGTTGTCGCCACGGCTGAAGGTTTTCGCGGAGGTGTCGTTGTACGCTACGCCAGAGGTGTAACCTGCACCAGAGTCGTTATTCGCGTAACCCCATTTCTCATCCCACTTGGCGTAGGTTGCGAAGACGCGGATAGCCGGACGGGACCAGATGCTGTCGCCAGCCTGCCACTGTTGGGCCAGGGTGATTTTGTACTGGCTGTTGGTGTCGTCAGTTTTCTGAGATTTGACGTTGTCGTAGCCCACTTCCAGCAGGGTGGACATGATTGGCGTCCATTTGAACATCGGACGAACACCGACGGTCCACCACTCGGTACCGTTGTTGTTGTCCAGGTCGATGTTCTGGTACATACCGACGTACATCAGATCCCACTGGTCAGCCAGGGTGACAGCACCGTGGTCAAGAACGCGGATCATGGAGCCGTCGTTGTTCAGGCTCGCACCCTGCGGAGTACCTTTACCGTTGGAGGTCATGGAGTCTGTTGCGTACTGAACAACAAACTTGTTAAAGCCTTTCAGCATGCTCTGGGTGTGTTCAGCGGTGAACATCCAGCCATCTTTAGAGGCGCCAGGCTGCAGGTAGTAGTCATCAGGAATGTTGGTGTGACCGTAGTCAACGCCCAGCTCCAGAGTACCGCCTGGGTTGATTTCCATACCGGCTAAACGAACGTCGAAGACATCGTTTGGTACGATATTATCGTAAATACGGTCGCCATTTGCATCGAAGTCGGCAAATGCAGAAGAGCCGCCGGACTCAGAAGAACGGGTCGCTGCCAGAGAGAGTTTACCGAAGCCCAGATCGATGTTTTCGATACCTGCACCAGGACCGGAGATATCCCAGTAGTAGAAGTCGATCATGTGAACGTCATGACGCTGATAGAAGCGCTTACCGGCCCAGATAGTAGAGCCTGGCAGCCATTCAATCAGGTTTTTACCCTGCACGTTAGCTTCACGGAAGGCAGGGCTGGTAGATTCCCAGTCGTTCTGCTGAGAAACAGAGTAGGCTACGTTGGTGTCGAAGTAGAAGCTCTTGTCGCCCTCTTTCCACACTTCCTGACCCAGTTTCAGTTCGGCATAGGTTTCACATTCGTTACCAAGACGGTATTTGCTCTGTGCACCTGTTGCCTGGAAACACTGTTGTTCGCCACCACTCCCGGTCCAGCCAATGCCAGAACGAGCATAACCTTTGAAGTCTACAGCGCCGGCCTGGGCAGACATGATGCCTGCCGCAATGGCGAGTGCCAGAGGGACTTTGCGCAGAGTAATCATTATTCTATCTCCTGAGATCATTGCTTTTCTTTGAACACTTCACCTGATGGTTTCGTGCTTATTATTGGGATTGCTTAAACGCCGGGCTCTTGATGCAGCCGACGACATGCGGTGCCATCCTCACGGAACAGATGGCAGCGCTCTGGCGGCAAGCCGATAGCGAATGTGGCACCCTCTTTTACCAACACCACGTCGTTCTGGCGGTAGACCAGGTTCTGACGAATGGCTGGGATCTGGATATGAATCTGTGTTTCGTGACCTAACTGCTCAACCACCTGAACCTCGCCCTCCAGGGTCACATCAGCGATGTGACTTGGCAGCAGATGTTCAGGACGGATCCCGAGGGACATGTTGGCCCCCACGTTGACGTTTACGCTGTCTACCGGCAGCCACACCTGCTGGCGGTTCGGCAGCTCAACCTGAACCTGATCGATGGCAGTGGCGGTGACTTTTACCGGCAGGAAGTTCATCTTTGGCGAGCCAATAAAGCCCGCAACAAAGCGGTCTGCCGGGTAGTGATAGAGCTCCAGCGGTTTACCCACCTGCGCCACGCGACCGGCATCGAGCACCACAATCTTGTCGGCGAGAGTCATCGCTTCGACCTGATCGTGGGTGACGTAAATCATGGTGCGACCAAGACGCTTGTGCAGACGGGAAATCTCAATACGCATCTGCACGCGCAGCGCGGCGTCGAGGTTCGACAGCGGTTCATCGAGCAGGAACACGCGCGGCTCTGCCACCAGCGTACGGCCAATCGCCACGCGCTGACGCTGACCACCGGACAGGGCCTTCGGCTTACGGTCCAACAGATGCGCCAGCTGCAACACTTCAGCAACCTGGGTCACGCGCTGGTTGATAGTCTCTTTTTTGGCGCCCGCCAGCTTGAGGCCGAACGACATGTTCTCGGCAACGGAGAGGTGGGGATAAAGTGCATAGGACTGGAAGACCATCCCGACACCGCGCTCCGCAGGCGGAATATCGTTCATGCGGGTATCGCCAATCATCAGATCGCCGCTGGTGATGGTTTCCAGACCGGCAATCATACGCAGCAGCGTGGATTTACCGCAGCCTGACGGGCCAACAAAAACCACTAATTCACCTTCCTGGATATCGAGATTGATATCTTTCGATACCACCACGTCACCCCAGGCTTTCGTTACGTTACGCAGTTCTACGCTCGCCATGCCCTACTCCCTTCGTTACAGCCTGTCATCAACAGAAACATTCAATATGGGCTGACTATGCGGTATCGGGGCGTTTCGCGAATCCTCCACCCCCAGCCTTTTTTATGGGGGAGGAGGCGGGAGGATGAGAGAGTGGACTCCGCCAGCGCCCCCCGGGGGCGGAGGCAAAATTCGTGATGTCACCGGCAAAATTCATCGCTCTTTTGTGTGCGCCAGGACACATAACTGAAATTTATGCAACGCAGATCACATAAAGCGGGGGTGGGGCGTAGGGGCCAGGAGGATGGAAAGAGGATGTCAAATAAGGAGACTGAGCGACGTTGAACCACCTCAATGTATCCACAGCACATCACCAAAAAGGATGGCAGATATGAATATCAAGACTGGCGCACGCGTTTTCGCATTGTCCGCCCTTGCAGCAATGATGATTTCCGCACCGGCGCTCGCCAAAATTGAAGAAGGTAAGCTGGTAATCTGGATTAACGGCGACAAAGGCTATAACGGCCTGGCTGAAGTGGGTAAAAAATTCGAGAAAGATACCGGCATTAAAGTCACCGTTGAACACCCGGACAAGCTAGAAGAGAAATTCCCACAGGTTGCTGCAACCGGCGACGGCCCGGACATTATCTTCTGGGCCCATGACCGTTTCGGCGGCTATGCTCAGTCTGGCCTGCTGGCCGAGATCTCCCCGGATAAAGCCTTCCAGGACAAGCTGTTCCCGTTTACCTGGGACGCCGTGCGTTACAACGGCAAGCTGATCGCTTACCCGGTTGCGGTTGAATCGCTCTCCCTGATCTACAACAAAGACCTCGTACCGAACCCGCCAAAAACCTGGGAAGAGATCCCGGCGCTGGATAAAGAGCTGAAGGCGAAAGGTAAGAGCGCGCTGATGTTCAACCTGCAAGAGCCGTACTTCACCTGGCCGCTGATTGCAGCCGACGGCGGTTACGCGTTCAAGTTTGAAAACGGCAAATACGACGTGAAAGATGTCGGCGTGGACAACGCAGGGGCGAAAGCGGGTCTGACCTTCCTGGTTGACCTGATCAAGAACAAACAGATGAACGCGGACACCGACTACTCCATCGCAGAAGCGGCGTTCAACAAGGGCGAAACCGCGATGACCATCAACGGTCCGTGGGCGTGGTCCAACATCGACAAGAGCAAGATCAACTACGGCGTTGCGGTGCTGCCAACCTTCAATGGCAAGCCGTCTAAACCGTTCGTTGGCGTGCTGAGTGCCGGTATCAACGCCGCCAGCCCGAACAAAGAGCTGGCGAAAGAGTTCCTGGAAAACTACCTGCTGACCGATCAGGGTCTGGAAGAAGTGAACAAGGATAAACCGCTGGGTGCCGTCGCGCTGAAATCCTTCCAGGAAACCCTGGCGAAAGATCCACGCATCGCCGCCACCATGAGCAACGCCGAGAAGGGCGAAATCATGCCTAACATCCCGCAGATGGCTGCCTTCTGGTACGCCACCCGTACTGCGGTGATCAACGCCGCCAGCGGTCGTCAGACTGTGGATGCTGCGCTGAAAGATGCTCAGGGTCGTATCACCAAGTAAGTAAAAGCGGCGGGTGGCGCTTCGCTTACCCGCCCTACAACTACGGTTCGAGCCGTAGGTCAGGTAAGCGGAGCGCCACCTGACAATAAGTTTTCACAGTTGTAGAGGAAGAACCCCATGGATGTCGTTAAAAAGAAACACTGGTGGCAAAGCGACACGCTGAAATGGTCAGTGATTGGTCTGCTGGGCTTGCTGGTGGGTTACCTTATTGTTTTGATGTACGCCCAGGGGGAGTACCTGTTTGCCGCCATGACGCTGATTTTAAGCTCGGTCGGCCTCTATATTTTTGCTAACCGCAAAGCCTACGCCTGGCGCTATGTCTATCCAGGTGTTGCCGGGATGGGGCTGTTTGTCCTGTTCCCGCTTATTTGCACCATCGCCATCGCTTTCACCAACTACAGTAGCACCAACCAGCTCGCGCAAGAGCGCGCCCAGCAGGTGCTGATGGATCGTTCCTATCAGGCCGGCAAGACCTTTAACTTTGGTCTCTATCCCGCAGGTGACGAATGGAAGCTGGCGCTAACCGACGATGCCGCAGGCAAATATTACGTCTCCGACGCCTTTAAATTTGGCGGCGAGCAGAAACTGGCCCTGAAAGAAGCCGATGCTCTCCCGGAAGGGGAACGCGCCAACCTGCGCGTCATCACCCAGAACCGTCAGGCGCTGACCCAGATTACCGCTGAGCTGCCGGACGAAAGCAAAGTCATCATGAGCTCACTGCGTCAGTTCTCCGGTACTCGCCCGCTCTACACGCTGGACGATGACAGCACGCTCACCAACAACCAGACCGGCGTGAAGTACCGCCCGAATAACGACATCGGCTTCTACCAGTCCGTGAATGCTGACGGCACCTGGGGCGACGATAAGCTCAGCCCGGGCTATACCGTCACTATCGGCTGGGATAACTTTACCCGCGTCTTTACCGACGAAGGCATCCAGAAACCGTTCTTCGCGATCTTTGTCTGGACCGTGGTCTTCTCGGTACTGACCGTGATCCTGACCGTGGCCGTTGGCATGGTACTGGCCTGCCTGGTGCAGTGGGAAGCCCTGAAAGGCAAAGCGATTTACCGCGTCCTGCTGATCCTGCCGTATGCCGTACCGTCGTTCATTTCGATTCTGATTTTCAAGGGTCTGTTCAACCAGAGCTTTGGTGAAATCAACATGATGCTGAGCAGCCTGTTTGGTATCAAACCGGCGTGGTTCAGCGACCCGACCACCGCCCGCAGCATGATCATCATCGTCAACACCTGGCTCGGCTATCCGTACATGATGATCCTGTGCATGGGGCTGCTGAAGGCGATCCCGGATGACCTGTATGAAGCGTCTGCCATGGACGGAGCTACCCCGTTCCAGAACTTCTTTAAGATTACGCTCCCGCTGCTGATCAAGCCGCTGACGCCGCTGATGATTGCCAGCTTCGCCTTTAACTTTAACAACTTCGTGCTGATTCAGCTGTTGACCAACGGTGGCCCGGACCGTCTCGGCACCACTACGCCCGCAGGTTATACCGACCTGCTCGTGAGCTACACCTATCGCATCGCCTTCGAAGGCGGCGGTGGTCAGGACTTCGGTCTGGCGGCGGCCATCGCCACCCTGATCTTCCTGCTGGTGGGCGCGCTGGCAATCGTGAACCTGAAAGCAACCCGCATGAAGTTTGACTAAGGAGGGTACTGAAAATGGCTATGGTCCAACCCAAATCACAAAAGTTACGTTTACTGATTACCCACCTGGGTCTGCTGATTTTTATCGCGGCAATCATGTTCCCGCTACTGATGGTTATCGCCATCTCCCTGCGTTCGGGTAACTTCGCCACCGGTAGCCTTATCCCGGAGCAAATCTCCTGGGAGCACTGGAAGTTAGCGCTGGGCTTCAGCGTGGAGCATGCCGATGGCCGCGTCACCCCGCCGCCGTTCCCGGTGCTGCTGTGGCTGTGGAACTCGGTGAAAGTCGCGACCATCACCGCGATCGGTATCGTGACGCTCTCCACCACCTGCGCCTACGCCTTTGCCCGTATGCGCTTCAAAGGGAAAGCGACGCTGCTGAAAGGGATGCTGATTTTCCAGATGTTCCCGGCGGTCCTGTCCCTGGTAGCCCTGTACGCGTTGTTTGACCGTCTCGGCCAGTACGTGCCCTTTATCGGTCTGAACACCCACGGCGGGGTGATTTTCGCCTACCTCGGCGGGATCGCGCTGCACGTCTGGACCATCAAAGGCTATTTCGAAACCATCGACAACTCGCTGGAAGAGGCCGCGTCGCTGGATGGCGCCACCCCGTGGCAGGCGTTCCGTCTGGTGCTGCTGCCGCTCTCCGTACCGATTCTGGCGGTGGTCTTTATTCTGTCGTTTATCGCTGCCATCACCGAAGTGCCGGTCGCTTCACTGCTGCTGCGTGATGTGAACAGCTACACCCTGGCGGTAGGGATGCAGCAATACCTCAACCCGCAAAACTACCTGTGGGGCGACTTTGCCGCAGCCGCCGTACTCTCCGCTATTCCGATCACCGTCGTCTTCCTGCTGGCCCAGCGCTGGCTGGTGAACGGCCTGACCGCGGGAGGCGTGAAAGGTTAAGTTTCATTGTTTTTCCACTGCAACCCTCAACTTTGCCTAGATGTCTTGATCCAAACTTGTGACTGTATTCGGCGGCCCTCGGGCCGCCCTTTTTTTATTCCCGCTTCAGTCGCTTCGAGTTGCACAGCCAGAGGGTGACCACCAGCAGCAGAATAGCCGCCGAGTAGAGCAGCACGTCGAGGGGCGATTTATGATCGACGATGATAAGCCGCACAATCGCGGTGATGCCAATGTAGACAAAGTAGCGCAGCGGGAAGTGAAAGCCAGACTGAAAGTACTTGACGATCAGGGCGATAAATTCGAAGTAGAGAAAGTAAACCACCAGCCCTTCAACCAGCTCGTATTTGCTGGTTTGCTCAGGGGCAAAAAGCACATCAGCCAGATGCACTGTCTCTTTACCGAGGAAGACGACCAGGATCAGGCCAAGGCTCAGCAGACCCAGGTTTAGGACGGTCTGCAGAATGGTTGAGATAAACTCAACGCGTGGGCGAGTCAGGGATGTCATACAGCACCTCATTCTCCGGGGCGAGATTCCTGTATAACGCAAAAATGTGACGGGGATCTATATTTTTTGTTTATATTTTGTGCAAAACGCCCGGTGGCGCTGCGCTTACCGGGCCTACAAAACACGTAGGCCGGGCAAACGCAGTGCCGCCCGGCGTTGTTGAGAACAGCGGAATTATGCGCGCCAGGCTTTATAACGGTTAATCAGGCCGTTGGTGGAGCTGTCGTGGCTGCTAATGTCCTGGTTATCACCCAGCTCTGGCAGGATGCGGTTAGCCAGCTGTTTGCCCAGCTCAACGCCCCACTGGTCAAAGGTGAAGATGTTCAGGATTGCGCCCTGGGTGAAGATTTTGTGCTCATACAGGGCAATCAGCGCGCCCAGGCTGAACGGGGTGATCTCACGCAGCAGGATGGAGTTGGTTGGGCGGTTGCCTTCGAACACTTTGAACGGCGCCACGTGATCCAGGGTCGCCGGATCTTTACCCTGATCGCGATACTCCTGCTCAACCACATCACGCGCTTTACCGAACGCCAGCGCTTCAGTCTGCGCGAAGAAGTTCGACAGCAGCTTCGGATGGTGGTCAGACAGCGGGTTATGCGTGATAGCCGGGGCGATGAAATCGCACGGTACCATTTTGGTGCCCTGGTGGATCAGCTGGTAGAACGCGTGCTGGCCGTTGGTGCCAGGCTCACCCCAGATGATTGGGCCGGTCTGGTAATCCACGGCGTTGCCGTTACGGTCAACGTATTTACCGTTGGATTCCATGTTGCCCTGCTGGAAGTAAGCTGCGAAACGGTGCATGTACTGGTCGTACGGCAGGATCGCTTCGGTTTCGGCACCAAAGAAGTTGTTGTACCAGATGCCGATCAGCGCCAGCAGCACCGGCAGGTTTTTCTCTGCCGGAGTGGTAGAGAAGTGTTTGTCCATCGCATGCGCGCCGGAGAGCAGCTCAACAAAGTTGTCGTAGCCCACGGAGAGGATGATGGACAGACCGATCGCGGACCACAGGGAGTAGCGGCCGCCAACCCAGTCCCAGAACTCGAACATGTTGGCAGTGTCGATGCCGAACTCGCCGACCGCTTTGGCGTTGGTGGAGAGCGCCGCGAAGTGTTTCGCCACGTGCTGCTCATCACCGGCAGTTTTCAGGAACCAGTCGCGCGCGCTGTGGGCGTTGGTCATGGTTTCCTGGGTGGTGAAGGTTTTAGACGCCACCAGGAACAGGGTGCTTTCCGGGTTCACTTTTTTCAGCACTTCGGCGATGTGGGTGCCATCGACGTTAGAGACAAAGTGCATGTTGAGGTGGTTTTTGTACGGACGCAGCGCTTCGGTCACCATGAATGGGCCGAGGTCAGAGCCGCCGATACCGATGTTCACCACGTCGGTGATTGGTTTGCCGGTGTAGCCTTTCCACTGACCTGAGATGATTGCTTCCGAGAAGGTTTTCATCTTTTCCAGCACGGCGTTCACTTCCGGCATCACATCTTTGCCGTCAACGATGATTGGAGTATTGCTACGGTTACGCAGTGCAACATGCAGTACGGCGCGATCTTCGGTGCGGTTGATCTTCTCGCCAGAGAACATGGATTTGATGGCACCGCTCAGATCGGTCTCTTTCGCCAGATCCTGCAGTTTTGCCAGCGTCTCTTCGGTGATACGGTTTTTGGAAAAATCCACCAGCATCTGATCGTCGAAGGTCGCGGAGAACTTATTAAAACGATCGCCGTCTTTCGCGAACAGCTCCGCGATGGTGACGTCTTTCATCTCATCAAAGTGTTTCTGTAATGCCTGCCAGGCTGCAGTCTGCGTTGGATTGATATTTTTCATAGCAATACTCTTCTGAATTGAGAATTGTGACCTCGGTCGATTGTAGCCTCTGTCGCCAAAAATTGTGATGGTTTTTATGCCATTGGCCTGGCCTGCATCAAGTGCAGTGCAAAAGCCCCAAAAGTATAGCTGTTATAAGTCCTGTTTCTCATATGGAAGGCAGCATGAAAAATCCGCATAATCCCGGCGTTGACAGGATCCTCTGCACATTTTATTTATACACACGGTATTTGCGCCTGCACCGATAAAACTATTTTGTCCTTGTGCCATGGTCGCTCTTTTCCTTCCCTGACACGAGGTTGTTATGACGAGTTTTGTTGTCGCCAAGTTTGGCGGTACCAGCGTGGCCGATTTTGATGCCATGAACCGCAGCGCCGATGTGGTGCTGGCCGATCCGAATACCCGGCTGGTGGTGTTGTCTGCTTCGGCGGGCGTCACCAATCTGCTGGTAGCCCTGGCAGAAGGGCTGGAAGCGAGCGAGCGCCAGGCGAAGCTGGAAGCGCTGCACAAAATTCAGTTCGATATCCTTAGCCGCCTGCGCGATCCCAGCGTCATCAGCGAAGAGATTGAGCGCCTACTGGAAAATATCATCACCCTGGCCGAAGCCGCCTCTCTGGCCACCTCCACCGCCCTGACCGACGAGCTGGTCAGCCACGGTGAGCTGATGTCGACCCTGCTGTTTGTCGAAGTGCTGCGCGAGCGTAACGTTCAGTCGCAGTGGTTTGACGTGCGTAAAGTGCTGCGCACCAGCGATCGCTTTGGCCGTGCCGAGCCGGACATTGAGGCCATTGCTGAACTGACCACTCAACAGCTGGCACCGCGTCTGGCGGAAGGGATTGTCATCACCCAGGGCTTTATCGGTAGCGAAGCCAAAGGCCGCACCACTACGCTGGGCCGTGGCGGCAGCGACTACACCGCAGCCCTGCTGGGCGAGGCGCTGCGCGCCTCCCGTGTGGATATCTGGACGGACGTGCCGGGCATCTACACCACCGACCCGCGCGTGGTGCCTGCCGCCAAACGTATTGACGTGATCGCCTTTGAAGAGGCCGCCGAGATGGCGACCTTTGGCGCGAAAGTGCTGCATCCGGCGACATTACTGCCGGCAGTGCGCAGCGACATTCCGGTCTTCGTCGGCTCCAGCAAGGATCCGAAAGCGGGCGGCACCATGGTGTGCAACACCACCGAAAACCCACCGCTGTTCCGCGCCATCGCCCTGCGTCGCAAGCAGACCCTGTTGACCCTGCACAGCCTGAGCATGCTGCACTCCCGCGGCTTCCTGGCCGAGGTGTTCAGCATTCTGGCGCGCCACAGTATCTCGGTTGATCTGGTGACCACCTCAGAGGTGAACATCGCCCTGACCCTGGACACCACCGGCTCAACCTCCACCGGCGATACCCTGTTGACGCAGTCCCTGCTGATGGAGCTCTCCGAACTGTGTCGCGTTGAGGTGGAAGAAGATCTCGCCCTGGTGGCGATTATCGGTAACGAGCTGTCCCGCGCCAGCGGCGTGGGCAAAGAGGTATTTGGCGTGCTGGATCCGTTTAACATCCGCATGATTTGCTATGGCGCATCCAGTTACAACCTCTGCTTCCTGGTACCAGGCCATGAAGCCGAGCAGGTCGTGCAGAAACTGCATCATAACTTGTTTGAGTAACAAAAAAGGCCCGGTAAACCGGGCCCTTTTTTTATCCTGCCAGCACCGTTATCAGCCATCTCTTTTATCCTTTTACACATACCACCTGGCGCAAGGTATGGACGATCTCGACCAGCGATGCCTGCGCCGCCATGACGGCATCGATGTCTTTATAGGCCATCGGTATCTCATCGATAACCTCGCTGTCTTTTCTGCACTCGACGTGAGCCGTTGCGCGAACCTGATCGGCGACGGTGAAGCGTTTTTTGGCCGCCGTGCGGCTCATCACCCGCCCTGCCCCGTGGCTGCAGGAGCAGAAGCTCTCTTCATTGCCCAGGCCGCGCACGATAAAGCTCTTTGCCCCCATCGACCCGGGGATGATCCCCATCTCGCCCTTCTGCGCCGACACCGCCCCTTTGCGCGTCACCAGGACCTCTTCACCAAAATGACGCTCTTTCTGGACATAGTTGTGATGGCAATTCACCGCCTCCTGCTGGGTCAGGAAAGGCTTTGGCACAATACGCGAGAGCGCGGCCAGCACGCGGGACATCATCACCTCGCGGTTATGGCGCGCAAAATCCTGTGCCCACTCCACGGCTTCGATATAGTCGTTATAGTGCCGGCTCCCCTCCTGGAAATAGGCCAGGTTTCTGTCAGGCAGGTTGGCAATATGCTGCTGCATATCCTTCTGCGCCAGCGTGATAAACACATTGCCGATGGCATTGCCCACGCCACGCGAACCGCTGTGCAGCATGACCCAAACGCGTTGCTGCTCATCCAGGCAGATCTCGATAAAGTGGTTCCCGGTGCCCAGCGTCCCCAGATGCTGATGGTTATTGGTTTTCAGCAGTTGCGGATATTTATCCGTCAGCCGTTTGAAGCGCGGTGCCAGCCGGGCCCAGTGATTATCCACTTCATCCGGCGTCTTTGCCCATGCTCCCTTATCGCGATGGGAGCGGGTATTGGTCCGCCCGTGCGGCACCGCCTGTTCAATGGCGCTGCGCAGCCCGTGAAGGTTATCCGGCAGGTCGCCTGCCTGCAGAGATGTCCGCACGGCAATCATCCCGCAGCCGATATCCACCCCCACCGCCGCCGGAATGATGGCCCCTTTGGTGGGGATCACGCTGCCAATGGTAGAGCCTTTTCCGAGATGCACATCCGGCATCACCGCCAGATGTTTAAAAATAAACGGCATCTTTGCGGTATTGAGCAGCTGCTCGCGCGCCTCTGGCTCAACGGGCACCCCGTGCGTCCACATTTTTACCGGTGCGCTGTGCTGCGCCGTTAAAACGTCAAAATCATTCTGTTTCATAGTGCTCATCCTCAGGGCTGTCTGAACCGTCGTGACCACCCTTTTAACGTTGTCTGTTACCGGAAAGTATTGCCAGGAGCGAGCCAGGCTACTCCTGCTGCACACAAAAATATCCTTTTGATTTAAATTGATTTTTTACTGGAAATCACAGCGCATTGCTTAACCGATAGAATATCTTTTATCTTTTAGTATTAGCTTTTATCTTGCAGGATGAACATGAAAAAGCGATGGGGAGTAATTGGGTTACTGGGAACGGTGCCGCGTTGAGGCGGAGGAAGATCTCGCCTGGTGGCGATCATCGGTAATGAGCTACCCCGCGCCAGCGGCGTGGGCAAAGAGGTGTTTGGTGTGCTGGAGCCGTTTAACATCCGCATGATTTGTTACGGTGCATCAAGCTACAACCTTTGCTTCCTGGTGCCGGGCGCTGGGCGCTGGGCGCTGGGCGCTGAAGCGGAGCAGGTTGTGCAGAAACTGCATCGCAATCTGTTTGAATAAAATTATTCAGCAAAAAGAAATAATAAAAAGCCAGGTACAGACCCGGCTTTTTGTCACTGTAAAACACGGTCGCAAGGAATGCTTAATGCACGTATAAGCGGCTCAATGTGTAAAATTACGCCATAATGGAAATGAATTTTACATGGGCTCTAACAGGCGTTAGATGGCTGAATATATTTCATCATGGTTAATGCCCTACCTCGATAAAAATAAATTAAAATGCGGTTTTTAGTTTATTTAACCTGGGATGTCCTCAAGCATATATATTGTATTAATTGCTCGAGTTTCGTATTTACATTCATACACTGGGAATGGGTCAGCGGTGGTAGTGAACGGTTCTTCGTACCAGCAATCATGACTTCTTGGTTTGACATCAGCTACATCAGCACTGTTGCTTGTCGTATAATAATTACCGTCAGAATGATCCTTGAACATGAATTTATATGTAGCTCCTCGGCCTAAAAACCCATTTGGGTAAGCTTCTCGATCATCATCGGTTAGCCATGCTCCATTGAGGCGAACATATGTATTATCAATAATATCACCAATGTCCGCCTTGTATAGCCGATAAATAAGTTCCAATGGCATTTCTTTCATATTAAATCCTTATTATATGACGTAGTGAAGATAGTGAGAGCAAATATATTATTAATAGACACGATACTATCTATTAATATTTCAAGCTGCAGCAAATTCATGCAACAAAACTCTTATAGCATGATCTAAGAATACAAGACAAACAGATTTTAATTGTTTTTTAATTAAATCGATTCAGCATAAAATAAACATATTTAAAGAGAATGAATAAACCTTCGCTATAAATAATAAAGATATATAGTTTATCGACAGACAGGTTATAAGATTGTTTCCTAGAGTTAATAAAGGGATAACACCTGTTCTTTTTTACGGCTTAACCAGACAAATAATATTGGCTTTTGTCTGTGCTCTCCATGATGGCTTCGTCACTTCAAAACCAAAATATTTGCACATACAGCGGGTCTGGCGGTTCAAACCTGATCCAGAGTGAAGCAGAAAGCAAACGGTGCTTCCTGCTTCAGTTTGCACTTTTCGTTACCGGCACGCAGGAGCGCGTTCATCAGACGGCAGATATCCCCTTCTACCGGCGATCATGAATATTATTTGATTGAACAAAATTACTTAGCACGATAAACAATACCTCTAAGCCGGGCTCGATCCCGGCTTTTTTATAACTACATGACACAACACAATCGCAAGGAATCCGTATGTTATCCGCCATCACCCGGCTGTTCCCGTTATGGGCGCTGCTGCTCTCCGTTCTCGCGTATTACACGCCTGGTACCTTTACCGCTATCGGCCCGTGGGTTACCACGCTGCTGATGCTGATCATGTTCGGCATGGGTGTGCACCTGAAAATCGACGATTTTAAACGCGTCCTGTCGCGTCCCGCCCCGGTTGCGGCGGGGATCTTTCTGCACTATCTGGTGATGCCCCTGGCGGCATGGGCCCTGGCTATCGCCTTTAAGATGCCGCCGGACCTCTCCGCCGGGATGGTACTGGTGGGCAGCGTGGCCAGCGGTACCGCCTCCAACGTGATGATCTATCTGGCGAAAGGGGACGTGGCGCTGTCGGTGACCATCTCCTCCGTCTCCACCCTGGTGGGCGTGGTGGCGACTCCGCTGCTGACGCGTCTGTATGTGGATGCCCATATTCAGGTGGATGTGATGGGGATGCTGCTGAGCATTCTGCAAATCGTGGTGATTCCGATTGCGCTGGGGCTGGTGATTCATCACCTGTTCCCGCGTCTGGTGAAAGCCGTAGAGCCCTATTTACCGGCATTTTCGATGGTCTGCATTCTGGCGATCATCAGCGCCGTGGTGGCCGGTTCTGCGGCCCATATCGCCTCTGTCGGTTTTGTGGTGATTATCGCCGTGGTGCTGCACAACATTATTGGCCTGATGGGCGGCTACTGGGGCGGAAAGCTGTTCGGCTTTGACGAATCCACCTGCCGCACGCTGGCGATTGAAGTGGGGATGCAGAACTCCGGCCTCGCCGCAGCTCTCGGCAAAATCTACTTCTCGCCGCTGGCGGCACTGCCGGGCGCGCTCTTCTCGGTATGGCATAACCTTTCCGGCTCGCTGCTGGCGGGTTACTGGTCGGGTAAGCCGCTCGAGGGGCAAAAGAAAAGCGATGTGGTGAAGGAAGGTTAATTCACTTCGCCGCAGCGAAGGCATGCTTTACACTGAAGCCTCTTTCACAGGAGGCTTCAGGTATGTCCACACCAAGATTGACCCAGAAAGAGATGACGGAAAGCGAGCAGCGCGAACTGAAAACCCTGCTCGACCGCGCGCGTATCGCCCATGGCCGTCTGCTGACCAACGCCGAAACCAATCACCTCAAAAAAGAGTACATCGACAAACTGATGGCGCAGCGTGAGCTGGACGCCAAAAAAGCCCGCAAACTTCGAAAAGAGCAGGCTTATAAAGAGGCGACATTTTCCTGGTCGGCGAATACCCCAACCCGTGGAAGGCGCTGATTAGCGCCCTTTCTTTTTACGGCCTGGCGACGTAAAGCGCTTTCCGTTTCCGGCAGGCTTCGCCCGGCTTTTCTCTTCCGATTGCGGAGCCTTAACCACCGGGCGTTTAATGCCCTGGGTTTTCGGTTTGGCTTTGGCTTTGGGTTTCGCTTCCGAGGATGAATTCTCAATCAGCTTAAAGAGCTCAATCAGTTCATCATCGGTCAGATCGCGCCACTCGCCCAGCGGGATGCCGGAGAGGCTGACGTTCATGATGCGTGTACGTTCCAGCTTCGTCACTTCGTAACCGAAATATTCGCACATGCGGCGGATCTGCCGGTTTAACCCCTGAACCAGGGTAATGCGGAACGCGAACGGCGCCTCTTTCTTCACCTTGCACTTTTTCGTCACCGTGCCGAGGATCGGAACGCCTGCGCCCATGCCGCGGATAAAGTCGTCCGTCACCGGTTTGTTAACCGTGACGATGTACTCTTTTTCGTGGTCGTTACCGGCACGCAGGATCTTGTTCACCAGATCGCCGTGGTTGGTGAGGAAAATCAACCCCTGGGAGTCTTTGTCCAGGCGGCCAATCGGGAAGATGCGGCTGCTGTGGTTGACGAAATCCACGATGTTGTCACGCTCGCCATCTTCCGTGGTACTGACAATGCCAACTGGTTTATTCAGCGCGATAAACACCAGGTCTTCTGCGTTACGGGGCTCGATCGTTTGACCATTCACTTTGACCACATCGCCAGGAACGACCTGATCGCCAATGGTGGCGCGTTTACCGTTGATAAACACGTTGCCCTGCTCGATGTAACGGTCAGCCTCGCGGCGCGAGCAGATCCCGCTCTCGCTAATGTATTTGTTTAATCGGGTGGATTGAGTTGGCAGCATAATTTCTCCTGTAGAGGCGAAATATACCTTAGGTTTCGGCTGGTAAAAAGATCGGTCGCGGGCGAAAAAGCGAGGTTTTACTCTTTGCGAAGCGCTTTCAGCATTTGAAGTTTCAGGCTTTACGCCTTCACCCTTCCCTTTTATTTTCTTTCCCTGTGCTCATCGTTTGTAGTTTATAAACAACAGGGAGTATGATGAAAGCGCTCGTTCAGACAGAATCCTTTCGCTGCTGGGAGCAAAATTTAAAAGATCGGCGTGCGAGAACTGTGATAGCAGCCCGTCTCTTCCGACTGGCAAATGGATTATCGGGGGACGTTAAACCTGTAGGTGAAGGAGTAAGCGAACTCAGGATCCACATTGGCCCCGGTTACAGAATCTACTTCAAACAGCAGGGTAAGCAGATCATCCTGCTGCTGTGCGGCGGCGACAAAAGTAACCAGGATAAAGATATCCTTCTGGCCAGAATGCTCGCCAGAACCGTTAAAGTGCAGGAGTAATCTGCCATGAATAAACTAACCTCCTACGATCCCGCAAATGCCCTGGTTGATGATGAGCAGATCGCCATCTTTATGGCTGACGCTTTCGAAACAGGCGATCCCGCCTTTATCGCCGAGGCGCTGGGCGTGGTTGCGCGCACTAAAGGCATGTCAACCATTGCAGAACAAACAGGATTATCACGAGAGCAGCTTTATCGCTCTTTCAGTGAAAAAGGCAACCCAACGCTTAAAACCACGCTCACCGTGATGAAAGCGCTGGGCCTTGGTTTAACCATCAAACATGCAAACAGTTAATACTCATCCCGACCATCGTCCTCATCTGGCTGCTCCATTACGCTGTAAGCCACCGCGCAGAACAGGGAGTTAAGGCGCTTCATGTCGCCAAGCAGCCCTAAGTGCAGGGAGCTGGTCTCAATGCTTTGCACGTTCTGCTGGTGCAGACGGTCAACGTGCGCGTGGGAATAGCGACGGTTGAGAATACGGAACCGGTGTTTATTACGGCGCAGACGGCGGGCGCTGGGTACGTCGCCAGAGAAAAAGACCGACATCGCCAGCTTCAGGTTGGCGAGCAGTTGATCGTGCAGTGCGTCCAGCTCTTTAACCCCTTCCAGGGAGAATGCCCGGCGGGCCGCCAGCGACTTGTCGGCGATTTCGCTCCCCATGCGCTCGACGATGTCGGAGGCCTGCTCCAGGTTGAGCGACATTTCGATGATCTCCGCCCAGCGGCGGGACTCCTCTTCCGCCAGCTCATCTTTTGGCATCCGCGCCAGGTAGAGTTTGATGGCGGTATAGAGCACGTTGATATCGTCGGCGAGTTTACGCAGCGCTTTCTCTTCCCGCGGCTCGCCATGTACCACCTTTTTCAGCCCCTCCAGCATTAACTCCATTGCATCGCCCATGCGCAGCGTTTCGCGGGCGGCATTGGCCAATGCCAGCGCCGGGGTATCAAGCGCGGTGGTATCGAGATGTTTCGGTTTCAGACGGGTATCGAGCTCCGGTTCATCGCGGATGATACGTTCACAGAAGCGCGCCATTGGACCAGCAAAGGGCACCATCGCCACGCAGCGCACCAGGTTATAGAAGACGTGGAAGTAGATGACCATCTCCGATTCCGGCAGCGACAGGTTATCCATCAGGTCCGCCAGCGGCTTAACGAACGGCAGAATAATCAGGCTTCCCACCAGCTTAAACAGCAGGCTGCCAAGCGCCACGCGGCGTGCTGCGGCATTGGCTGCGCTGTTGTTAAGTACCGCCAGCAGGCCGGAGCCAAGGTTCGCACCAATCACCAGACAGAGGGCGACGGGGAAGGAGATGATCCCCGCCGCGGTCAGGGTCGCGGTTAACAGCACCGCCGCCAGGCTGGAGTAGCTGATAAGCGCAAACACCGCACCAATCAACGCATCCAGCATGATGTCGCCGGTCAGTGAAGCGAAGATAACCTGGACGCCGCTGGCCTGCGTAATGGGGGTGACGGCCTGAACGATCAGCTCCAGGGCCAGCAGAATCAGCCCAAGGCCGATCCCCACGCGCCCCAGCTGTCCGGCCCGGGTCTGCTTACGGCCAAGGAAAAATATCACGCCGATAAAGATCAGCAGCGGCGACAGCCAGGAGAGATCAAAGGTCAATACTCGCGCCATCAGCGCGGTCCCTACATCGGCACCGAGAACAATCACCAGCGCAGGCGTCAGCGCCACCAGATCCTGGGCCACAAACGAGGTGACCAGCATTGTGGTGGCATTGCTGCTTTGCACCAGCGCAGTGACGCCAATGCCTGCACAGAACGCGAGCGGCTTTTTCTCAACGCTGCGGCTGAGAACGGTGCGTAAGCGGGCGCCAAAAACGCGCATTACGCCGGTACGAACAATATGGGTGCCCCAGACCAGCAACGCCACGGCAGAAAGCAGATGTAGCAGAGTCAGCACGGATACAGGTTCTCCTTTTCGTTATCGGTTCCTTAAGCCCATGCCAGAAACGCCGGATGGCGCTTCGCTTATCCGGCCTACGCCTGGCCTGAGCTCTTCTCAAGTATAAGGGGTCAAACGTAAGAAAGAGACAGGGCACCCATTGGGTGCCCTGTTTGTTGTAAGGAAACGTGACGTGAGCCGGGCCCTGACCGTCGGCGGTGCAGTCAGATTGCACACAGACTGCCCGCAGTGAGGACAGCCTGGCGCAAGCTGGCAAGTAAGCCAGGTCAGTCGGCGTCGTAGCCGAGGTTTGGCGCTAACCAGCGCTCCACCTCTGCCACGCTCATCCCTTTACGCAGGGCATAATCTTCCACCTGGTCACGCTGGATCTGCGCCACGGCGAAGTATTTGCTGTCAGGGTGACTGAAGTACCAGCCGGAAACCGATGCACCCGGCCACATGGCGAAGGACTCGGTGAGCTTCATGCCGGTATGGGCTTCGACATCCAGAAGCCGCCAGATAGTGCCTTTCTCGGTATGCTCCGGGCAGGCAGGGTAGCCTGGCGCCGGACGGATACCCTGGTAGTTCTCACGGATCAGATCCTCATTGCTGAGATTCTCAGTAGGCGCGTAACCCCAGTGCACCTTACGCACCCGCTCGTGCAGGTATTCCGCAAACGCCTCGGCCAGTCGGTCGGCAATCGCTTTAATCATGATTTTGTTGTAATCATCATGCTGCGCTTCGTAGGCATCCGCCAGTGCGTCCTCCTCCAGCCCGCCGGTCACGGCAAAGGCACCGATGTAGTCCGCTTTGCCGCTCAGCTTCGGCGCGACAAAATCGGCCAGACAGTAGTTGGCAAAACCCACCTTCTCGGTCTGCTGACGCAGATGATGGCTTACGGTCAGTACGTGAGTACGCGTCTCATCGCGATAAATTTCGATATCGTCGCCTACGCGGTTCGCCGGGAACAGCCCCACCACGCCGCGCGGGTTAAGGGTTTTCTCGGCGCTGAGCTTATCGAGCAGGTCGTTGGCATCTTTAAACAGGCGCTTCGCCTCCTCGCCTACCACCTCATCTTCCAGAATGCGCGGGTACTTCCCGGCCAGCGACCAGGTCATAAAGAACGGCGTCCAGTCGATGTAGTTGCGCAGGGTCTCGATGCTGGCCGTTACCTCCTGCACGCCCAGACGATGGGCAACTGGCGGCGTATAGCTCGACCAGTCAAAGGCCAGGTCGTTATCCCGCGCCGCGACCAGCGTTACCGGCGGGGTGCGCGGCTTTTTACGTCCGTGCTGAATGCGCACCGTTTCATACTCTTTGCGGGTTCTGGCAACAAAGTCGTCGCGCTGGGTTTCGGACAGCAGCGCCGAAACCACGCCAACCGTGCGCGAGGCGTTCTGCACGTATACCGTCGGCCCGCTGTAGTTCTGCTCGATCTTCACCGCCGTATGCGCTTTGGAGGTGGTCGCTCCGCCAATGAGCAGCGGAAGGGTAAAGCCCTGGCGCTCCATCTCTTTCGCCACGTTGACCATCTCATCCAGCGACGGGGTAATCAGTCCGGAGAGGCCAATCAGATCGGCATTCACTTCGCGTGCGGTTTTGAGGATTTTCTCCGCCGGCACCATCACGCCCAGATCGATAATCTCGTAGTTATTACACTGCAGCACCACGCCAACGATGTTTTTGCCGATGTCATGCACGTCGCCTTTTACGGTGGCGATGACCATCTTGCCGTTACTGGAGCCTTTCTCTTTGCTGGCTTCGATAAACGGCTCCAGATAGGCCACGGCCTGCTTCATCACGCGGGCGGATTTCACCACCTGCGGCAGGAACATTTTGCCCTCGCCGAACAGATCGCCGACCACGTTCATGCCGTCCATCAGCGGCCCTTCGATCACTTCAATCGGGCGCGCGGCCTGCTGGCGGGCCTCTTCGGTATCCTGCTCGATAAACTCGGTGATGCCTTTTACCAGCGAGTATTCCAGGCGTTTTTTCACATCCCAGGTACGCCACTCCGCCTGCTGAACGTTGGCACTGTCATCAGCTTTGCTGCCGCGATACTTTTCGGCCAGCTCCAGCATGCGCTCGGTGGCATCGTCGCGACGATTCAGGATCACATCCTCAACCGCATCGCGCAGCTCCACTGGCAGGTCGTCATAAATCGCCAGCTGGCCAGCGTTGACGATCCCCATGTCCATGCCGTTACGGATGGCGTAATAGAGGAACACCGCGTGGATCGCCTCACGCACCGGGTCGTTACCGCGGAACGAGAACGAGACGTTGGAGACGCCGCCGGAGATCAGGGCATGCGGCAGCTCGCGCTTGATGTCTTCACATGCGCCGATAAAGTCCTGGGCGTAGTTGTTGTGCTCTTCGATCCCGGTGGCGACGGCAAAGATGTTCGGGTCAAAGATAATGTCTTCCGGTGGGAAGCCGACCTCTTCGGTCAAAATCTGGTATGCGCGGCGGCAAATCTCAATTTTGCGCTCACGGGTATCCGCCTGGCCCACTTCGTCAAAGGCCATCACCACCACGGCTGCACCGTAGCGGCGCACCATTTTCGCGTGGTGGATAAAGGGCTCAACCCCCTCTTTCATTGAGAT
Source organism: Leclercia sp. LSNIH8 (assembly GCF_002920195.1). Taxonomy (NCBI): domain Bacteria; kingdom Pseudomonadati; phylum Pseudomonadota; class Gammaproteobacteria; order Enterobacterales; family Enterobacteriaceae; genus Leclercia; species Leclercia sp. LSNIH8. The sequence goes on along the minus strand of NZ_PQJY01000015.1, from coordinate 8,748 downwards.
GGAGTTAACGATCCCCTTGCCCTGAATGCACTTCAGCCCTTTTTCGATCACTTCCCACTTCGAGGAGTCGATCATAATCGGCACGCGGGCAATGTCCGGCTCACCGGCAATCAGGTTGAGGAAACGCACCATTGCCGCTTCGGCGTCGAGCATCCCCTCATCCATGTTGATATCAATGATCTGCGCTCCGCTCTCAACCTGCTGGCGGGCAACGTCCAGCGCTTCGCTGTACTTCTCTTCTTTGATCAGGCGTTTGAACTTCGCGGAGCCGGTCACGTTGGTACGTTCGCCAACGTTCACAAACAGGCTGTCATCGCCAATGTTCAGCGGCTCAAGACCAGACAGTCGACAGGCCACCGGCAGGTCGGGGAGCTTACGTGGCGCCAGGCCCGCCACCGCGTTGCTCATGGCAGCAATGTGCTCTGGCGTGGTGCCGCAGCAGCCGCCGACGATATTCAGGAACCCGGATTCGGCCCACTCGCGGATCTGCGCCGCCATGGTGGCGGCATCGAGATCGTACTCACCAAAGGCGTTTGGCAGGCCGGCATTCGGGTGGGCAGTGACGTAGCACTCCGCGATGCGCGACAGCTCCTGCACATACTGGCGCAGTTCGTCCGGCCCCAGGGCACAGTTCAGGCCAAAGGTCAGCGCATCGGCATGGCGCAGGGAGTTATAAAAAGCTTCGGTCGTCTGTCCGGAAAGGGTACGGCCAGAGGCATCGGTGATGGTGCCGGAGATCATGATCGGCAGATCGACGCCCAGGGCTTCGAACTCCTCTTTCACCGCGTAGATAGCGGCTTTGGCGTTGAGCGTATCGAAGACCGTTTCAATCATGATCAGATCGACACCGCCTTCCACCAGCGCTTTGGTGGACTCGCGGTACGCGGTCACCAGCTGGTCAAAGGTGATATTACGAAAAGCCGGATCGTTCACATCCGGCGAGATAGAGGCGGTGCGGTTGGTCGGGCCAAGCACGCCCGCCACATAGCGCGGTTTCTCTGGCGTGCGGGCCGTCCACTCATCGGCGCAGGCGCGGGCCAGCTTCGCAGCCTCGTAGTTGATCTCCGCCGACAGGGATTCCATCTCGTAATCCGCCATGGCGATGGTTGTCGAGTTAAAGGTGTTGGTCTCAACGATATCCGCACCCGCCTCGAAATAGGCGTAGTGAATGGCGGCGATAATCTCTGGCTTGCTGAGTACCAGCAGGTCATTGTTACCTTTCAGATCGCAGGGCCAGTCGGCGAAACGGTCGCCGCGAAAGTCGTCTTCACTCAGACGATAGCTCTGGATCATGGTGCCCATACCGCCATCCAGTACCAGAATGCGTTCATTTAACTGCGCACGCAGTTGATCTACTTTGCTGCTCACACTTGCTCCCGACAACGCTCAACCAGGCCAAAAGGCCAGCAGTCCATACTGGCATAATCTTGCTAAGGGGAAAAGTCACACCGCGGTAACATGAGACATGTTCAGCATGACTCATCCGATCAGTCAGGATAACGGTTGCAAAATACCCAAATAAAACGAAAATGATTTCCACGATACAGAAAAAAGGAGCCTGCCATGGTCGCCACCGTTCCCGCTAAACGCGGCAGAAAACCCGCCGCCGCGACCGCCCAGGCAGGCGGTCAAGTCCAGTCCCTGACCCGGGGGTTAAAGCTCCTCGAATGGATAGCCGAGTCGCACAGCAGCGTGGCGCTAACGGAGCTGGCCCAGCAGGCAGGTCTGCCAAATTCCACCACCCATCGCCTGCTGACCACCATGCAGCAGCTGGGCTTTGTCCGTCAGGTGGGCGAGCTCGGGCACTGGTCCGTGGGTGCCCACGCGTTTATTGTCGGCAGCAGCTTTTTGCAGAGCCGTAATCTGCTCGCCATTGTCCATCCGATCCTGCGCAAGCTGATGGAAGACTCCGGCGAGACGGTCAACCTGGCGGTGCTCGATCAGAGCGATCACCAGGCGATTATTATCGACCAGGTGCAGTGTACCCAACTGATGCGCATGTCGGCCCCGATTGGCGGCAAGCTGCCGATGCACGCCTCCGGGGCAGGAAAGGCGTTTTTGTCCCAGCTCAGCGAGGAGCAGGTGACGGGTCTGCTGCACCGCAAAGGCTTACACGCCTATACCCATGCGACGCTGGTATCACCGGTCCATCTGAAAGAGGATTTAGCCCTGACGCGCAAGCGCGGCTACTCCTTCGATGATGAAGAGCATGCTCTCGGCCTGCGCTGTATTGCCGCCTGCATTTATGATGAGCACCGCGAGCCGTTTGCCGCTATCTCCATCTCCGGGCCAATCTCACGGATGACCGACGACCGGGTGACTGAGCTGGGGGCGCTGGTGATTAAGGCGGCGAAAGAGGTGACGCTGGCGTATGGTGGGATTCGTTAAGTCTTCAATGCCCGGCGGCGCTATGCTTGCACGGGCCTACAAAATTCTGTAGGCCGGGTAAGGCGCAGCCGCCACCCGGCGTTAAGCCGCATACTTCACGCTAAACCGCTGCTTACGCCGGTAAGCATAAACATCTTCCACATGCCCGTTCTTAATGCGGGTTTGCAGGCCACGCCAGTAATCGGCGCGAAACAGATCGGCATGCATCTCTTTAAACAGTGCTCCGATACGCGGGTCAGCGCATAACCAGTGGCGAAACTCCTCCGGGAAGACATCCCCCGGCGAGACGCTGTACCACGGCTCGCTGGCGAGCTCATCTTCCGGGTAGCGCGGCGGCGGGATTTCACGAAAATTCACTTCCGTCATGTAGCAGATTTCGTCGTAGTCATAGAACACGACCCGCCCGTGACGGGTGACGCCAAAGTTTTTAAACAGCATGTCGCCCGGGAAGATATTGGCTGCCGCCAGCTGCCGGATGGCATTGCCGTACTCTTCAATCGCATCGTGCAGCGCCTGCCCCTCTGACTGCTCCAGCCAGATATTGAGCGGCACCATCCGCCGTTCAATGTAGAGATGACTGATGGCGATTTTATCCCCCAGATCGCTGATTTTTTCTGGCGCTTCCTGGAGCAACAGCGCCATCAGCTGCGGCGCAATCTGTCGCTTATCGAGAACAAAATTCTCAAACTCCTGGGTATCCGCCATGCGCCCGACGCGATCGTGCTCCTTAACCAGCTGGTAGCAGGCGCGCACATGGGCGGCAGACATCTCTTTCTGTGGAGCGAATTTATCCTTTATCACCTTAAACACCCGGTCAAAACCCGGCAGGGTAAAGACCAGCATCACCATACCGCGAATGCCTGGCGCCTCGATAAACTGCTCATCGGCATGGGCGATATAGTGCAGGTATTCCCGGTAGCTCTCGGTTTTCGCATGTTTCTGGCAACCTATCGCCATATACAACTCAGCGGTGGTTTTACCGGGCAGGATCTCACGCAGCCACTCCACCAACGCGCCTGGCAGGGGGGCGTAAACCATAAAATAGGAACGGGCGAAGCCGAAAACAATGCTCGCTTCGGCGCTGGTGGTCAGGCAGGTATCCACCACCAGTTCACCTTCGTCGCTGCGGTGAATGGGCAATAAAAACGGCAGTGTGGCGTCCGGGGTAATCAGTTTCCCCACCAGCCAGGCGGCTTTGTTGCGGTAGAACAGTTCATTCGCCACCTGTAAATGAGAGTCTGGCAGCGTGTCCGAGCCGAGCGTTTCCAAAAGATGGGCGATGATATACCCGACATCACGCGGGCGATTTTGCCACGGCAGACGCAGAGGGAGATCGGCCAACACTTTGGTTAACAACGCCTCCCACCCCTGTTCAGGGTAGAAATCTTTCGCCAGCGGACGCGGCAGGGCGCGGAAACGTTGCCCCGGCTGAGAGCTGAAAATAAAAAGCCGCTCCGGTGACAGCGAGCGGTGATCAAACAGCCGACAGTAGACGGAGTTGAAAAAGCTTTCCGCAATCTCATAGCGCGGATAGTCCGGCAGCAGCTGGGTGTAATGGCTTTTCACCCGCAGCAAAAAAGCGGCATCAATATCAATACTGCCGGTGATGCAGCGCAGCTGCTCTACCACCAGACCCACATGATGATCGTAGAGATGAATACGCTGTTTCATGGCCTGCTGCACGGCGTGCCAGTCTGCCTGCTCGAAGCGCTGCTGCGCCCCGCCCGTCACTTCCAGAAAACGGCCATACTGAGCATCAAAGCCCTGCAAAATGGTCTGCGCAATCAGTAATTCCAGGCCACGCGACATAGATGTCCCTCACCCCAGGAAACAGAACCGTAGGCCCGGTAAGCGCAATGCCACCGGGCGTTTCCGTTATCAGAACTGCGCTTCTTCGGTCGACCCGGTCAGGGCGGTGACGGAGGAGGCGCCGCCCTGAATGATGGTGGTCACTCTGTCGAAGTAGCCTGTTCCTACTTCCTGCTGGTGCGAGACGAAGGTATAGCCCTTTTGACTTGCTGCGAACTCCGGCTGCTGGACTTTCTCGACGTAGTGCTTCATGCCCTCGCCCTGCGCGTAGGCGTGCGCCAGGTCGAACATGTTAAACCACATGCTGTGAATGCCCGCGAGGGTGATGAACTGATACTTGTAGCCCATGTCCGACAGTTCCTGCTGGAAGCTGGCGATCGTTTTATCGTCCAGATTTTTCTGCCAGTTAAAGGACGGTGAGCAGTTATAAGCCAGCAGTTTGCCCGGATATTTCGCATGGATGGCATCGGCAAAGCGTTTCGCCAGCGCCAGATCCGGGGTGGAGGTTTCGCACCACACCAGGTCAGCATAGGGGGCATACGCCAGACCGCGGCTGATCGCCTGCTCAATGCCGGCATGGGTACGATAGAACCCTTCGCTGGTGCGTTCGCCGGTAATAAACTGGCTGTCGTAAGGGTCGCAGTCGGAGGTGATCAGATCTGCGGCATCGGCATCGGTACGGGCAATCACCAGCGTCGGGACGCCCATGACGTCAGCGGCCAGACGGGCAGCCACCAGTTTCTGGATCGCCTCCTGAGTCGGAACCAGCACTTTGCCGCCCATGTGTCCGCACTTCTTCACAGAGGCCAGCTGATCTTCGAAGTGGACAGCCGCTGCACCGGCTTCAATCATCGATTTCATCAGCTCAAAGGCATTCAGAACCCCACCAAAGCCCGCCTCGGCGTCGGCCACAATCGGCAGGAAATAATCGACGAAGCGCGGATCGTTTGGCTCAATACCGGATGCCCACTGGATCTGATCCGCACGACGGAAGGTATTGTTGATTCGCTCCACCACGGCCGGGACGGAATTCGCCGGATAGAGGGACTGATCTGGGTACATGCTGGACGCGAGGTTGGCATCTGCCGCCACCTGCCAGCCTGACAGATAGACCGCTTCAATGCCCGCTTTCGCCTGCTGCAACGCCTGGCCGCCCGTCAGCGCGCCGAGGCTGTTGATGTAGCCTTTCTTCGACTCGCCGTGCAGCAGACGCCACATTTTGGCGGCACCCAGCTGCGCCAGGGTGTATTCCAGGTTTACCGAGCCGCGTAACTTCACCACATCCTCAGCGCTATAAGGGCGTTCAATGCCTTCCCAGCGCGGCTGAGTCCACTCATTCTGTAATGCTTCGATCTGTTGGGTACGGGTTTTCATGTGCAGATGCTCCATATTGTTATGTGGTGAAATCAGGCCAGCAGGCGGTAGCCCGGCAGCGTCAGGAAGTCGATTAAGTCATCTGAGGTGGTGATTTGTTCCATCAGGCGCGCGGCGGCGTCGAAGCGACCGCTGCTGAAGCGGTGCTCGCCCAGCTCTTCCTGAATGTTCAGCATCTCTTCCGACAGCATCTGGCGGAACAGGGCTTTGGTGACGGGCTTGCCGTTGCTGAGCGTTTTCTGATGATGGATCCACTGCCAGATAGAGGTGCGGGAGATCTCGGCGGTGGCGGCATCCTCCATCAGACCGTAAATCGGTACACAGCCGTTACCGGAGATCCACGCTTCGATGTACTGCACGGCCACGCGAATATTGGCGCGCATCCCCTCTTCGGTGCGCTCGCCCTCGCACGGTTCGAGAAGCTGTGCAGCGGTAACGGGCGCATCATCTTCACGGGTCACGTGCAGCTGGTTTTTGTTATCGCCCAGGATGCGGTTAAACACCTCCATGGCGGTATCTGCCAGGCCGGGGTGCGCCACCCACGTACCGTCATGGCCGTTGCTGGCCTCCAGCTCTTTATCGGCCTTCACTTTATTCAGCACCTGGGTATTACGCTCGCTGTCTTTGCTGGGAATAAAAGCAGCCATGCCGCCCATCGCGAAGGCGCCGCGTTTGTGGCAGGTTTTGATCAGCAGACGCGAGTAGGCATTGAGGAAAGATTTATCCATCGTCACCACCTGACGATCCGGCAGGACGCGATCCGGGTGGTTCTTCAGGGTTTTGATATAGCTGAAGATGTAATCCCAGCGGCCACAGTTCAGGCCAACAATGTGGTCACGCAGGGCATGCAGAATCTCATCCATCTGGAAAACCGCAGGCAACGTTTCAATCAGCAGCGTGGCCTTGATGGTGCCGCGCGGCAGTTCAAAACGGTCTTCAGTGTAACTAAAGACCTCACTCCACCAGGCCGCCTCCTGCCATGACTGCGTTTTTGGCAGATAGAAGTAAGGTCCGCTGCCTTTTGCCAGCAGGTTTTTATGGTTATGGAAGAAGTAGAGCGCAAAATCGAACAGGCTGCCGGGGATCGCCTCATTGTTCCAGGTGACATGCTTTTCCGGTAAATGCAGGCCACGTACGCGGCAAACCAGTACCGCCGGGTTGGGCTTAAGCTGGTAGATTTTGCCAGCTTCGTTGGTGTGGCTGATGGTGCCATCAACCGCATCACGCAGGTTGATCTGCCCATCAATCACTTTATTCCAGTCGGGTGCCAGTGAATCTTCAAAATCGGCCATAAAGACCTTCACATTGGCGTTCAGCGCGTTGATCACCATCTTGCGCTCAACCGGGCCGGTGATTTCAACGCGTCGGTCCTGCAGATCCTGCGGGATACCGCGGATCGTCCAGTTACCTTCACGAATGGAAGCAGTTTCCGAAATAAAGTCAGGCAGCTTGCCATTATCAATGTCTTGCTGCTGCTGGATGCGTGCCGCCAGTAATTTATTGCGCTTTGGCGTGAAGCGAGTTACCAGCTCGGTAAGGAACTCTACGGCATCGGCGGTCAGGATCTGCTTCTCCTGCTCACCATGCGGTTGAGTAAAGGACAGTTCATCGATAATGGTTGCCTGTTGATTCATTGCGCTGCTCCTCTTCATTGATCCGAATTTATTTCCCCCACGCGAACGAAAGATCCTTGTGTAGTTTTCGTTCAGCAGAATTAAGACTATCTCGCTCTACGATAAAATCAAAAACAATTTCCATTTTTAATTTAAATGCTTGGTAACTTGCTGATAAAAATGAATTTAAAAATTTTTCTATAGACGGAGTGAATTTCGGAAATAAAAAAGGCACCCGAAGGTGCCTTAACTGGAGAGCTGAAACGCTACAGGATGAGGATCGTCAGAGGATTAATCCAGCGTCGGATTCATGTGGCGCAGATCGTACGGCGTGATCTGGTAGACGTAGTAGTTAAGCCAGTTGGTAAACAGCAGATTGCCGTGGCTGCGCCAGGTGGCACGTGGTTTGTTCTGCGGATCGTTTTGCGGGAAATAGTTGTACGGTACGTCCGGATTCAAACCCGCTTCCACATCGCGGAAATATTCGCTCGCCAGGGTATCTGGATCGTATTCCGGATGACCGGTGACAAAAGCAATACGCTTGTCTTTGCTGGCAAACAGATAGGCATCGCCCTCTTCGGTTTCCGCGAGGATCTCAAGATCGGTGTAGTCGCGGATCAGGGCAGCCGGGAAATCGGCATAGCGTGAATGCGGCGCCAGGAAGGAGTCATCAAACCCGCGAGTCAGCAGCGCATGAGGGTGCAGAATATGATGCTCGTAGACACCAGAGAGCTTTTCGGTACGGGTTTGTTTAGGGATGCCGTAAAGAATGTTGAGCGCCGCCTGGACCGCCCAGCAGACGAACAGAGTTGAAGTGACATGATCTTTGGCCCACTCCAGCACCTGCTTGATTTGCGGCCAGTAAGCCACGTCGTTGAATTCAACCAGGCCCAGTGGCGCACCGGTGACGATCAGTCCATCGAAATTCTCGTCGCGGATGTCTTCGAAATTACAGTAGAAGTTATTGAGATGCTCTGTCGGCGTATTGCGGGATTCACGCGCATCAATACGCAGCAGCTGAATATCGACCTGCAGCGGGGAGTTTGAGAGCAAGCGGAGGAACTGGTTTTCTGTCTCAATCTTCTTTGGCATCAGGTTCAGGATAAGCACCTTCAGAGGACGAATTTCCTGACCTGTAGCGCGCGAAGCCGTCATGACAAAGACATTCTCTTCACGCAAGAAATTGACGGCTGGTAGCTCGTCCTGCACCCGAATCGGCATAACCTTACATCCTCACAGCATACGTATAAACGTTTAGACATCCAGATAGCTGACAATAACCAGGAATAACCTAAATGTCGAGTCTGCATGTGAAAGGTGAGAAAGTTTCAAGAAAGGGATAGCCGTAGGCCGGGTAAGGCGAAGCCGCCGCCCGGCTTTTTTAACGCCCAACGCAAAAAGCCCATCCGTGAGGATGGGCTTTCGGCTTGTTTGATACCTGGCAGTTCCCTACTCTCGCATGGGGAGACCCCACACTACCATCGGCGCTACGGCGTTTCACTTCTGAGTTCGGCATGGGGTCAGGTGGGACCACCGCGCTACAGCCGCCAGGCAAATTCTGTAA
>NZ_PQJY01000014.1:0-83484 GCF_002920195.1 Leclercia sp. LSNIH8 | reverse complement strand
TGCATGTGTTAGGCCTGCCGCCAGCGTTCAATCTGAGCCATGATCAAACTCTTCAATTTAAGTTTGATGCTCGTGAATTAAACTTCGTAATGAATTACGTGTTCACTCAGAGACTTGGTATTCATTTTTCGTCCGAGGACGTTAAGAATCCATGTCACTTTGAGTGCCCACACAGATTGTCTGATAAATTGTTAAAGAGCAGTGCCGCTTCGCTTTTTCGCTGCGGCGCGGGGTGTGCATATTACGCTTCCCCGCCTCAGAGTCAAGCGATTATTTTCGCTTTTCTCCGTGAGGTTCTTACCGAACCCCGCTGACCCGGCGGCGTGTTTGCCGTTGTTCCGTGTCAGTGGTGGCGCATTATAGGGAGTTATCTGACGGTGACAAGCAGAAATATTAAAAAGTTTACCGTTCGCTTATTTTTCGACCTGTGCGACTATTAAAGCCGCGGATTGCGGGTTAATTGCGCAATTTCCCGGGCAAAACTGGCGACCTGGGACCAGTCGGTGTAGACCACCTCTTTACGGGTATCCGTTTCGCCGCCTGTCATCTTCATAATAAGGCGGATCATAAAGCGATCGTACCAGCGGTAACGCGGATAACGCAGCGCGCCTGCAAAGACGGCACAGGCAGTTGGCTTCCAGGGTGAGTTCAGTAAAAACTTGCGCGTGTAGCTGTTGGTTTGCGGCGTACGCTTTTCCGCTTTACGCGCCACCAGATTCACAGAAAAGAAAGCGCCCGGCAGGCTATTCAGCGTTGCCGTGTGTTTTTTCACGAAGCGATCCACCGCAGGATGGAAATGGCCGTAACGAATCGAGGCGCCAATCACCACGCGGTCATACTCCTGCCATGCAATCTCTTCGGTGCGGTTCAGATTGACGACATCCGCATAGATACCCTGCTCTTTTAACTCAGAAGCCAGAAAAGCGGCAATTTCCCGCGTCTGCCCGTCGCGCGTTGAAAATAGAATTAATGTTTTCACAAACGGCTCCCTTATTCGCGCCAGAATGTTGGTGTCAGGAGAACCAACAGCGTGAAGACCTCAAGTCGCCCGAACAGCATGTTGGCAATCAGGATCCACTTCGCGGTTGGGTTCATACTGGCAAAGTTGTCTGCGACCACGCCAAGGCCCGGCCCCAGGTTGTTCAGTGTGGCGACAACGGAAGCAAAGGCCGAAAAGTCATCCACGCCCGTCGCGATGATCGCCAGCATACTGACGATAAAGACCAGCGCGTAGGCAGAGAAGAAGCCCCACACCGCCTCCAGAATACGCTCCGGCAGTGCGCGGTTGCCCAGTTTGATGCTGTAAACCGCATTCGGGTGCACCAGACGCTTAAGCTCGCGGTTCCCCTGTTTAAAGAGCAGCAAGATGCGGATCACCTTCAGGCCACCGCCCGTCGAACCGGCACAGCCGCCGATAAAGGCCGAACAGAGCAGCAGGACCGGCAGGAAGAGCGGCCAGCGCGCAATGCTGTCGGTAGTAAAGCCTGCGGTAGTAGCCATAGATACCACCTGGAAGAAGGCCTGGTTCAGGGTGGTGACCGCCGAGGCATAGACATCGTGTAGCCACAACACCAGGGTGCAGATCACCACCAGCGTCAGCTGCACGCCGATAAACATGCGGAATTCCGGGTCGCGCCAGTAGACCTTCAGATTACGGCCACTGAGTAAAGAGAAGTGCAGACCATAGTTACAGCCGGAGATAAGCAGGAAGATAGCAATGATGGTGTTGATTGTCGGACTGTCAAAATAGCCGACGCTGGCATCATGAGTTGAGAACCCACCAATGGCAATGGTGGCAAAGCTATGGCCAATGGCATCAAAGGCTGGCATTCCGGCGAACCACAGCGCCAGCGCACAGGCGACAGTCAGCAGCACATAGATCAGCCATAACGTTTTGGCCGTCTCGGCAATACGCGGGCGCATTTTGTTATCTTTCAGCGGCCCCGGCATTTCGGCACGGTAGAGCTGCATCCCTCCGACGCCCAGTATCGGCAGAATCGCCACGGCTAATACGATGATCCCCATACCGCCGAACCATTGCAGCATCTGCCGGTAAAAGAGGATGGCATGAGGTAATGAGTCCAGCCCCACCAGCGTGGTGGCCCCGGTGGTGGTCAGCCCGGAGAAGGATTCAAAGAAGGCATCGGTGATGGTCAGGTTGGGCTGTTCCGAGAAGATGAAGGGTAATGCCCCCACGCTGCCCAGCACGGTCCAGAACAGCACCACGATCAGGAAGCCTTCCCGGGATTTCAGCTCCCCTTTCTGACGGCGGTTAGGCCACCACAGCAGGGAGCCAATCATCAGCGCGACGAAAAAGGTCTGCGTAAAGGCGCGGCCCGCACCATCCCGATAAATAAGCGCTACCAGTCCCGGGAGGATCATCGTCCCGGAAAAGAGTATGACCAACAATCCAACGATTCGGGTTATGGCACGAAAATGCATCTCTGCCGCTTCCTTTGGTATTCAATAAGTAGGGTGGGGATTATTCTTCAATTGGCCGTAATTGCAACGAACCACGACTAAAATCAGCCAGTTTTGCTGAGAATGCCGGAAGCGAAGCCTGGGGTAATGCCACCCGCAAGTGCACCATCGCCTGGTAGTCACTGTGTACGATGAGGCCCTGATACTGCTTCAGCAATGCCTCGATGCCGGATAACTGGGCGTAATCGCACAATAAAGTATATTCGGTAAGTGGCGTTTTGCGGATAGTCGTCAGCTGATTAAGCGCCTGCTGGACGCCGCCGCCATAGGCCTTGACCAGCCCGCCCGTTCCCAGTAACACGCCGCCGTAGTATCGCACCACGACGGCGGTGATTTCGCCAACGCCGCTGCCCATGAGCTGCGAGAGCATGGGTTTGCCCGCCGTGCCCGCCGGTTCACCATCATCCGAGAACCCGAGCTTTTGCGAGTCGTCAGGCGGCCCGGCCACCCATGCCACGCAGTGGTGGCGGGCGTCGGGATGTTCCGCTCTTACTGTCTCTACAAACGCCTTCGCCGTCTCCACGCCGTCGGTATGCGCCAGCAGCGTGATGAAACGGCTTTTCTTGATCTCTTCCGTAAAGGTGACCGGCGCTGCCGGTATGAGCCAGCTTTCCATTACGCCAGCTTCAGATCTCGCGTCATGTTTTCAGTACCGTTCTCGTGGATCACCACGTTATCTTCGATACGGATCCCACCAAACGGCTTCAGCGCTTCGATTTTCTGCCAGTTGAAGTGTTTGCTGAACTGTCCTTCACGCCACGGCGCCAGCAGCGACTCAATAAAGTAGATGCCCGGCTCGATGGTCAGCACCATACGTGGCTGCAGAATGCGGGTGCAGCGCAGGTAGGGATATTTGGACGGCGCCGCCAGATGTGTCCCTGTGTCATCCTGCATAAAGCCAGCGGTATCATGTACCTGCAGACCCAGCGGATGACCGATCCCGTGCGGCATAAACGGCCCGGTCAGGTCGTTTTCCACCATCGCCTCTTCGCTCATATCGCTGACGATCTGGTGCTTACGCAGCAGCTTCGCGATGCGCTGATGGAACTGAATGTGGTAATCCACGTAGCTCACCCCGGCCTTCATGGTGGCGATCAGGGCCAGTTGCTCTTCATTCACATCTTTGATCAGCTGGGCGAACTCGGTATCGCTGTTGCCGGCCCAGGTGCGCGTCAGGTCAGCGGCATAGCCGTTGTACTCCGCACCGGCATCCAGCAGGAAGCTGCGCATTTCGGACGGCGCGCGGTGATCAAGTTTGGTGTAGTGCAGCACCGCCGCGTGCTCATTCAGCGCCACGATGTTGCTGTAAGGCACGTCGGTATCACGATGGCCGGTGGCCGTCAGGTAGGCCAGGTTAATGTCGAACTCGCTCATGCCGGACAGGAAGGCTTCGTGCGCCGCACGATGGCCGTTGACCGCGGTTTTTTGCGCTTCACGCATGCACGCCAGCTCATAGTCGGTCTTATAGGAGCGATAGTAGTGCAGATAGTCGATAACGCCTTTCGGGTTGATGTTATCGGCGGCGATCTCCAGACCGCGCGCACGCTCCGGCACCGGGCCAATATAGGCAATGTTGCCTCGGGCAGCAGGTAACTGGCTGCCAATGCCGTCAGCTTTCGGCAGGGCGATCACCTCAATATCTTCCGTCCAGAAAGAGGTCGGCAGCGGTTCCACGTTGTGCCAGTAATCCACCGGCAGGTAGAACCACAGTTTTGGCTTGTTCACACCATCCACCAGCAACCAGCAATTGGGAACCTGGGTTACCGGTACCCAGGCTTTAAATTGCGGGTTCACCTTGAAGGGATAGGCGTGATCGTCGAGAAAGACATTAAACAGCTCCCCGGAATGGATGAGCAAAGCATCCAGCTTAAAGCGAGCCAGTACGTCGCGGGTACGTTCCTGTAACGTAACAATATGATTTTTATACAGCGCGGCCAGTGAGTCCATCGTTCTTCCTTTTGTTTTGACCTCAAGTATCCGCATCTTAGCACACCTCAGAAAGGCTGCGTGATCTCCGCCGATCGTGATCAGACCTACAATTATTTAATGAGTAATTTGCATTTCATTAACACAAATCCCACACTCCGAATCATCTGGTATGACCAGATCCAATTGCTGGATTCAGGAGACCGACATGCTCTACAAAGGCGACACCCTGTACGTAGACTGGCTGGAAGGTGGCATTGCCGAACTGGTGTTCGACGCCCCCGGCTCAGTGAACAAGCTTGATACCGCAACCGTGGCCAGCCTTGGCCAGGCGCTGGACGTTCTTGAAAAACAAACCGATTTAAAAGGTCTGCTGCTGCGTTCCGAAAAAGCGGCATTTATTGTCGGCGCAGACATCACCGAATTCCTCTCGCTGTTCCTGGTGCCCCAGGAGCAGTTGAGCCAGTGGCTCCATTTCGCCAACAGCGTCTTTAACCGTCTGGAAGATCTGCCGGTCCCGACCCTTTCTGCGGTTAATGGTTATGCGCTGGGTGGCGGCTGTGAATGCGTGCTGGCGACCGATTATCGTCTGGCGACGCCGGATCTGCGCATTGGTCTGCCTGAAACGAAGCTGGGCATCATGCCGGGCTTTGGCGGCTCGGTACGCCTGCCGCGCCTGCTGGGTGCCGACAGCGCCCTGGAAATTATCGCCGCGGGTAAAGATGTCAGTGCCGATCAGGCGTTAAAGCTCGGTCTGGTGGATGGCGTCGTTAAGCCGGAAAAATTGCATGAAGGTGCACTGGCGATACTGCGCCAGGCGATTAACGGCGATCTCGACTGGAAAGCGAAACGCCAGCCGAAACTGGAGCCGCTGCACTTAAGTAAAATTGAAGCCACCATGAGTTTCACCATCGCTAAAGGCATGGTGATGCAGACGGCGGGTAAACACTATCCGGCGCCGATCACTGCGGTGAAAACCATCGAAGCCGCCGCACGTCTGGGCCGTGACGAAGCACTGAAATTAGAAAACCAAAGTTTCGTTCCGCTGGCTCACACCAACGAAGCCCGTGCGCTGGTCGGTATTTTCCTCAACGATCAGTTCGTGAAGGGCAAAGCGAAGCAGCTGACCAAAAATGTCGAGACGCCAAAACAGGCGGCGGTGCTGGGTGCGGGCATTATGGGCGGCGGTATTGCGTATCAGTCGGCCTGGAAAGGCGTGCCGGTTGTGATGAAAGATATCAATGAGAAATCCCTGACGCTGGGCATGACCGAAGCAGCGAAGCTGCTGAACAAACAGCTGGAGCGCGGCAAGATCGACGGTCTGAAGCTCTCCGGCGTAATCTCCACTATTCATCCGACGCTGGAATACAGCGGTTTCGATCGCGTGGATGTGGTCGTCGAAGCGGTAGTTGAAAACCCGAAAGTGAAAAAAGCGGTGCTGGCGGAAACAGAAGAGAAGGTTCGCCCGGAGACTGTGCTAGCATCCAACACCTCTACCATTCCAATCAGCGAGCTTGCCAGCGTGCTGAAGCGCCCGGAAAACTTCTGCGGCATGCACTTCTTTAACCCGGTGCACCGTATGCCACTGGTTGAAGTGATTCGCGGAGAAAAGACCTCCGATGAAACGATCGCCAAAGTGGTGGCGTGGGCCAGCAAGATGGGCAAAACCCCGATTGTGGTGAACGACTGCCCGGGCTTCTTCGTCAACCGCGTACTGTTCCCCTACTTTGCCGGTTTCAGCCAGCTGCTGCGCGACGGGGCAGATTTCCGCAAGATCGACAAAGTGATGGAAAAACAGTTTGGCTGGCCGATGGGCCCGGCCTATCTGCTGGATGTGGTCGGTATTGATACGGCGCATCACGCCCAGGCGGTGATGGCGGCAGGCTTCCCGCAGCGCATGCAGAAAGATTACCGCGATGCCATCGACGCCCTGTTCGAATCGAACCGCTACGGTCAGAAAAACGGTCTCGGCTTCTGGCGTTATAAAGAAGACAGCAAAGGTAAGCCGAAGAAAGAGGAAGACGCAGCCGTGGACAGCCTGCTGGCAGAGGTCAGCCACGCGAAGCGCGATTTCAGCGACGAAGAGATTATTGCCCGCATGATGATCCCGATGGTCAACGAAGTGGTGCGCTGTCTCGAAGAGGGCATTATCGCCAGCCCAGCGGAAGCGGATATGGCGCTGGTGTACGGCCTGGGCTTCCCTCCGTTCCACGGCGGCGCGTTCCGCTGGCTGGATACGCTCGGCAGCGCCCGCTATCTGGATATGACGCAACAGTACGAGCATCTCGGCGCGTTGTATCATGCACCGGAAGGTCTGCGTACCAAAGCGCGTAATAACGAAGCGTACTATCCCCCGGTTGAGCCTGCCCGTCCGGTTGGCGCACTGAAAACGGCTTAAGGAGTCACAATGGAACAGGTTGTCATTGTCGATGCAATTCGCACCCCGATGGGCCGTTCGAAGGGCGGCGCATTTCGTAACGTGCGCGCGGAAGATCTCTCCGCACATTTAATGCGTAGCCTGCTGGCGCGCAACCCGGCGCTGGACGCCACCGCGCTGGACGACATCTACTGGGGCTGCGTACAGCAGACCCTGGAGCAGGGTTTTAACATTGCCCGTAACGCCGCGCTGCTGGCGGAAATCCCGCACTCGGTACCGGCTGTCACCGTCAACCGCCTGTGCGGTTCGTCGATGCAGGCCCTGCATGATGCGGCACGCATGATCATGACCGGTGACGCGCAGGTATGCATGATTGGCGGCGTGGAACACATGGGCCATGTGCCGATGAACCACGGCGTCGATTTCCATCCCGGCATGAGCCGCACCGTGGCGAAAGCCGCAGGCATGATGGGGCTGACGGCGGAGATGCTCTCCCGTCTGCACGGTATCAGCCGCGAAATGCAGGACAGCTTTGCCGCCCGCTCGCACGCTCGTGCCTGGGCCGCGACGCAGTCCGGCGCTTTCAAAAATGAGATCCTGCCGACCGGCGGCCACGATGCCGATGGCGTGCTGAAGCAGTTCTACTTCGACGAAGTGATCCGTCCGGAAACCACCGTTGAAGCGCTCTCGACGTTGAAACCAGCCTTTGATCCAGTGACCGGCACCGTGACGGCGGGCAGCTCTTCCGCCCTCTCCGATGGTGCTGCCGCCATGCTGGTGATGAGCGAAAGCCGCGCCCGCGAGCTGGGTCTGACGCCGCGCGCCCGTATCCGCTCGATGGCGGTAGTGGGCTGCGATGCGTCGATTATGGGTTATGGCCCGGTACCGGCCTCAAAGCTGGCGCTGAAAAAAGCCGGGCTTTCCACCAGCGATATCGACGTATTCGAGATGAACGAAGCCTTCGCCGCGCAGATCCTGCCGTGCATTAAGGATCTCGGCCTGATGGATCAGATTGACGAAAAGATTAACCTCAACGGCGGTGCCATTGCGCTGGGTCACCCGCTGGGCTGTTCCGGGGCGCGTATCAGCACCACGCTGATTAACCTGATGGAACGCAAAGATGCCCAGTTTGGTCTGGCGACCATGTGTATCGGCCTGGGTCAGGGGATCGCAACGGTATTTGAGAGGGTGTAAATCTACAAGAGGTTATCTCAAAGCCAATGGCGTCAGAACAAGGCGGCCAGTGAACGAATCCCGATGAGCTTACTGAAGTAAGTGATTCGGGTGAGCGAGCGCAGCCAACGCAGTTATGGCGCCATTGGCGAAGAGAGAAAGTTTTAGTTGCCGTTTTCCCGCCTGTCAGGGGCGGGTTTTTTTCGTCTCAAATAAAGGCAAACGCATCGCCAAACAGACGATCTTCACGCGCACCGCGCTCATTGCAGAACAGGTCACGGGCAATTTTCGCCATTTCGAAACGACCGGCAATATAGATATCGTGATTTACCAGGGTGCCATGATCCTGCAGTACCGCCGTTAACACGGTGCCGCTGCGGCCGCGCCATCCCTCTTCCGGCTGCTCCACCACCGGCTCAACGCGCAGGTTTGGATGGGTCACGCTCAGCGCTTCCAGCTCGGACAGATCGTAAAGGTGCTTCGACTCGCGGCCACCCCAGTAGATGGTGATATCCCGGTCCGGGTTACGCGCCAGCGCCGTCAGCAGGATAGAGCGCGCGTAGGAGAAACCGGTGCCGCCGGCAATCAGGATCAGCGGACGCTCTTCGTCATCGCGCAGCCAGGCTTCGCCGTGAGGCATATCAACTTCAATCACGTTCTCTTTCAGAATGCGATCCATCACCGCCATCGCATACAGGTTGAGCTCCGACGCCCCAATGTGCAGCTCGATAAATTCTTGCTCATCCGGCGTGGAGGCCATTGAGAAAGGGCGCTTATCCCGCTCATCCATCACCACCATTAAATACTGGCCAGCGCGGAAGGAGAACGCCGATTCAGGTACTAAACGGACGCGATATACAGTGTCGGTGATAGCGTCTACCGAGGTCACTTTACAGCTTAAGGTTGTCATTCGCTCTCTCTGTCGGGAAGTCTATAGGGCATAACGGGCGCATTCAGGCGTCTTTACCGTTATTCATTATGGCCAGTTCATCCCAGATCGCGTCAATTCGCGCAGTCACCTCAGGATCCTTTTTGATCGGTCGACCCCATTCACGTTGGGTTTCGCCGGGCCATTTATTGGTGGCATCCAGTCCCATTTTTGAGCCAAGACCGGAAACCGGCGAGGCAAAATCCAGGTAATCAATTGGCGTGTTTTCGACTAAGACCGTATCGCGTGCCGGATCCATACGCGTGGTAATGGCCCAGATCACGTCATTCCAGTCGCGGGCGTTGACGTCATCATCGCAAACGATCACAAACTTGGTATACATAAACTGGCGCAGGAAAGACCATACGCCCATCATTACCCGTTTAGCGTGACCCGCATACTGCTTCTTAATGGTTACCACCGCCAGGCGATAGGAACACCCTTCCGGCGGCAGATAGAAATCAACGATCTCCGGGAACTGCTTTTGCAGGATCGGCACAAAGACTTCGTTCAGCGCCACACCGAGCACCGCGGGTTCATCCGGCGGACGGCCGGTATAGGTGGAGTGGTAAATCGCATCTTCCCGCTGGGTAATGTGGGTCACGGTAAATACCGGGAAGTTATCTATTTCATTGTAATAGCCGGTGTGGTCGCCATACGGCCCTTCCGGGGCCAACTCCCCTGGCTCGATGTAGCCTTCGAGGACGATTTCAGCGCTGGCGGGCACTTCCAGATCGTTAGAAACGCACTTGACCACTTCGGTTTTGGTGCCACGCAGTAACCCAGCAAAGGCATATTCCGACAGCGTGTCTGGCACCGGCGTCACTGCGCCGAGTATGGTGGCTGGATCGGCACCCAGCGCCACGGAGACCGGGAAGCGTTCGCCCGGATGGGCTGCGCACCACTCCTGGAAATCCAGCGCGCCGCCGCGGTGCGACAGCCAGCGCATAATGAGTTTGTTTTTACCGATGAGCTGCTGACGATAGATCCCGAGGTTCTGCCGCTCTTTGTACGGACCGCGCGTCACGGTCAGACCCCAGGTGATCAGCGGGGCGGCGTCTTCTGGCCAGCACTGCATGATGGGAATACGGGTCAGATCGACCGCATCGCCTTCCACAATTTTCTGCTGGCAGGGCGCACCGCGCAGCCGTTTGGTCGGCATGTTCAACACCTGCTTAAACTGCGGCAGCTTATCAAAGAGATCGCGAAAACCTTTTGGTGGCTCAGGCTCTTTCAGAAAAGCCAGCAGCTTACCCACTTCACGCAGCGCGCTGACATTTTCCTGCCCCATCCCCATCGCCACACGCCTGGGTGTGCCAAACAGGTTACAGAGCACCGGCATGGTGTAGCCTTTCGGGTTTTCAAACAGCAGCGCGGGCCCACCGGCACGCAAGGTGCGGTCGGCAATCTCTGTCATCTCCAGATAAGGATCGACAGGCAGGGTAATGCGTTTGAGTTCGCCCTGCTTTTCCAGCAGTTCCAGGAAGTCGCGTAGATCGTTGTATTTCATGCAGTTAGTCAAGCTCTCTCTGTATGCGGTTCATTATACGGCGTAAGACTGCGTGATGCTGTATTTTTGTTAAATTAGCGTGAAGATTCAAGGCTTCTTCTGCGTACGGCCATTATAATCAGCTTAGCGATCCCGCCAGGGTTTTGATATGCTTGCCGGCATAACAAGCGGAAAAGAGTCATTATGCGGGCCTGGTATTTACTGTATTGCAAGCGTGGGCAACTTCAGCGTGCTCAGGAACATCTGGAACGCCAGGCGGTGAACTGTCTGACGCCCGTGATCACGCTGGAAAAAATGGTTCGCGGTAAGCGCACAACCGTCAGTGAACCACTGTTCCCGAACTATTTGTTTGTTGAATTCGACCCTGAAGTGATCCACACCACCACCATCAGTGCGACGCGCGGTGTCAGTCACTTCGTGCGCTTTGGCATTCATCCGGCCACGGTGCCCTCTTCCGTCATCCACCAGCTCTCGGTTTATAAACAGCCAGAAGACATGACCGATCCTGATACGCCCTTCTCCGGCGATGATGTGGTGATCACCGAAGGGGCGTTCGAAGGGCTGGTAGCGATTTTCGCTGAGCCGGATGGGGAAGCCCGCTCCATGCTGCTGCTGAACTTACTGAATAAAGAAGTGAAGCAGAGCGTGAAAAACACCAGTTTCCGCAAAGTTTAAAAGTCGACGCCAAACAGACGACGCACGTTGTCATCCGTCTGCGCAGCCAGCCACTGCGTCTCTTCGCCGCGCCAGTGGGCGACCCGTTCAATGATATGTCCCAGGTAAGCCGGTTCATTACGCCGTGAGGCCGGTTTAGGGCTGAGATCGCGCGGCAGCAGGTACGGCGCATCGGTCTCAATCAGCAGGCGCTCGGCAGGAATAACCGGCAGCAGCTCGCGTAGCGCCAGCCCGCGTCGTTCATCACATACCCAGCCGGTGATCCCCAGATACAATCCACGATCCAGACAAGCTATCGCCTCTTCACGCGTGCCGGTAAAACAGTGCAGCACCGCGCCGGGCAGTTTATCCAGCCAGGGTTCCAGCAGCGCCAGAAAGCGTTCGTGAGCGTCACGGCAGTGCATAAATACCGGCATACCCAGCTCCGCGGCCAGTGCAAGCTGGGCGCTAAAGGCATGCTCCTGCTCGGCGGGGGTAGAGAAATTGCGATTAAAGTCGAGACCACACTCTCCGATTGCCACCACCTCAGGCGAGGCGGCTAACGCCCGCAGCGTGACTGCGCTCTCTGTCGTCCATTGGCTGCTGTCGTGAGGATGAACGCCTGCCGTTGACCAGCAGCGATCGTAACGTTGCGCCAGCTGCTGCGCCTGCTGACTTTCATGGAGGTTGGTGCCCGTCAGCAGTAAGCCCTTTACCCCGGCGGCAAAGGACCTGGTAACGACCTCATCGCGATCCTGGGCAAACTGCGGGCTGGTCAGGTTCAGACCGATATCAAACATACTCGCTCCCATATGACAACCGCCCTGGCGGGCGGTTGGTTTTATTCTTCTGACTCTTCCTCGTGATCTTCACGTCGCTTTCCAATATAGAAGCGCGAGAAGAAGACGCCGACCTCAAAAAGGCAATACATCGGGATTGCCAGCAGGGTTTGCGAGAAGACATCCGGCGGCGTCAGCAGCATGCCAATGACAAAGGCACCCACCAGAATGTATGGCCGTTTTTTACGTAAGTCTTCCGGCGTGGTGATCCCCACCCAGCAGAGCAGCACGATGGCAACCGGCACTTCAAACGCCACGCCGAAGGCCATAAACAGCGCCATCACAAAGCTCAGATAACTGGCGATGTCCGTCGAGACCTGGACCCCTACCGGCGCGGTGTTTGCCAGGAAGCCAAAGGCCAGGGGAAAGACCACGAAGTAGGCGAAGGCCATGCCGATATAAAACAGCAGCGAGCTGGAGACCAGCAGCGGGATCACCAGACGGCGTTCATGCTTATACAGCGCAGGGGCAATAAAGGCCCAGACCTGGTAAAGGATCACTGGCGCAGAGGCAATCAGCGACACCCAGAAGGTCAGCTTAATCGGCGTGAAGAAGGGCGACGCGACATCGGTCGCAATCATGGTTGCCCCCAGCGGCATCTGTTTAATCAGCGGCGCAGAGACCACCTGATAGATGTCGTTGGCGAAATAGACCAGGCCTATAAAAATGAGGAAGACCGCAATAATGCAGTTCAGCAGGCGCTTACGCAGCTCGATCAGGTGCGTAATCAGCGGTTGAGTGTCATCTACTGCCATATTTACGCTTTATCACTCGACGAGGGGGACGCATCAGCGACGGGGGCAGGCTTCTTCTCTGCGGACGCTGGCGTCGGTTCTGAATTTTTGATCACCGGCTCTGAAGGCGTCTGTTCGGGCGCACTGGCCTGGTGTTCTGCGGTAGCAGGCGTTACGCCTTCGTGCTGCGCTTCGTTATCTTTGACCAGCGGATTGCGAATGGTGTTGGCTTCATCACTCGCTTTTTCCGGGTCGTTAACGCTGTAGGAGCGCTTCATGGATTCCGCCGCTTCGCGCAGTTCATCCATGGAGGCTTTGAGTTCCGGCGTCAGGTTATCCATGCTCGCCTTCTCCACTTTTTTCAGGCTGTCCTGAAACTCCTGCAGCTTAAGCTCCTGCGCCAGCTCGTTTTGAACCGTTGTCGCAAGCGAACGCAGCGCGCGCACCCAACCTGCAATAGTTTTTACTGCCACCGGCAAACGCTGTGGCCCCAGTACAATGAGGCCAATCACGAATACCAGCAGCAGTTCGCTAAAACCAATATCAAACACGGATTACACCTGCTCGTTATCGTGGCGTTTAGCATTTTCCTTTTTGACGTCGTCTGGTTTATCGGCGATAGATTTAGCAGTGAAATCCGCGTCCTGGCTGGATTTGTCCTGCTTCTCGTCATCATCTTTGATCGCTTTCTTGAAGCCTTTGATGGAGGCACCAAGATCGGAACCGATAGAACCCAGTTTTTTGGTACCGAAAAGCAGCACGACGATGACGGCAATAATCACCAATTGCCAGATACTGATACCACCCATACTTCTTCCTCAGTTGTAGATGATAAATTAATCAGGCCGCATTATACGTTATGCGGCCCTGTGATAGCGATGCAATTCAGCGTGTTTTACGCCATCCTGCCAGCCAGACCACCACTCCACCGGCCATCAGCCAGGCGGGCATCAACTCCCAGTCAGGACGGTTGATCAGCAATAGCGTGCCGCTTAATAACAGCGTGGCGCCTATGCCAAACAGATACCGGGACTGGCCCTGACGCACATGATTGGTCTGCAGCTCGCGGGCAATTTTATCCACGCTATGTTGCAGATTTTTGCTCTGACGCAAACTGTCGTACACCAGTTCAGGAATTTCGGGCATTTTTTCAATCCAGAACGGCGCTTTCTCTTTCAGGGAGCGGACCAGCGCGGGCAGCCCAACCTGGTCTTTGATCCATGACTCAAGGAACGGTTTTGCCGTTTTCCATAAGTCTAACTGAGGATAGAGTTGCCGCCCCACCCCTTCAACGTAAAGTAATGTTTTCTGAAGTAAAACTAACTGCGGCTGCACTTCCATATTGAAGCGTCGGGCGGTATTAAACAGGTTCAGCAGCACATGGCCAAACGAGATCTCCGCCAGCGGTTTCTCGAAAATGGGCTCACAAACCGTACGAATGGCGAACTCAAACTCTTCGACGTTGGTGTCCGGTGGAACCCAACCGGAGTCGACGTGCAGTTCAGCCACTTTACGGTAATCGCGGTTAAAGAAGGCGATAAAGTTCTCAGCCAGGTAGCGCTTATCTTCCTTGTTCAGCGAGCCGACGATACCGCAGTCAATGCCGATGTACTGCGGATCTTCTGGGTGCTCGTAGCTAACGAAGATATTGCCCGGATGCATATCGGCATGGAAGAAGCTGTCGCGGAACACCTGGGTAAAGAAGACCTGCACGCCACGTTCGGCCAGCAGCTTCATGTTGGTGCCCTGCTTTTCAAGGGTCGCGACGTCCGATACCGGGATGCCGTAGATGCGCTCCATCACCATCATGTCCTGGCTGCAATAGTCGGAGTAGACCTCCGGCACATACAGCATCGGGCTGTTTTCAAAGTTGCGGCGCAGCTGAATGGCGTTCGCCGATTCACGCAGCAGATTTAGCTCATCAATCAGCGTCTTTTCATACTCACGTACCACTTCCATCGGACGCAGGCGACGGCCATCAGGCAGTAGACGCGGCACCCAGCGAGCCAGGCGGTAGATGAGTCTCATGTCGGCTCTGATGATCGGCAGAATGTCCGGGCGGATCACCTTGATGACCACCTCTTTGCCGTTCTCTTTCAGCCGCGCGGTGTGAACCTGAGCGATAGAGGCCGAAGCCAGCGGCTGGATGTCAAAATCATCAAACCAGGTTTCAACCGGGAGATCACCCATCGCTTTTTCGATCTGCCGCTTTGCCAGCCGGCCATCGAACGGGGCGACTTTATCCTGCAGCAGAGCCAGCTGATCGGCAATCTGAGGGGGGAAGAGATCGCGGCGGGTCGAGAGCATCTGGCCGAACTTGATCCATACCGGACCCAGCTCCTGCAACGCCAGCCGCAGACGCTCACCGAGCAGCTTGTCTTTATGGCGATTTGGCATCCAGAATAGCGTTTGCCGCCAGAGGCGCAGCGGCAAGGTAATGCGCATTCGAGGGATCAACTCATCGAGCCCGTAGCTCAAAAAGGTGCGGATGATAAAATAGAGGCGCCGAATTTCACCTGGCGTCATTTGCCCTCCAGCTTTTCAAGCCTTTTAGTCAGTGCATCAACCGAACGTTCAACCGCGGCGGTTTCTTCTGCAAACCATGCGGCTTCCAGCGGCCCGGGGGCCATGCGCCACTCTTCGGTAAGCACCTCCGCAGCATAGCGCTGCTGACGCTGAAAACCTTTTTTCAGCAATGAGGCACCGCCACGCAGCACTTTACTGATCCCCTCTGCGGCAATATCGCCCGTCCAGGGAGCCAGTAGTTCTGCCGGATCAAATTCCGCCAGGTCAGCCAGCGAAACGAAGTTTTGTACCACCTGGATATCGCCTTCGACTTCCAGCTCCCCGCTACGGATCAGGGCGGTGAGCTGCTGCCGATCGCGCAGTTTAGGCAGCGTACTCATATGGGTGATAACAGAGCAGTCAGCCTCGCCCTCCCACTCGCCCAGCACGTCGAGCTGACGCTCGCTGAATACCAGCACCAGCGGGGTCGAAAACTCTTTTACCACCACACGCAGCACTTTACCGTTCAGTCGCTGGCGTGCCGTTTTAAGCGCGGGCGAGCGATACAGAAAGGTATTGAGTACGTTTTCAACACCGGCTGTGATCAAGGGTTTAAACGGCATCTGCCACCTCCACTCAGAACTTGTACCCGCGATGCAGGGCGACAACGCCCGCGGTCATGTTGAAGTAATCAACATTGTCAAAGCCCGCATCCTGCATCATGGCCTTTAACGTGTCCTGATTAGGGTGCATACGGATGGACTCGGCCAGGTAGCGATAGCTGTCGGCGTCGTTAGCAACCACTTCACCAATGCGCGGCAGAATGTGGAAAGAGTAAGCGTCGTAGGCTTTGCTCAGCGGTTCAATAATCGGTTTAGAGAACTCCAGCACCAGCAGGCGTCCACCGGGTTTCAGCACGCGGTACATGGAACGCAGCGCTTTCTCTTTATCGGTGACGTTACGCAGACCAAAGGAGATGGTGATGCAGTCAAAAGTGTTATCCGGGAAAGGCAACGCCTCGGCGTTCGCCTGGACATACTCAACGTTGCCGACCACACCGAGATTGCGCAGTTTCTCACGCCCCATTTTCAGCATGGAGTCGTTGATATCAGCCAGCACAACGCGGCCTGTTTCCCCTACCAGACGCGAGAATTTCGCGGTAAGGTCGCCGGTCCCGCCCGCCAGATCCAGCACCGTTTGCCCACGTCGTACGCCGCTACAATCAATAGTGAAGCGCTTCCACAAGCGATGAATGCCGAATGACATCAGGTCATTCATTACATCGTACTTCGCCGCCACGGAATGGAATACGTGGGCCACCATGTCAGCTTTCTGCGCTTTAGCGACAGTCTGAAAGCCAAAGTGCGTTGTGTCTTGTGAATCTTCAACCATCTCAGAGCCTGCTTATCAATCAAATGTACGAGAAGTGTAACAGATTGGGCGAATTTGCCCTACGATTCAACCACCCCAGGAATAACGTCCTACAGGTCTGCCGATGCGTGTGCTTCTGCTAACGTATTGTTTGTCTTTTGAACATCGCCCTCGCCACGCAACCGGTACTCTTCATCCTGCGCGGTGGCCTGCTCGACTAAATCCGGATTAATCTCGCGTTTTACCTCCACGCCAAGGCTGCGGAACGATTCGGCCTGAGCCAGCAGGTTGCCGCGCCCGGAGGCCAGCTTTTTCATCGCCTGACGGTAATTATCCTGAGCGCGATCCAGGCTCTGCCCAACGGACGACATGTCATCGACGAACAGGCGCATTTTGTCGTACAGCCGGCTGGCGCGATCGGCAATCTGCTGGGCATTGCGGCTCTGGTGCTCATAGCGCCACAGATTCGCAATGGTGCGCAGCGCCACCAGCAGCGTGGTGGGGCTCACCAGCATAATGTTGTTTTTCAGCGCTTCGGAGATCAACTCCGGCTGACGGTCCAGCGCCAGTAAGAAGGCGGGTTCAACCGGGATAAACATTAGCACGTAGTCAAGCGAGCGCAGGCCGGGTAGCTGTTGATAATCTTTACGCCCCAGCAGGCGAATGTGGTTCCGCACCGAGGCGATATGCTCCTGCAACGCCGTCTCGCGGGTGTAGTCATCCTCGGCATTGAAGTAACGCTCGTAGGCCACCAGTGTCATTTTGGCGTCGATGACCACATCCTTCTCCTGCGGCAGGCGGACAATAACATCCGGCTGCATCCGCGCGCGGGATTCTGTTTCGATACTAACCTGGGTCTGATATTCATGCCCTTCACGCAGGCCGGAGGCTTCCAGTACGCGGGTCAACACCACTTCGCCCCAGTTACCCTGGGTTTTATTGTCGCCTTTCAGCGCCCGGGTCAGGTTGATTGCCTCCTGGGCCATCTGGGCATTTAGCTGCTGGAGATTGCGAATTTCATGGGCCAACGTGTGTCGCTCCCGCGCCTCCTGGCCAAAGCTGTCCTGCACCTGGCGACGAAAACCGTCCAGCTGTTCGCGCAGGGGAGTCAGCAGACCGTTCAGGCTCTGGCGGTTTTGCTCGTCAACACGGCGGCTGCTCTGCTCAAAGATGCGATTGGCCAGGTTTTCGAACTGCTCGCTCAGGCGCTGTTCGCTGTTCATCATCTGGCGGATTTTGTCTTCCGCATGCAGCTGGGTGGATTCCAGGCGGGTGGTGACTTCGCGCAGGTCGGCTTCCAGCGAGGTGTTGATATCCCGCAGATTACGCAGTTCGTTATTGAGTAGCTCGCACTCGTCGCGCCAGTGTCCGCTTTGCGCCGCCTGTTGTTTCAACGCGCTTAAGGCAGCCACCATCTCTTCACGTTCGGCCAGCTGATCGGCTTTTTGCTGCGCATGCTGATAGCTGGCGAACAACCAGCCCACGCCGACGCTAATTAGCGCGATAACGGCATAAAAAAGGATGGAGATATCCACGACGCCCCCTGCATCAAGGTATGACCCGCACAAAATAGGATTGTGCTGTATAAACGTCCAGTTTGAAAAGGGTTTTCTGCGAGGGGCTACGCAAAGAAAAAGGCCGAACGGGTCGGCCTTTGTCGATAAGAGAACGGAATTAGAGCAGGCGGCGGGCCGCTTCCACGACAATTTTCACCGCGTGGCTTTCGGTCTGCTTCATGGTTTCGGCATTCGGGATCTCTTGCTGAGTACGGTTAACAATAACACCCGCGACCATACCGGCACGCAGACCCTGGCTTGCGCACATAGTCAGCAGCGTGGCGGATTCCATTTCATAGTTCATAACACCCATGGACTGCCACTCTTCCATCGAGCCTTTGAAACGGCTTACCACGCGGCCGGAGAAGGTGTCATAGCGCTCCTGGCCCGGGTAGAAGGTGTCAGACGAGGCGGTGACGCCAACGTGGGTGGTTGCGCCAACGGATTTCGCGGCTTCCACCAGCGCGGTGGTGCACTCGAAATCGGCTACTGCCGGGAATTCCATCGGGGCAAAGTGCAGGCTCGCACCGTCCAGACGTACAGACGCCGTGGTGACCAGCACGTCGCCAACGTTGATGTGCGGCTGGATCGCACCGGTCGTACCGATACGCAGGAAAGTACGGATGCCCAGCTGTGCCAGCTCTTCAACGGCAATAGAGGTAGACGGGCCACCGATACCGGTTGAGCACACGATCACCGCTTTACCATCCAGCTCTGCCCGCCAGGTCGTGAATTCGCGATGGGCTGCCAGCTTAACCGGCTTATCCATCAGCGCGGCGATCTTTTCCACACGCTCAGGATCGCCAGGGACGATAGCGAGCGTAGCCCCTTGTAAATCGATTTTAGTGAGGCCGAGATGAAAAACATCAGACTTAGACATAGAAAACTCCTCTGTGGGTCAGTTTGTCAGCAGAAGCAAAGCGGTACTTTACCGAAGGAACTGGCTTCATTTCGTGATAGACATCACCGCTAATGAAATTGATTGCAGTTAATTACCATGAAATAGTGATTAACATCACATTAACGACTTATATCGTTATCTGTTGCACAAAAGATAGCCTGTTTCGGGCACTGTGGATTGTTAACCTGCGGACTATATTTACTTTTGCGCTAATTGGTACGGAGAATGCCATGACTGGAACATCTGGATTTGCCCCTGCTGCTGATCTGCAAGCCTCAACCGTTGTCACTACCCCCGACGAGGCGATTACCGCCGGGGAGACCTCGATTCCGACCCAGGGCGATAATATGCCCGCTTACCATGCCCGGCCCAAAAATGCGCAAGGGGCATTGCCGATCGTCATCGTGGTTCAGGAAATTTTCGGCGTACATGAGCATATTCGTGATATCTGCCGCCGCCTGGCGCTGGAAGGTTATCTGGCGGTCGCGCCGGAGCTCTACTTCCGTCAGGGCGATCCGAACGAGTACAGCGACATCCCTACCCTGTTCAGCAACCTGGTCAGTAAAGTGCCGGATGCGCAGGTGCTGGCGGATCTTGACCACGTCGCCAACTGGGCAGCGCGCAACGGTGGCGATCCCCATCGTCTGCTGGCGACCGGTTTCTGCTGGGGCGGACGGATCAGCTGGCTCTATGCCGCCCATAACCCGCAGCTGAAAGCAGCCGTGGCGTGGTATGGCAAACTGGTCGGCGAGAAAACCCTGAATTCACCAAAACATCCTGTCGATATTGCTACCGATTTAAACGCCCCCGTGCTTGGGCTCTATGGCGCCGAAGACACCGGCATTCCACTGGATACCGTCGAGACGATGCGTCATGCCCTGCGGGCGGCGAACGCAACGGCGGAGATTGTGGTCTATCCGGGAGCGGGACATGCATTTAATGCCGATTACCGTCCGAGCTATCACGAAGAGTCAGCGAAGGATGGCTGGCAGCGGATGCTGACCTGGTTTGCGCAGTATGGCATCAAAAAATAATACCCTTCCGCCCGGCACGTCTGCCGGGCGTACAATCCATGGTTATTAATCCCAGCAATATAAACATGTATTTATATATACTACAGAGAGGATTACTATTTAAATAATAATCGCCTCCCTGATTTTGTGAGCCATCATAAATTAAAAAGGTTTTAGGAAATTAACCATACAGTTATGCTTTTCTCTCCTGTATGTGGGGCGTACGCTGGCATTCATATTACTTGCCAAACAGGAGGTTACAGGATGGCTATACCGGTATATCTTTGGTTAACAGACCATACAGGAAATCAGGTTAAAGGTTCAGTTAATATACAAGGAAGAGAAGGAAGCATTGAGATTATAGAGTTTATGCATTCTGTCGATCTTCCCACGGACAACCTTACAGGTAAAATTACTGGCAAACGTATCCATGGTGACTTTGCTTTAATCAAAGAAATTGATAGCTCATCGCCTTACCTTTATAAAGGCGTAGCTACTGGTCAAAAATTTAAGCAAGCAGAGCTTAAGTTTTTCCGTATAAATTATAATGGTCAGGAAGAGGAATATTTCCGTATAATGATGGAAAATGTCAGGGTTAATGGAATAGAGCCGTTAATGTTCGACATTAAAAATACCACTTTTGAAAGGCACAATCACCTTGAAACATTTTATTTAGCTTATGAAATAATCACATGGCACTATCTGGATGGAAATATTATTCATACAGACAGATGGGATGCTGAGCAGGAGGCTGTGGTATGACGTGGGTTTATAAAGTAAGTTCGCACTCATTTTATCTGGACGGCACTTATCAGTTTGATGGTCAGTATGCAGGTAGGCCTGGGTTTAAAAACGACTCAGCACATGAATGCGTAAAAAACAAAGGCCCGCTACCAAGAGGAACGTATACAATAGGACCCGCTTTTTATCATTCTAAAACTAAAGCATGGACAATGAGATTAACTCCCTACGCCGGGAACGATATGTGCGGTCTGGATGGCTTCATGATACATGGGGAAAGTTCATTGCACCCGGGAGAGGCATCCGACGGATGTATCATCCTAAATTTATCCAGTCGTAAAATCATTGCTGCAAGCAGTGATAAAATACTCGTTGTGGAGGATTAATGTTTAATAAAAAATCTCTCTACATATTAATTATGTATCCTTTTCTTGCGCACGCGAATAATAATGGATGTGCTATTGTCGGTGCGTCAATGGAGACCGCTTTATTCAATGCCATTTCGCGAGACTTACAAATCGATACGTCGACTATTCAGCGGAACAAAACAACCATTAAAATCATTGACCTTTCTCCTGTATCAAAACTGTACGCGCGATCATTAGCAAAAATCGATTATGAAATGGCTGTGGCACAGGGTAAAGCGACAATACCCGAGGGTGCTTACATGGACAGTTATTATGAAAATAATACTCAATCCCTGACGGTAAAATACACATACATCAACAAGGAGAAAAAGGAAGATATATTCATTACTTCTGGCCTTATAAATGACGATGAGTGCTCAGTCAGGTTTAATGGGTATATGGTAATAGCAAGAGAGTTTTAATTATTCAGGAAGGTCGTACGTAGGCCGGGCAAGCCTCACGCCGCCCGGCAATCGTGTACCAGGGTTAACCCTGACGCAGGTTCTGCGCCGCTTTCACCATGTTCGCCAGCGCGCTTCGGGTCTCAGGCCAGCCGCGGGTTTTCAGGCCGCAGTCCGGGTTCACCCATAGGCGCTCAGCCGGAATACGCTGGGCCGCTTTTTGCAGCAGGCTTTCAATCCACTCCACGCTCGGGACGTTCGGGGAGTGAATGTCATAGACGCCAGGCCCGATTTCGTTCGGGTAGTCGAACTCTTCAAACGACTCCAGCAGCTCCATATCCGAGCGTGAGGTTTCGATGGTGATGACGTCAGCATCCAGCGCGGCGATGGAATCCATGATGTCGTTGAACTCGCAGTAACACATATGGGTGTGGATCTGGGTCTCATCCTTCGCCACCGCGGCGTTGATGCGGAACGCTTCCACGCCCCACGCCAGGTAGGCATCCCAGTCGCTGCGACGCAATGGCAGGCCCTCGCGCAACGCCGGTTCGTCAATCTGGATGATGCCGATGCCTGCGGCTTCCAGATCCGCCACTTCATCACGCAGCGCCAGCGCGATCTGCTTCGCAATGGTCTCACGGGACACATCTTCACGCGGGAAGGACCAGCAGAGAATGGTCACCGGCCCGGTCAGCATGCCTTTTACCGGTTTGTCGGTCAGGGACTGGGCATACTTCGCCCACTCGACGGTGATCGCTTCCGGGCGGCTGACGTCACCGATCACCACCGGCGGCTTCACGCAGCGGGAGCCGTAACTCTGCACCCAGCCGTTCTGGGTAAACACAAAGCCGTCGAGGTGTTCACCGAAGTATTCCACCATGTCGTTACGCTCGGCTTCGCCGTGGACCAGCACATCCAGCCCCAGGCGCTCCTGCTCCACAATCGCCTGCTTGATATGTTCGGCGATGCCGGTGCGGTAGTTGCCAGCGTCCAGATTGCCCTTTTTGAAGTCCAGACGCAGGCCGCGGATCTCTTTGGTCTGCGGGAAAGAGCCGATAGTGGTGGTCGGCCAGGCCGGGAGCTTAAAGCGGGCACGCTGGGCTTCAGCACGCACCTCATAAGGACTCTGACGCTGGCTCTCCTTCGCGGTGATGGCGGCCATACGTTTCTCAACCGCCGGGTTATGCACGCGGGTAGAGTGGCGGCGGGCCTGAATTGGCGCGCTCCATGCGGTAATCGCCGTCGTATCGCCGCTGTTCAATGCATCGCGCAGCAGGGCCAGCTCTTCGCATTTTTGCAGGGCGAAGGCAAACCAGCTCTTCACTTCGGCATCCAGACGAGTTTCGACGCTGAGATCTATCGGGCTGTGCAGCAGGGAGCAGGATGAGGCGATCCACAGATCGCGTTTGCCGACGATGTCTTTAATCTGACCATATTTTTCTGTCAGATCGGCGCGCCAGACGTTGCGACCGTTCACCAGCCCGGCAGAGAGCAGCCAGTCGGACGGCAGACGGGAATGGAGTTCTGCCACGTCATCTTTACCGTGGACCAGATCCACGTGCAACCCCTGCACTGACAGGGCGGTGATGGTATCAAGGTTTGGCGTTACCCCTTCAAAATAGGTGGTGAGCAGCAGCTTAACCTGCCCCGCGAGGGCGTCGTATGCCGGTTTGAAGGCATCCAGCCACGCCTGTGGCAGCTCCAGCACCAGTGCCGGTTCGTCGATCTGTACCCACTCAACGCCGCGTTTCGCCAGTTCGCCCAGCACCTGCTGGTACACCGGCAGGATCTCATTCAGCAGGCTCAGGCGATCAAACTGTTCGCCCTTCACTTTACCCAGCCACAGGTACGTTACCGGCCCCAGCAGAACAGGTTTCACCTGATGGCCGAGGGCCAGGGCTTCGTCCACTTCCTCCAGCAGCTGGGTCCAGGTCAGTCTGAACTGCTGGCCCTTCACGAACTCCGGCACCATGTAGTGGTAGTTGGTGTTGAACCACTTGGTCATCTCTGCTGCCGCCGCGGGTTCACCCGTTGGCGCACGGCCACGGCCAATGCGGAACAGGGTGTCGATATCTACCGAGCCATCTTTGCTCTGATGACGAGCCGGCACGTTGCCAAGCAGCAGGCTGGTGGTCAGAACATGGTCGTACCAGGCGAAATCGCCCACCGGCAGGAGGTCAATGCCCGCCTGCTTCTGCTGATCCCAGTGGCGGGCACGGAGTTCGCGTCCCACCGCCAGCAGTTCATCACGGGGGGCATTACCCGCCCAGTAGCTTTCGAGCGCTTTTTTCAGCTCGCGGCGCAGGCCGACGCGCGGGAAACCGAGGGTATGGTTGCGAATTGTCATGATGTGCCCCTTATGGAATTTTCAGTATTTAGCCGTCCAGATGTTTACACTTCCATAATGTGTAGGTACTGTATATTCCTCAAGCGCAAATTGTTCATGGCGAAGTGAAGGACATTCATGATCGAGATAAAACACCTGAAAACGCTCCAGGCGTTGCGGAACTGCGGCTCTCTTGCGGCGGCGGCGGCGGCGCTGCACCAGACGCAATCCGCCCTTTCCCACCAGTTCAGCGATCTGGAACAGCGCCTTGGCTTTCGTCTGTTTGTGCGTAAGAGTCAGCCGCTACGCTTCACGCCACAGGGTGAGATCCTGCTGCAGTTGGCGAATCAGGTGTTGCCGCAGATCGCCAGCGCGTTGCAGGCTTGCCATGAGCCACAGCAAACCCGGCTGCGCATCGCCATTGAGTGCCACAGCTGTATCCAGTGGCTGACACCCGCGCTTGAGAACTTCCGCCAGAGATGGCCGCAGGTGGAGATGGACTTTAAATCCGGCGTGACCTTTGACCCGCAGCCGTCGCTCCAGCAGGGCGAGCTGGATCTGGTCATGACCTCGGATATTCTGCCGCGCAGCGGCCTGCACTATTCGCCAATGTTTGATTTTGAAGTTCGCCTGGTGCTGGCCCCGGATCATCCGCTGGCTGCCAGAACGCGCATTGCGCCGGAAGATCTGGCGACCGAAACGCTGCTGATCTACCCGGTCCAGCGCAGTCGTCTGGATATCTGGCGTCACTTCCTGCAGCCGGCAGGCATCAGCCCGCAGCTGAAAAGCGTGGACAATACCCTGCTGTTAATTCAGATGGTGGCAGCCCGCATGGGGATTGCCGCATTACCACACTGGGTGGTGGAGAGTTTTGAACGCCAGGGCCTGGTCGTGACCAGAACCCTGGGTGAAGGACTGTGGAGCCGGCTCTATTCTGCTGTGCGCGATGGCGAGCAGCGTCAACCTGTCACCGAGGCTTTTATTCGCTCAGCGCGGAATCACGCCTGCGATCATCTGCCGTTTGTCCGGAGCGCGGAGCGACCCAACGGCGATGTACCCACAATGAAGCCAGGATCACCGTACCCCCAATAATGAAGCTCGGCCAGTGCGGTTGTTCCTGCCAGATGGCGAGGTTAACCAGCAGGCCCGCCGGGACGTGAACGTTATTCATGATCCCAAGCGTTCCGGCGTCCACCTGCGTGGCGCCATAGTTCCACATGAAGTAACCCAGCCCGGATGCCACCACTCCCAGCCAGACCAGCACGCTCCACTGCAGCGTCGTGGTCGGCAGTTTTTGTGGGTTCCCCAACATGAACCATGCCGCCACTGCCACAATCGCCGCGCCCATATAAAACCAGGCAAAGGCGTTGTGCTGCGGCATCGGACGGGTTTCCATCAAACGCTTATACCCCACCATGCCGATGGCAAAGCTGATGTTGGCGAGCTGGACGAACATCAGCCCGGTCCAGAAGTGGTCGCTCACTTTGTCATAGCGAATGATCGCCGCGCCCAACACCGCCAGCGCCGCGCTCAGCAGGTAGCCCCAGCGCAAACGGCGTTTGCTCAGCAGGTCATAAATCAGCGTGATATAGAGCGGCGTGAGCACGGTAAACAGCAGGAATTCCGATACCGACAGGTAGACGTAAGCGCGGAAGCTGAACAGGTACATGATGCCGAGCTGCATCGCGCCTACCAGCATATAGAGCAAAATGGTTTTCAGCGTTTGTCTGCGCGTACGCAGGAACGGCAGGAACACCAGCGCCGCCAGCCCCACACGCATCAGCACCGAGAAATAGCTATCGACCGAACCGGCAAGGTATTCGCCAATCAGGCTAAAGGAGAAGGCCCACAGAATAGTGGTGATAATGAGTAGCGCCACAATGCTTGTCTCTTGAAAAGATGGACAGGCATTGTAGCGAACTCTTTGGTTGACAACTGAACGTTAAACAACCAAATGAAGATTATTCAAGAAACAGCTTACGCAGATATTTTGGTACCGCGTTATCACCGTTGGTGCCGATCACTTCCAGCTCCGGGTGCAGATCTTTCAGGCGCTGGTGGGCGTTTTCCATGATGCAGCCCTTGCCCGCCATGGAGAGCATTTCGGCGTCGTTCATGCCGTCGCCAAAGGCGATGCAATCCTTAAGATCAAAGCCCAGGCGTTTGGCTACCGCTTCAAGGGCATGCCCCTTGGAGACGCCGCCCGCCATCACTTCCAGGCAGGTCAGCGTGGAGAAGCTGACGTTAACCCGATCGCCCCAACGGGCGTTAATCGCCTGCTCCAGCGGCAGCAGCGCTTCGTGGCTGTCGGTGGTAAAGAACACCTTGCTGATGCCTTCCGGCTCCAGCAGGCCCGGCTCATACAGCGAATAGTTGAATACCGCCTCTTTAAAGAAGCGCATCTCGTCCGGGCGGTGACGGTTCATAAACCACTCGTCATCGCGATAGACGTTGGTGATGATGTCGGGGTTGTTGTGCATGATCCCGAACAGATCGGTGGCGATGTCGCGATCGAGGTTATGGGTGAAGATCAGATTCCCGTCCAGATCGTGCACGCGGGCGCCGTTGGAGGTGATCATGTAGGATTTGATCTCCAGATTATCGCGGATCTGCCCCACATCAACGTGGTGGCGGCCGGTGGCGAAGACAAAGTTCACGCCACGGGCAGTCAGAAGTTTTAAGGTCTCTTTCGCGTAGGGCGATAAAGTGTGATCGGGGGAGAGCAGCGTGCCATCTAAATCAGACGCGACAACCTGGTACATAGAAAAATTTAACCTCTGGTGAATATCAGTTATGCCTGTCGAAAAAGTCGACGATGGCGTGGAGTGCGACTGAGCGCATGGCGTCCTTTTCGAAAAGGATCTCATGGTACGCGCCGTTTATGACCAGCGGTTTATCCCCTTCACAGGGGTGACCGGCTGCGGCTCGCAGTTCACAAAAGCGGTCGTGCATGCGGTTATCCACTACCCGCTCCTCTTCAGCCTGAAGGATGAGCGTGGGCGTATCGTCCTGACCGGCACCCGCCAATACCTCTTCACCCGCCAGAATACCTTCGCGAACCCAGTGCCAGGTGGGGCCGCCAACGCGCAAGCGCGGTTCATCGGCATAAAAACGCAGGTTGCGGCGATAACGCTGCTGGCTATGGGTTAAGACGTTGATGGCAAAAGGCAAAGCCCGCCAGCGTCCTGTTCCGATGGCGTAGCCTTCACGAATGCGCTGATGGCCCTCAGCCCAGTCGAGAAGATGGCGCACCATCCAGTCCGGAAAACGTATCACAATGCCATACATCGGCGCGGTAAGCGCAATGGCATCGCACTGGTGATCGTAGCGCTGCAAAAAGAGCGTAGAAATGGCGCCACCCATGGAGTGCGCAAGAATATAGCGCTTGCGCCACGGGCCGGGCTGCACTTCCTGCTGCCAGAATGCGGCCAGATCGTCGACGTAATCGCTGAAGTTTTCCACGTGGCCACGATGGGTATCCGGCAACATCCGACCGGAAAGCCCCTGCCCGCGATGGTCGATAATTAACACATCAAAACCCAGATGGAACAGATCGTACGCCAGCTCGGCATATTTGATGTAGCTTTCGATACGCCCGGGGCAGACGACAATCACCCGGTCATTTTTTTCATCACGGAAACGAACGAAGCGTACCGGGATATCCCCGACGCCCGTAAACTCATCTTCCTCGCGCTGGCGCCAGAAATCGGTCAACGGTCCCATGGAGAAAGCAGCAAATGCCTTTTCTCGCGTTTCCCAGTCCTTATTCAGCTGAAACATCGGGTTTACGCCCCTGTAAGCCAAGGAATATCGTTTTTTTGTGACAGGCCGTAAAATGACGCAACATTAGCGTATTGTGGCATAAAAATAGACGATTCGGGAGTTTCAAATGACCTTTGAGTGGTGGTTCGCCTACCTGCTGACATCCATTATCCTCAGCCTTTCACCGGGCTCAGGGGCGATCAATACCATGACCACCGCCATGAACCACGGCTATCGCGGCGCAGCGGCGTCGATTGCCGGCTTGCAAACCGGGCTGGCTATTCACATTGTGCTGGTCGGCGTGGGGCTCGGCACGCTCTTCTCCCGTTCGGTGCTGGCCTTCGAAGTGCTGAAATGGGCTGGGGCAGCCTATCTGATCTGGCTGGGTATTCAGCAGTGGCGCGCCGCAGGGTCCCTTGACCTCAACACGCTCGCCCAGACGCAAAGCAGGGGAAAACTGTTTAAGCGGGCAGTGTTTGTGAACCTGACCAACCCGAAGAGCATCGTCTTCCTGGCGGCCCTGTTTCCGCAGTTTATCGTGCCGCATCAGCCCCAGATCATGCAGTACGTGGTGCTTGGCGTGACCACCATTGTGGTCGATATCATTGTGATGATTGGCTATGCGACGCTGGCTACGCGGATTGCGACATGGATTAAAGGGCCTCGTCAGATGAAGGCCCTGAATAAAGTGTTCGGTTCGCTGTTTATGCTGGTGGGTGCGCTGCTGGCATCAGCAAGGCACGCTTAACGCGACAGGATCAGATGAATGCCGAAGCCGGCGAATAACGCGCCGGCAACGCCGTCAATCCACTTCGCCAGACGTTGGTAGCCGCGTCGCATGGAGGGTAACGCAAACAGGCTTGCCACCACGGTGAACCAGGCAAACGTCTCCAGAACGATCAGCAGGAAGATGCCCCAGCGCGCCCCGGCACCGACATCCTCACCCACAAACAGTGAAAATACCGAACCGAAATAGATAATGGCCTTTGGATTAGCCAGGTTGGTCAGCAGCCCTTTCACAAAGCTGCGTCCGCTGGCCGCCAGCTCCATTTTTGGCTCAGGCGTTTCGCTGTCATCTTTCTTAAACGCCCCGCGCAGCATCTGATAGCCCATCCAGCACAGATAGAGGCCGCCGCCAACCATAATAATGTTATGCAGCCAGGCCATCTTAGCGAGGATTAGGTTCAGGCCCAGCAGTGCCAGGGCAGCCCAGACCATAACGCCAAGGGTAATGCCCAGCACGCCCATCATCGCCTCTTTGCGCGAACGGCTCACCGCCGTTTGGGACACGAAGAAAAAGTCGGGGCCAGGGCTCATCAGCGCCACAATATGCACCAGCGCCACGGTCAGAAACAGGGTTAACATAATTAACTCGCGGGGAAATAGTTCAGGGAGCAATCATCCTGGCACTTTTTTGCCGGGCTGACTACTCCTCATCATCACCATCCGTATGGGAGCGAATCAGCGCCATAAACTCTTTGCCGAAGCGCTCCAGTTTGCGGGTACCCACGCCGTTGACGCTGAGCATTTCGCTGGCGCTGAGCGGCATCTGTTCGGCCATCTCAATCAGCGTGGCATCGTTAAACACCACATAAGGTGGGATATTCTCTTCGTCGGCGATGGCCTTGCGCAGCTTACGCAGTTTGGCAAACAGCTTACGGTCATAGTTGCCGCCGTAGGATTTCTGCATCACACGCGGTTTCAGCGCCACCACGCGCGGCACGGCGAGCTGCAATTCCACTTCGCCGCGCAGCACCGGACGGGCGGCTTCGGTCAGCTGCAGCGCGGAGTGTTGGGCAATGTTCTGGGTCGCAAAGCCCAGGTGGATCAGCTGGCGGATCACGCTGACCCAGTGCTCGTGGCTCTGATCGCGGCCAATACCGTAGACCGGCAGCTTGTCATGGCCCATCTCGCGGATACGCTGATTGTTGGCGCCGCGCAGCACTTCCACCACGTAGCCCATCCCGAAGCGCTGATTGACGCGGCCAATGGTGGAGAGCGCCTTGCGCGCGTCCATCAGCCCGTCGTACTGCTTCGGCGGGTCGAGGCAGATATCGCAGTTGCCGCACGACTCCTGGCGTCCCTCGCCAAAATAGTTCAGCAGCACCAGACGGCGGCAGGTTTGCGCTTCGGCAAAGGCGCCCATCGCGTTGAGCTTATGACGCTCGATATCCTGCAACTGCCCCTGGGGTTTCTCTTCCAGGCAGCGACGCAGCCAGGCCATATCGGCCGGATCGTAAAACAGCATCGCCTCGGCGGGCAGGCCATCACGCCCGGCGCGGCCTGTCTCCTGGTAGTAGGATTCGATATTGCGCGGAATGTCGAAATGCACCACAAAGCGCACGTTCGGCTTGTTGATGCCCATACCGAAGGCGACAGTCGCCACCACAATTTGCAGATCGTCGCGCTGGAATTTCTCCTGCACGTCGGCACGAATGTGGTTTTCCAGCCCCGCATGATAGGCGGCGGCGCTGAAGCCGCGGCTTTGCAGACGGGCGGCGGTGTCTTCAACCTTCGCCCGGCTGTTGCAGTAGATAATGCCGGATTTGCCGCGCTGCTCCTGGACGTAGCGCAGCAGCTGATCGAGGGGCTTAAATTTCTCCATCAGCATATAGCGGATGTTCGGGCGGTCGAAGCTGCTGACCTGAATCAGCGGATCGTTGAGCCCCAGCAGACGGACAATATCCTGCCGGGTGGTGTCGTCGGCGGTAGCGGTAAGGGCCATAAACGGCACCGACGGGAAGCGCTGACGCAGCTGACCGAGCGCGGCATACTCTGGACGGAAATCATGCCCCCACTGGGAGATACAGTGCGCTTCGTCTACCGCCAGCAGTACCGGATTCCAGTGCGCCAGATGCTCAAGGAAGTTATCCAGCATCAGGCGTTCCGGGGCGATATAGAGCAGACGAACCTGCCCGGTGCGGCACCCGGCCATCACCTCCTGCTGCTGCTCGCGGGTCTGGGTAGAGTTGAGGCAGGCCGCCGCCACGCCGTTCGCCAGCAGCTGGTCGACCTGGTCTTTCATCAGCGAGATCAGCGGTGACACCACCACCGTCAGGCCATTCAGTACCAGCGCGGGAACCTGATAGCACAGCGATTTACCGCCGCCTGTCGGCATGACCACCAGACAGTCACGCCCCTCAAGGGCCGTGTTGATGATGGTTTCCTGGCCCGGGCGGAACTGGTGATAGCCAAAGGTTTCATGCAAAACCTGTTTAGCCAGCGACTCCTGATTAACGACTTCCGCCTGCACCACATCAACCCCATTTGCCCGAAATTAAAACAGGCGCTATTTTCAGCGCCTGCGAGAGAAACTTCAACGTTTAAGAGAAAAACATTCGAGGAGGCTAGAAAAGATCGTTCAGCATCACGCCCACACCCACGCGGGTCTGGTTGAAGTTGTAGTCGATGAGGGACTCGCCATAACCGCTGTAGACCTGGGTATACAGACGAACATGTTTGGTCAGCGGGTAGCTGACGCCCATCTCTGCACCACCATAGCCGGTGTTCCAGTTGTACTGCCCTTTCACACTCAGCACCGCTTCGCCCAGCTGATAGCCCACCCGCAGCTGATAGTAGCCCATGTATTTGGTGATATCCGGATTATCGTCGGTGTTACCCACCACATACCAGGGTTTCACCTCCACCAGCCAGTTGCCGTTCTGCGCCATCAGGCGGCTATAGATACGGTTCCAGCTGCGCGAGGTGGGGTCGGAGCGCCCGTTGGATTGATGGTTGTAGCCAAACTCCACGTCCCGCAGCGTCCAGCCCGCCAGCGAGTAGTCGGTAGCAAAGCCAAGGAACAGCTGCGGCTCGTAGTTGGTCTCACGGAACGGCGAGGATTCATCGCTGTTTGATAGCTGCCACCACGACTTCTGCGTGTAAGAGCCACCCAGAATCGAATTTGGCCCCAGAATGCCGCGCCATAACGGGAAGGCGAGGCTCAGCTGGAATTTCACCTCATCTTTCTGCGAATCGTCGGCCCAGTCATAAGTTTTGATCGCCTCTTTATTGAGGTCGCTGGTCACGGTATAAATCAGGTAATTGCTGTCATAAGGATAGAGCGTAAAAGGATTATCGTGCTCCTCCAACAGGTTAGCGATGATACTGCCCCGCACGGCAGGCACCTCCTGAGTTGTCGCGTCCTGCGCAAATGCCGAAAGAGGCAGCGCAGCCGCCGCCATGAGTACGGCCTGATATGTCCGCATCGGTGTTGCTCTCCTGCAAAGCGTTTTAATGAGAAATATTTTGATCCCTTTTAGCATATTTAATGGTGAGTGGCTTCACCTGTGCTCCGAATCTGGCAATTCAATTTGATGGGGCATAAAATCAACATTCTTTTAACAATAAGGATGTGACGTGTTATGTCTGCCACGCTTACTGCCGAAGAAGCGCTGAAGCTTGTCGGCGAGATTTTTGTCTACCACATGCCGTTCAACCGTGCTCTGGGGCTGGAGCTGGAGCGCTACGAAAAAGATTTCGCCCAACTGAGCTTTAACAACCAGCCAATGATGGTCGGTAACTGGGCACAAAGCATTCTGCATGGCGGCGTTATTGCCTCCGCCCTTGACGTTGCTGCCGGTCTGGTCTGCGTTGGTAGCACCCTGACCCGCCACGACACCATTAACGAAGATGAGCTGCGTCAGCGCCTGTCGCGAATGGGAACCATCGATCTGCGCGTCGATTATCTGCGCCCGGGTCGCGGCAATCGCTTCACCGCCAGCAGCAGCCTGCTGCGTGCGGGCAATAAAGTCGCCGTCGCCCGCGTGGAGTTACATAACGAAGAGCAGCTCTATATCGCCAGCGCAACTGCCACATATATGGTGGGTTGAGACGGTAAAATCGGGTAAAATTGCGTGACATATTTGTAACGGATTTTCCTGATGGATGCTAAACAGACGCGGCAAGGCGTTTTACTCGCACTTGCCGCTTATTTTATTTGGGGTATCGCGCCCGCGTACTTCAAGCTGATTCACTACGTTCCTGCCGATGAAATTCTCACTCACCGCATAATCTGGTCGTTTTTCTTTATGGTGGCGCTGATGAGCGTAAGCCGTCAGTGGTCAGGGGTGAAAACGCTTCTGCAAACGCCTAAGAAAATTTTCCTGCTGGCGCTCTCCGCCGTACTGATTGGTGGCAACTGGCTGCTCTTCATCTGGGCGGTAAACAACCAGCATATGCTGGAGGCGAGCCTCGGCTATTTCATTAACCCGCTGGTGAATATCGTGCTGGGGATGTTGTTCCTCGGCGAGCGCTTCCGCCGGATGCAGTGGCTGGCGGTGCTTCTGGCCTTTTGTGGCGTGCTGGTTCAGCTGTGGACCTTTGGCTCGCTGCCGATCATCGCTCTGGGGCTGGCGTTCAGCTTCGCCTTTTATGGTCTGGTGCGTAAAAAAATCGCCGTCGAAGCGCAAACCGGGATGCTGTTTGAAACCCTGTGGCTGCTGCCGGTGGCCGCCATTTATCTGTTTGCTATCGCCGACAGCAGCACCAGCCACATGGGCAGCAACCCGTGGACGCTGAATGTGATGCTGATGGCGGCCGGTGTGGTCACGACCATCCCGCTGCTCTGCTTTACCGGTGCGGCAACGCGCCTGCGCCTGTCAACGCTGGGCTTCTTCCAGTATATCGGCCCGACGCTGATGTTCCTGCTGGCGGTGCTGTTCTACGGCGAAGTGCCGGGGGCAGATAAGATGGTGACGTTCGCGTTTATCTGGGTGGCGCTGGCGGTGTTTGTGGCGGATGCGATTTATACCCAGCGCAGGACGCGCAGAGGGCTGTAGTATTGCCCTCACCCTCTCCCACAGGGAGAGGGAATACGATCGTAGGCCGGGTAAGGCGTAGCCGCCACCCGACACAACACTCAAAGCCAGTTACGGCGCTTAAAGTAGAGATACGGCGCCAGCCCGGCAAGCACCATAAAGACAATCGCCCCCGGGTAGCCAAAGCTCCACTTCAGCTCCGGCATAAACTCGAAGTTCATCCCATAGCTGGACGCCACTAATGTAGGCGGCAGGAAGACCACCGACACCACCGAGAAGATCTTGATGATGCGGTTCTGCTCGATGTTGATAAAGCCCATCGCCGCCTGCATCAGGAAGTTCACCTTCTGGAACAGGGATTCGTTGTGCGGCAGCAGGGATTCGATATCGCGGAGGATCTCACGCGCCTGCTCCAGCTGCCCACCCGGCAGACGCGCCTTGCGCACCAGGAAGTTGAGCGCGCGCTGGGTATCCATCAGACACAGACGGACTTTCCAGCCGATATCTTCCAGCTCTGCCAGCGTTGACAGCGCTTCATCGTACTCATCGCCCTGATGCCCTTCCATGATCACCCGGCTCAGCTCTTCCAGATCGCTGTAGATGTTTTCAATCTCATCCGCCAGCTGTTCGATTTTGGTTTCAAACAGGTCGAGCAGCAGCTCGTAGGCGTTACCGTCCACCATCGCCTGGTTACGGGCGCGCATACGGTAGAGGCGGAACGCAGGC
Organism: Leclercia sp. LSNIH8; assembly: GCF_002920195.1. NCBI lineage: Bacteria > Pseudomonadati > Pseudomonadota > Gammaproteobacteria > Enterobacterales > Enterobacteriaceae > Leclercia > Leclercia sp. LSNIH8. The sequence goes on along the minus strand of NZ_PQJY01000014.1, from coordinate 49,394 downwards.
AGCTCACGCTCACGCAGGGTAAACAGGCGGCCATCGCGGATGGTGAATGCGACGGTGGAGTTACCGGCGTGATCTTCTGCATCTTCAAAGAAGAAAAAGGAGTGAATATGCAGGCCATCTTCGTCTTCAAAGAAACGGGCCGATGCTTCGATGTCTTCCAGTTCCGGGCGGGTGGCCAGGCTTTGTCCGAGCTCAGATTGTACGCGCAGGCGTTCGTCGTCATCCGGTTCGACCAGATCTACCCAAACGGCATCAATGAGGGGTTGTGACTCTTCAGCTTCAAGCCGAATCAGTCGGTTCTTTTCCAGTTGAAATGCGCTCAGCATGACCGGGACTCCCAATGCAAAAAATATCGGACAGTTCGGTGGGCACACAGAAACAAATTGGGTTTCAGACCATTAAACAGCCTGACTCAGCGCGACGGGAATAATTGTCGCTGACAACCACTAAGGGCATCAGCGTGAGGAGATAGCCTTAGGAGTTGTTCCTGGATGACAGGGAATTGAGCCAGCATCTACTGGGTGTGTCCAAGGCGAATGTCCTCTTAGCGTAATCGTGCGCGCATGTTACGCCAGCAGTCACAGCGGCGTCAACACGCAACGAAACGCTGAAGAACTTTAAATGCCCTTCAGCGTATAAGTCTGGCAGCTTATTAAAAAATAGTGATATTTTTCGGAAAGTTACACTGCTTCCAGCCGGGCGTAAGCGGCCACCAGCCATTTGATCCCCTGCCCCTGGAACGCCACCTGCAGACGGCTGTGCTCCCCGCTGCCTTCCAGATTCACAATCGTGCCTTCACCAAATTTGGCGTGGCGCACACGCTGGCCGAGTTTGAATCCGCTGTCGTTTTCCGAGATCGGCGCACCCAGACGCTGATGGCTGACCGGGCGGCTGATGCTGGCCCGCAGACGGACCTCTTCCACGCACGCTTCCGGCAGCTCGCCAACAAAACGCGACGGCCGGTGGTAAACCTCTTTGCCGTACAGACGGCGGGTTTCCGCATAGGTCAGGGTCAGCTTTTGCATCGCGCGCGTCACGCCGACGTAGGCCAGACGACGCTCCTCTTCCAGACGACCGCCCTCATCCAGCGACATCTGGCTCGGGAACATCCCCTCCTCCATGCCGACGATAAACACCTGCGGGAACTCCAGCCCTTTGGCCGAGTGCAGGGTCATCAGCTGGACGGCGTCCTGCCAGGTATCGGCCTGCCCTTCGCCCGCTTCCAGCGCGGCATGGGACAGGAACGCCTGCAGCGGCATCAGATCTTCATCTTCTTCGTTGTAGCTGAACTGGCGCGTAGCCGTCACCAGCTCCTCTAAGTTTTCGATACGGGTCTGGCCTTTCTCGCCCTTCTCCTGCTCGTACATCATGCGCAGGCCGGAGTCTTTGATTACCCGATCGGTCTGAACGTGCAACGGCATATCGGCGGTTTCCTGCGCCAGGGCTTCGATCAGCTCCAGGAAGCGCTGCAGCGCGCTGGCCGCTCGTCCGGCGAGGGCCTTATCCTGCAGCAGCTCGCGACACGCCTGCCACAGCGTCAGCTGACGATCCCGGGAGGTCTGACGCACCACCTCGAGGGTGCGATCGCCAATGCCGCGCGTTGGGGTGTTAACCACGCGCTCAAAGGCCGCGTCGTCGTTACGGTTGGCAATCAGGCGCAGATAGGAGAGCGCGTCTTTAATTTCCTGGCGTTCGAAGAAGCGCATCCCGCCATAGATGCGGTACGGCATACTCGCCTGCAGCAGCGCCTCTTCCAGCACGCGCGACTGGGCGTTGCTGCGGTAGAGAATGGCACACTGCTCCAGCGCGCCGCCGTTGTCCTGCCAGGTTTTGATCCGGTTAACCACAAAGCGGGCTTCGTCCAGCTCGTTAAACGCGCAGTAGAGCGAGATCGGCTCGCCGTCGATGCCCTCGGTCCACAGCTTTTTACCCAGACGCCCGTTGTTGTTTTCAATCAGGGCGTTGGCCGCGCTCAGAATGTTGTTGGTGGAGCGGTAGTTCTGCTCCAGGCGGATGGTCTCAGCGCCGGGAAAATCCTTGAGGAAGCGCTGGATGTTCTCGACCTGGGCGCCGCGCCAGCCGTAGATGGACTGATCGTCGTCACCCACGATCATCACCTTGCTGGAGTCGCCCGCCAGCAGGCGGATCCAGGCGTACTGAATGTTGTTGGTATCCTGGAATTCGTCCACCAGGATATTGGTAAAGCGTTCGCGGTAGTGTTGCAGGATATGCGGTTTGTTGAGCCACAGCTCATGGGCGCGCAGCAGCAGCTCGGCAAAATCCACCAGCCCGGCGCGATCGCAGGCTTCCTGGTAGGCCTGATAGACCTTCTGCCAGGTCTGCTCAATCGGGTTGCCAAAGCTCTGGATATGGTGCGGACGCAGCCCTTCGTCTTTCTGGCTGTTGATGTACCACATTGCCTGACGCGGCGGCCACTGCTTCTCGTCGAGGTTCATGGCTTTGATCAGGCGCTTCAGCAACCGCAGCTGATCTTCGCTGTCGAGGATCTGAAAGTCCTGCGGCAGGTTGGCGTCCAGATGGTGCGCACGCAGCAGGCGGTGCGCCAGCCCGTGGAAGGTGCCAACCCACATACCGCCCTGGCTGGTGCCCATCAGCTGGGCGATACGATGCCGCATCTCCGCCGCCGCTTTGTTGGTGAAGGTGACCGCCATAATTGAGTACGGCGAACAGTTCTCCACGCTCTGTAGCCAGGCGATACGGTGTACCAGCACGCGTGTCTTACCACTGCCCGCCCCTGCCAGCACCAGCATATTGGTGCGCGTCGCGGCAACCGCGTCACGCTGTTTGTCATTAAGGCTGTCGAGCAGGTAAGAAACGTCCATTGGCACCGTCACGTCATGGCGGGCATGCGAAAGCGCTTCGCAAAACCCTGTTAATTTATACAGAACAATTGATGATTATATCAGCGTGGTGAGGGATGCCAACCGTGAAATTTCGATGTGCGGCAGCAGGCGGCTGTCGGCGGTCTGCATCAGATCGGCATTTTCCGGCTTGATCCAGCAGGCCTGCATGCCACAGCGGATCGCGCCCGCCACGTCGGTAGTCAGGTCATCACCCACGTGCAGGATCTCGCCCAGCGGCAGGCCGAGCTTCTCCGCCGCCAGATGGTACATATCGTTGAACGGCTTGGAGCGCCCGTGCGGGCCTGCGCGCAGCACGAACTCGAAGTAGTCGCCCAGGCCGAACAGCTCCGGTTGGGCATTGCCGTTGGTGATGGCCACCAGCGGCCACTTCTCGCCCAGTTTCGCCAGCGTGTCGTGGGTCTCCTGCGGCACGTCGATGCGGCTGCGCCATTGGGCAAAGTGCGCCATCGACGCCTCTGCGCCAAGCGCGGCTTCGGCGGCGGTGAGGCCGGCATTGAGCATCGCCTGTTCAACGGCGCGACGCCGCCACTCGGTGACGTCGTGATAGATTTCCGGCTCGGTTTGCCGTAACGCCTGGCGCAGGCGGTGGAACTCTTTATTTTCCAGCGTTTTTAACGCGGGATGGTAGTTTTGCACAAACGCCAGCGCTTCCTGCTCGGTACGCAGGATCACCTCGCGGTTGTCGTAAAGGGTGTCATCAAGGTCGAACGTCAGTGCTGAGATATGGCCTAATGGACGATAAAAACGCATTATTTCCCCCGTTTGGCGCGTGGATGCGCCGCGTCGTACACCGAGGCAAGGTGTTGAAAATCAAGATGGGTATAGATTTGGGTGGTGGACAAGTTGGCGTGGCCCAGCAGCTCCTGCACCCCACGCAGATCGCCGCTGGACTCCAGCATGTGCGTGGCGAACGAGTGGCGCAGTTTATGCGGATGGACATGGCTGTTCAGCCCTTGTCTGATCCCCCACTCGGCAAAACGTTTTTGCACGTTACGCGCCGAGATGCGCTTGCCAAGCTTCGAGAGGAACAGCGCATCCTCTTCGGTGCCGAACAGGCCGCGCAGATCGAGCCAGTGCTCAATCCACACCACGGCATTGCGGCCAATGGGCAAGCGCCGCTCTTTGCTGCCTTTGCCCATCACCCACACCTCCCCGGTATCCAGATCGAGGTGTTTGATATCCAGGTTAACCAGCTCGGAAAGACGCAGGCCGGCGCCGTACATCACCTCAAGCATGGCGCGGTCACGCACCGCCAGCGGATCGTTGAGATCGATATCCAGCAGGCGGTTAACGTCATCCACGTCGATATTTTTGGGCAGATGGCGCGGCGCTTTCGGGGCGGCGATCCCTTTGGCCGGATTGGCGCTGAGTTCGCCCTGGCTGACCAGCCAGTCAAAGAAGCTGCGCAGTGCCGAGAGCCGAAGCGCAAGGCTGGCCGGGCCTAGCCCTTTACGGCGGCTGCGCACGGCAAACGTGCGCACCGTAGCGGCATCACATTGTTGCCAGCTCGTCAGGCCGATTTCATCGGCTAACTGCATGATGGCATCAAGCTGACGCTGATAGTTCAACAGGGTGATTGGGCTGAGCTGGCGCTCAACGCCCAGATAGCGCAGAAAACGGGTAACGGCAGGTGCCAGCTGAGCGTCCGTCATACGCGTTCAATCCAGCGCTCCAGCAGCTCGGGCAGCATCTGCGCAATCTCCTGCAGCAGTTGTGTGCCTTGTCCCTGCTGGTAATGATGCGGATCGCGGCTGGTAAACAGCATCACACCAAGCTCGCCGTCGCGCCCCATCAGGGACATGGCTACCGACCCGATAGCTTTGGCCTCTGGCAGTACCACCAGGAGCTCAGGACCATTCAGTTGTCCAAGATAGTGGTTCGCTTGCCCCATACGCTGAATGCGCAGCGGCTCAAACGCCTGACGCGACAGGGCCAGATGGGTAAAACGTGAGGGCGCGCCAATGCGCCAGCGGTCCGGGAAGAGGCGTATCGTGGCACCCGCCAGCCCCAGATCCCGCGCCCAGCGATGCAAACGGAGAAGAAATTCGTCCAGGCTGCTGGCCGACGCCAGCCGGGATTGCAGGTGCAGGAGGCGATAGAACAGCCCTTCATTACTGCTCGCCTGCTCCATCAGCAGGGAGATGTTCTCTTCAAGATGGTTAATATGGTTGCGCGCGCGCGCCATATGCCACTCAACCAGCGAGACCGTACCGCGGACCGGGTGCGGGACGCGCATCTCTTCAACGACACGCGCATTGCGAATAAAGAAATCAGGATGGCGCAGCAGGTAATCAACAACCGCCCGGTCGTCCATTGCCGTCAGCGTCTCCTGCAGTTCTTCTCCTGGTTGTTTCATAGATGGATAAACCCGTCATAAACTTGTGTCGCCGGGCCGGTCATATAGAGCGGCTGACCCGGGCCTTTCCAGGCGATATCAAGACGCCCGCCTGGCAAATCCACGCGAACCTCTGGTGCCAGTAAACCCTGCGTAATCCCCACCGCGACGGCCGCACAGGCACCGCTGCCGCACGCCTGCGTCTCGCCTGCGCCACGTTCAAAAACGCGCAGACGAATGTGTTCGCGGGTGAGAACCTGCATAAACCCAATGTTGGCGCGCTCAGGGAAACGCTCATGGCTCTCCAGCACCGGGCCGAGGGTTTCGACGGGCGCCGTCGCCACGTCATCAACCTGAATCACGCAGTGCGGGTTCCCCATGGAGACCACGCCGCACAAGACTGTCTGTTCCGCCGCGCGCATGATATAGGTCTTTTCCGCTTTGTTGGCGCGGAACGGCACCTGCGAGGGTTCGAAGTTTGGGTCGCCCATATTCACCCGCACCAGCTCGTCGTCGGTCACGCTCAGTACCATCCGTCCGTTGGCGGTGCTGACGCGAATATCGCGCTTGTTAGTGAGCCCCTTCAGACGGACAAAACGGGCAAAACAGCGCGCGCCGTTGCCGCACTGGGAGACTTCGCTGCCGTCGGCATTAAAGATACGATAGTGAAAATCGAGATCCGGATCGTAGGGCGGCTCAACCACCAGCAGCTGATCAAACCCCACCCCCAGGTGCCGATCGGCCAGACGGCGGATCAGCTCCGGGGAAAAGAAGACATTCTGCGTTACCGCGTCGACGACCATAAAGTCATTGCCAAGGCCATGCATCTTAGAAAACTGCATTATTTACTCCATTGCGCGGACAGGAGCGCTTGTCAGTAATTGACCTGGCTTGGACCGTTGTTATCGCCACGATCGTTACGATCTGGCATGGTGGTTTGCACTGGGCTTTCCACTTTTTTGGTCGGTGGCGGCGCGGTTTCATCTGCTGGCGGGAAATAGAGCGGCCCTTTCAGACCACATCCGGTCAGGCTAAACAGCGTAAGGAGAACGGCAAGCGTTCGAAAAACGTTTTTCATTATCATGTTGCCTGTAAGTTCAAATCTGTTTTCTATCATCGCAGGAGAAGGCGCAAAAGCAAGAGTTTGCCGCTAACCTGCAACCGGAATTATTTAGCGTTATACTGCCGCCATCACGAAAAACAGGAATAGAACCATGAATGACAGTGAATTCCATCGCCTTGCCGATAACCTGTGGCAAACCATCGAAGAACGCCTGGATGACTGGGATGGCGACAGCGACATCGATTGTGAAATCAATGGCGGCGTGCTGACCATCAGCTTCGAAAACGGCAGCAAAATCATTATTAACCGCCAGGAGCCGCTTCACCAGGTGTGGCTGGCCACTAAACAGGGCGGCTACCACTTCGACCTGAAAGGCGACGAGTGGATTTGCGATCGCAGCGGTGAGACCTTCTGGGATCTGCTTGAGCAGGCAGCAACGCAGCAGTCAGGTGAAGAGGTGAGCTTCCGCTAAGGCTGTTTTGCCGGATGGCGCTTCGCTTATCCGGCCTACGGGTTCGTGCCTTTGTAGGCCCGGTAAGCGTAGCGCCACCGGGCAATGGCCGTCAGGAGAAATACTGCTGCAACAGCGGGGTGCTGGCGTCCTGTCTGTCAGGGACGACAGGGGTAATCGCCTGGGTGCGGAACGGGATCACCTGCGCACGGCCATCCACCTTCACAATCTGATAGAACTGCGGCAGGTTGAAGTTGATAAAACTTGAGCCGTAGGTGAAGCGGTCATGGGAAGAGGAGTAGAAGCGGCTGACGTCGCGCACCAGCTCCTCTTTGCTGCCCTCACAGTGGTGATACACCTCAGCGCGGTTGGTTTCATCAAGGATATAGATATTGAACCCGGCATCCTCCCCCGTCTCCTCAAAGAAGAACTGAATAATCCCTTCACTGGCGAAGCCGTCCACCACCTGCGGCAGTTTGACGTGGTTGGTCTCTACCTGTACCGACAGACCGTGCAGTTTGTTGTGCGAAATGGCGCCGTAGAACTCGATAGCGTTTTCCAGCTTCTGCACCGAGACGTTCAGACGTTCAAAGAAGAGGCCCCATGTCTGGCCGGAGACGCGCAGCGCTTTAAAGCGCCCGGTTTCCTGACGGGTACTGGAGAGGCGCAGATCGATACATTCAGAGACCAGCTGCTGCACGCGGGTACGGATCAGGCCGCGCAGATGCTGGCTATAACAGAACACCTCGACGCTGTCCGGCGGCGCGGCATCCTGGTGCATTTTGCCGAGAATCGTTTTCAGCGCTTCGATCATCGCCTGCTCGCCGTTGAAGTGCAGGGTACGCACTTCGTTCCACGAGTTGCGGTAGAGCAGATCGACGCTGCCCACCAGGCAGTTTTGCTGCTCGCCAAAGCTGAAGACGTCCAGCTTGCGGAAATCGAAATGGACCACCTGATTGCGGAACGCCGCCGTCGGGTCATATTCCAGGTTGACGATAATCGCCAGATGGCGAATTTCGCACGGGCTGTAGAGCGCTTTCGGCGTCGGCGCAGGCAGACGCAGCGGGAAGTGGTGCGACACATCGGCGACCATTTCCTGCAGCTTGGCTAAATCGATAATCTCGTTGCCTTTAATAAACAGACGCGTGCGGGAAGTCAGCAGGCCGTTAAACCAGGCCCACGCCACCAGCTTGTTCAGGTAACGGTTATATTCCAGCGGCTGATGGCTGATGATCGAATCCATGCTTGGGGCACGGTTGTAGAGATACCAGCCGGTACGGTTCGCACGACCCGGTGGAACATAGATAAAGGTCAGGTTCGGTTCAGACAGGTCCGGCGAAATCTGTGGGTTCACCAGCGTCACTTTACCCGGCAGCGCTTCAAACGCCGCGTACAGCTTACGGGTCAGTACCCCAATGTCCTGCGGGCTGGCGGAAACGCTGAGGTTGTTACGACGAGCAAAGCGGATCAGATTACGGTAGCTCTGCATCATCGCATCGAGCAGTTCGTTGTGCGCTTCACGCACCTGATCGATCTTCCAGTTGGCGCGGTTATCGAGCATCGACAGACGCTCTTCGTCCCATCCCCACTCTTTGACTAACTGACTGACCACTTCACGACGCCAGCCAACGCAGGCGCGCTCACGGCTGAGCTTCTCACAGACTTTGAGGTAGAAACATCGACGAACCAGATCGAGACGGGTCGGATCGTCGATGGCTTTCAGATATTCGGTGACGCGTTCAAGCATCATGCAGTAGGCATCAAGACCGAAAGAGACGATCTCGCCATCATGCAGACGCTGTTTAATGTCTTTTGCCAGCAGGCGCGGGGTCGGGTATTCCCAGGAATAGGCTTCGAGCAGCAGCGTTTTCAGCACCGCTTTGTATGGGGAATCGATACTTTTATAGAGCTGCCACAGGCTGGCGCCGAAGTACTCTTCCGCAGACAGCGAGCTTAAGCCCCCCAGGTCCAGCCACTCGTTTGGCGTCAGGACACCCTGGGCATAGAGCTTCATGACGTAGTCGTCGTAATGCTCTTCTTCGTCGCACGGCACCATACTCCACAGGATACGCTTCCCGGCGAGGCGCACGGCGGTACGGTAAAATTCATCCAGCAACAGGATGTGCTGGGTCGAGCCGCAGTCTTCGCCCCCCAGACTGCCGCTTTCATTATGGCGGAAACGGTTTTCATCAATCAGGAAGAAGCTGACTTCCACGCCGAGCGATGCCGCCCAGCTCTCCAGCAGGCTGCATTTACGCTGCAGCAGTTGACGTTCTTCATTATCAAGCCAGGATTGATGACAGACCCAGATATCAAGATCCGACGAGCAGCTTTGCCCCACCGAAGAGGTACTGCCCATGGTGTAGACGCCAGTGATAGGCAGTTCGCCTTTTGGCGACTCCTGCGCCGGCATACCGCGATAGAGTTCCAGCTCTTTCAGATAGTGCTGTTGGGTTTCATCAGGCGTGAAAAGGCAGATGCCTTTGGGAACGTTACCATCGAGGTAACCCGGCATCAGCGGATGGTGATAATGCAACAATGTCGGCAGTAGACTGTAAACCTGCTGGAAAGCAGGTCCCATGGCAGCAAGCGCGCGATCGACGCGCAGTTGATTGATGGCATCCAGTCGCTGTTTCAGAGTCTCAATATAGAGGTACAAGACGTATCGCCTGATGTTCAGAAAGCGCTCACCTTCAGCAAGACCGAGGATAACGCATTCACAGTATTTCGAAAGTAGCCGTCGCCCTTTTTCGCCCTTATCTTTATGGTCTCGGAGACGAAAAAATGGTCTAAAACGTGATCAATTTAACACCTTGCCGTTTGACCGTAAAGAAAGATGCGCTACATACAAGTGTAGCACCGTTCTGTACGTGTAAATTCCTGAATACGGCAGCAGGCAACCTGTATCGCAGCCCTGTCCTGAACCCCTTCTACGTCCGTAAACCTGACAGTCCTGAGACAACAATGTTAGGATGGTCAGCAGACGATTAAGACGGTAACAAGCATGTTAGACAATGTTTTAAGAATTGCCACACGCCAAAGCCCCCTTGCGCTCTGGCAGGCACATTATGTTAAGCAGCGCCTTGAGGCCTGCCATGCAGGTTTGCGTGTAGAGCTGGTGCCAATGGTGACACGCGGTGATGTCATCCTTGATACACCGCTGGCGAAAGTGGGCGGGAAAGGCCTGTTCGTAAAAGAGCTTGAGCTGGCACTGCTTGAAGGTCGTGCCGATATCGCGGTTCACTCCATGAAGGACGTCCCGGTTGATTTCCCTGAGGGGCTGGGTCTGGTCACGATTTGCGAGCGGGAAGATCCACGCGATGCCTTTGTCTCAAATCACTACGACTCCCTGGATGCTCTGCCACACGGGAGCATCGTTGGCACGTCAAGTTTACGCCGCCAGTGCCAGCTGGCCGAGTATCGCCCGGATCTCATCATCCGCTCCCTGCGCGGTAACGTCGGCACCCGCCTGAGCAAGCTGGACAACGGTGAATATGACGCCATTATTCTGGCGGTGGCTGGCCTGAAACGACTGGGACTGGAGTCGCGTATCAAGGCGGCGCTCTCCCCGGAACAGTCGCTGCCGGCCGTGGGCCAGGGCGCGGTGGGCATTGAGTGCCGACTCGACGATACCCGTACCCATGCGCTGCTGACGCCGCTCAATCACGACGAGACCGCGATCCGTGTGCAGGCGGAGCGCGCCATGAATACCCGCCTGGAAGGGGGATGTCAGGTGCCGATTGGCAGCTATGCTGAATTAACAGATGGCAAACTGTGGCTGCGCGCGCTGGTTGGCGCGCCGGACGGTTCGCAGATGGTACGCGGCGAACGACGCGGCAAACCGCAGGACGCCGAGCAGCTGGGTATTTCGCTGGCGGAAGAGCTACTGGATAACGGCGCCCGTGAAATTCTCGCGGATGTCTATAATGGAGAACCCCCGGCATGAGTATTCTCGTCACCCGCCCTTCTCCCGCAGGAGATCAGTTAGTGAGCCGTCTGCGCGCACTGGGGCAGGTGGCGTGGAGTTTTCCGCTGATTGAGTTCACCCCGGGCCGGGAACTTCCCCTGCTCGCGGGCCATCTTGCCGCGCTGCGGGCCGATGACATGCTGTTTGCCCTGTCACAACATGCCGTGACATTTGCCCACGCCCGGCTGCAGCAGGAGGGCCAGCGCTGGCCGGATGCGCCATGCTATTTCGCTATCGGCAGAACCACCGCCCTGGCGCTGCACACCGAAAGTGGCAAGCATGTTCGCTACCCGCTGGTTCGGGAAACCAGCGAAGTGTTGCTACAATTACCTGAATTACAAACCGTTGTGGGAAAGCGCATTCTGATTTTGCGCGGCAACGGTGGGCGGGAACTGCTGGGCGACACGCTGCGTGAGCGTGGAGCAGAAGTGACATTTTGCGAATGTTATCAACGTTGTAATAAATACTATGACGGTGCAGAAGAGGCGATGCGCTGGCAGTCGCGCGGCGTCACTACCCTTGTGGTGACCAGCGGCGAAATGTTGCAACACCTCTGGTCGCTGATCCCACAATGGTATCGTGAAAACTGGTTACTCCGCTGTCGGCTTCTGGTCGTCAGTGAGCGTCTGGCGAACCTCGCCCGGGAACTGGGCTGGCAAGATATTCGGATCGCTGATAACGCCGACAACGATGCGCTGCTGCGCGCATTACAATAACTCTCATAATGGGAAGCCATAATGACGGAACAAGAAAAATCCTCCGCCGTGGTTGAAGAGACCAGGGAGACTGTGGACACCACGCCACAGCCAGAAACGACAGAGAAAAAGCATGGCAGCAATAAAACCAGTCTGGCGTTAAGCGCGATTGCTATCGCCATTGCGCTGGCCGCTGGCGTCGGTCTGTATGGGCTGGTGAAAAAACAAGCTACCAATCAGGTTGCCACGAACGACGAACTGGTGACGCAAATCACCGCCTTGCAACAGGCGCAGCAGTCGCAAAAAGCCGAGCTGGATGGGGTGATCAAACAGCAGGCCGATCAGCTGGCCGCCGCCACCCGTAAGCAGGACGAGCTGACCAAACAGCTGGATGAAATGCAGCAAAAAGTGGCGGCCATTTCCGGTACCGATGCCAAAACCTGGCTGCTGGCGCAGGCTGATTTCCTGGTCAAACTGGCCGGGCGCAAGCTGTGGAGCGATCAGGATGTCACCACCGCTGCCGCGCTGCTGAAAAGCGCCGATGCCAGCCTGGGCGATATGAACGACCCAAGCCTGATCACTGCCCGCCGGGCACTCACTGCGGATATCGCCAGCCTGTCGACCGTTTCCCAGGTGGACTACGACGGCATCATCCTGAAAGTGAATCAGCTGTCGAACCAGATCGATAACCTGCGTCTGGCAGATAATAATGACGACGACTCCCCGATGGATTCCGACAGCAGCGAACTCTCCAGCTCATTGAGCGAGTGGCGCATCAACCTGCAAAAAAGCTGGCAGAACTTTATGGACAGCTTTATCACCGTTCGCCGCCGCGATGAGACCGCCGTACCGCTGCTCGCGCCGAATCAGGACGTCTACCTGCGCGAGAACCTGCGTTCACGTCTGCTGGTGGCCGCGCAGGCTGTGCCTCGTCATCAGGAAGAGACCTACAAGCAGGCGCTGGATAATGTCTCCACCTGGGTACGCGCTTACTACGATACCGACGATGCCACCACTACCGCCTTCCTCGAAGAGGTGGACAAGCTGAGTCAACAGAACATCACCATGAACGTACCGGATAAGCTGGAGAGCCAGCCGATTCTGGAGAGGCTGATGCAGACGCGCGTGCGTAACCTGCTGGCACAGCCGGGCGAAGCGGCGGAGCAGTCTCCTGCCCCAGCGCCAGCTCCCGCCCCTGACAGCGCACCGCAAGGAGAGTAATTATGTTAAAAGTTTTATTACTCTTCGCACTGCTGCTCGCCGGGATCGTGCTGGGTCCTATGCTGGCGGGTCATCAGGGCTACGTGCTGATCCAGACCGATAACTACAATATCGAAACCAGCGTCACCGGGCTGGTGATCATTTTGATCCTGGTGATGGTGGCATTTCTGGCGATCGAGTGGATCCTGCGCCGCATCTTCCGTACCGGGGCCCATACCCGCAGCTGGTTTGTCGGCCGCAAGCGCCGCCGTGCCCGCAAGCAGACCGAACAGGCCCTGCTGAAGCTGGCCGAAGGCGACTATCAGCAGGTTGAGAAGCTGATGTCGAAGAATGCCGATCATGCTGAACAGCCGGTGGTCAACTATCTGCTGGCGGCGGAAGCCGCACAGCAGCGCGGCGACGAAGCACGCGCCAATCAGCATCTGGAGCGTGCCGCCGAGCTGGCTGAAAACGACCCGATCCCGGTGGAGATCACCCGGGTACGTCTGCAACTGGCGCGCAACGAAAACCATGCCGCCCGCCACGGCGTCGATCGTCTGCTGGAGATCGCGCCGCGTCATCCGGAGGTGCTGCGTCTGGCTGAGCAGGCCTATATCCGCACCGGCGCATGGGGCTCGCTGCTGGACATCATCCCGTCGATGGCGAAAGCCGACGTCGGTGACGAAGAGCAGCGCGACAGCCTGCAACGTCAGGCCTGGATCGGGCTGATGGACCAGGCGCGTGCCGATCAGGGCAGCGATGGCCTGAAAGCCTGGTGGAAAAATCAGAGCCGCAAAACGCGCCAGCAGGTGCCCCTGCAGGTGGCGATGGCGGAACACCTGATTGAATGTGACGATCACGATACCGCCCAGAGCATCATCCTTGATGGCCTGAAACGCCAGTACGACGATCGTCTGGTGATGGTGATCCCGCGCCTGAAAACCAATAATCCGGAGCAGATCGAGAAAATGCTCCGCCAGCAGATCAAAACCGTGGGCGACCGCCCTCTGCTGTGGAGCACTCTGGGACAGTCGCTGGCCAGACATGGTGAATGGAAAGAGGCCAGCCTCGCCTTCCGCGCCGCGTTAAAACAGCGCCCGGATGCGTTCGATTATGCCTGGCTGGCGGATACGCTGGATAAACTGCATCTGCCGGAAGAGGCTGCGGAAATGCGTCGCGATGGCCTGCTGCTGACGTTGCAAAACAACCCCCCGCAGCAATAATTGCACAGGAGGCCTGACGGCCTCCTTTTTTATTTGCTACATTCTTAGCATCTTCTTCAGAGACCCACCTCCGCCAATGTAACGAACGCCTTTCATTGAACATTTTTTCTGTACACGCCTTTTACGGCGTGGATTAAATCGTTTTTGAAAGGATCGTTTCATGAACACGCTTTTGTATGCGCTTTTTTGCGCGCTGCGCAGCCACCGTTGGCTGCGCCTGCTGGCCTGCGCTTTTCTGTTTACCTCTGTGGGAAATGGCTTAACCCAGGTGATGGTCTTTGGTCTGCTGCTGGAGTGGCAGGCTCCCGCCTCTTTACTGACCCTGGCATATCTGTTTGCCCTCCTACCGGGATTTCTGGGCAGCCTCGCCGGGGAGAAGCTCTGTATGCGTTTTTCACCCATCGGCCTGCTGCTCCTGACCGAGTGGCTGGGTCTGCTCGCCTTGCTGTTTCCCCTGCTGGGCATTCAGTTTCACAGCATGATGGCGCTGCTGGCGGTGCAGTCCACCGAGGCCTTTCTGACGGGCATGAGCTGGCCCGCGCTGGCCCTGCTGTTCCGGCGGGGATTGTCCGAAGCCGAGCTACCTGCAGCGACCTGCCTGGAGACGATGATTTTTGCTTCGCAGGTGCTACTGGGCACCGGGCTGGGTATGGTGCTGTTTCATCATCTGCCCGCGCTGGCACTGCTGGGGATCGACGCGCTCACCTTTGCGGGCTCCTTGCTGATGCTGCGCCTCACCAGCAGCGCGTTACCTTCTCTGGCGCCTGAGCAGGCAGCAGAAACCGAAAGACCGGTGGCGATGCGCTGGCAGGCACTGGGGGCGCAGCAAAAACGCAGCCTGTTGCTGCTTCCTGCCCTCGCCGCCGTGGGTTCACCTGCTATGGCGCTGCTGCCTGCACTGGCGCAGCAGATTGAGCCGAATGATGCTGCCGGGCTGGCCCTGCCTCTGCTTTTTGCCCGCAGCATGGGACAGCTGTGCGGCCCGCTGCTGTTGAAAAGAGAGAGCCTGCCCCGCTACGCCGGGCAAAATCGCCTCCTGCTGACCTGCCTCGGCCTCTTTTTACTCGCCTACGGGACGATCCCGCTGCTATCGGGGATGCAAGCGCTGGGGGTCGTTTTTGTCGCCCATCTCGCTTCGAACGTCGTTTTTGCGGTGGGCACTTTTAGCCTGCTGAGCAGCTTTCAGGCTGACCTGATCTCCTCGGCCAGCGGCAGGGCCTGGCGATGGCAAACCGCCAGCGCATCGCTCTTTACCGGCCTCACGGCACTGGTTGCTGACGTGCTGGGGCCGCTACAGGCGCTGTATGGCGTTTCGGGCTGTGCCCTGCTGATGGTGGTGGGGATCCTGACGCGCTACTGCAGATAAGACATAAAAAAACGCCTGCTAAAAAGCAGGCGTTAAACAGGTCTGTTTGACAACTTGTGGTGCTTCACTCAACGTTGTGTCCATGGTGTTTGATGAGGCCGAAGCGACATCTGTCAGTAGACGATAAGCACCGTAAATGGCTCTGCGTCATTCCGGAGTTTATGAGGCACTAAGGCGAACATAAGAGGTGGAATGAGCATCTACACGTATATTATTGCATGCAATGTGCCAATGTTGCATCACGAAGTTATATGGATCTCAACTTTTTAAGATAAAAGGAAATTATCCCTTTCAGCCAGGAAACGGGCAGCAGATTGGGCCGATAACCAGGTCAAAGTGTCTCCAGGAAGAGACAGGCTGACGGGTAAAGCAATATATTGATTCATTTCAATAGGTTATATGTCACTTATTCACGACAGACCAGGATATCGCTGTCGGCAATAAACAACAGGGACAGGAAAAGCAGAAAACAAAAAACCCCGCCGAAGCGGGGTTCAAAATTGGTCGGCGAGAGAGGATTCGAACCTCCGACCCACTGGTCCCAAACCAGTTGCGCTACCAAGCTGCGCTACTCGCCGTTGTACTGCTTTTTGAATTTTTAGTTCAATTCATTAAAAGTCGTGGTGCGAGGGGGGGGACTCGAACCCCCACATCCTAAGGACACTAACACCTGAAGCTAGCGCGTCTACCAATTCCGCCACCTTCGCATTTCACAACTCTTTAAATAATGGGGTGGCTAATGGGATTCGAACCCACGACAACTGGAATCACAATCCAGGGCTCTACCAACTGAGCTATAGCCACCACTACTTGATTCTTTACTCTTTCACGCGGTTCTGCCTACTTAACAGACCACCGCAGCTCCAGCACCGAGTGAATGGTGCGCCCGACAGGATTCGAACCTGAGACCTCTGCCTCCGGAGGGCAGCGCTCTATCCAGCTGAGCTACGGGCGCTTAGCGCCGTTGCGGGGCTGGATATTACGGAGGTCTCGGTCTGCTGTCTAGTGCTTTTTTAAAATAAATGCGCGTTTGATTAGACTTTGCGCACTTTGCCGCATATTACTGCGTTTTGGCCCTTTCCACGTGTCGCCCTAGGCCAAAAATCTTGTATCCCGCGCTAACGGCCGCCAGGAATATCGCCCCGACATACAGCGACATGCGGGTGTCTTCGTTGAAGTACATGCCGATCAGCACACAGATCAGGAACGCCATCGTTAAATAGTTAGCCCACGGGAAGAGAATGGAGCGGAACGGATGGCTGGCGATCGCGTTTTTATGCGCCTGACGAAAACGCAGCTGGCTAATCAGGATCACAAACCACGGCACCATACCTGGCAGAACGCTGGCGCTGTAGACATAAACGAAGACACGCTGTGGGTTCGGGATGATGTAGTTCAGGCATGACCCCACCAGCAGAATAATAATCGAGATGGCAACGCCCACCACCGGCACTCCGGCGCGGGAGACTTTCCCCACCGCCGCTGGCAGCTGGTGGTTGTTCGCCAGCGCGTAGAGCATACGTCCGCAGCTGTACATGCCGCTATTACAGCCGGAGAGTGCCGCCGTCAGCACCACAAAGTTGATAATCGCCGCTGCTGCGGTAATGCCGATTTTGGCAAAGGTGAGCACGAATGGGCTGCCGTTACTGCCAATCTCATTCCACGGGAAGATAGTGACGATGACAAAAATCGCGCCGACATAGAAGATGAGGATACGCCACAGCACCTTGCCCACCGCGCTGCGCAGGGTCACCTGCGGGTTTTTCGCTTCGCCGGCGGTGATCCCGATAAGCTCAACCCCCTGATAGGACGCCACCACAATGCAGAGCGCGGTCAGGAAGCCCTTCCAGCCGCCAGCAAAGAAGCCGCCGTGCTCGGTCAGGTTGCCAAAGCCAATCGCCTGACCCCCGTTACCGAAGCCAAAGAAGATCACCCCCACGCCGATGACAATCATCACGATAATGGTGGTTACTTTAATCATCGCAAACCAGAATTCGATCTCACCGTACAGACGCACGGCGGCGAGGTTCGCCAGCGCCACCAGCCCCACGGCAATAAGCGCAGGTATCCACTGCGCCATTTCCGGGAACCAGAACTGCACATAAACCCCAATGGCGGTGATCTCCGATATGCCCACCGCCATCCACATAAACCAGTACGACCACGCCGTGAGATAGCCAAAAAACGGGCTCATGTAGCGATGCGCATAAACGGCGAACGAACCGGCGACCGGCTCGAGGAACAGCATCTCCCCCATGGAGCGCATGATAAAGAAGACGAACAGCCCGGCGATGATATACGCCAGCAGGACCGACGGCCCGGCCCATTTCAGGGTGCTGGCGGAGCCCATAAACAGGCCCACGCCAATCGTCCCGCCAAGGGCGATAAGTTCGATATGACGAGCTTCCAGCCCACGCTGAAGCTCCGGTTTTTTCTCTGACATAAATCCTCGGTTGTGCTTGCGACTCTCCCGGCCTGCGCCGGTTATTGTTATAGGTACAGATGCGCTATCACAGGCTGTGCGTAATGTGCCGTTTATGTTTACGGTTGATGCTAAAACAGCCTGGTACGGTAGTGACGAGGGAATGGTTTCTTAAATTTTGTAAAATGGCAAACGATGCGTTAAATAAATGAATGTATTGTTGAGAAAAGCAGCAGATTTACGGGAGGATCGCAGCGCGAGCAGTATATCGCGCTGCGTTTCAGATATTACAGGCGACCGGAGTAGTGCCAGCCGAGATAACGCAGCAGACGGAGCTGGCGGGTGATCCGGCTCGGCTGGGATAACAGGCGATACAGCCACTCCAGCCCCAGGTTCTGCCACACTTTGGGCGCGCGCTTTACGTGGCCGGTAAAGACATCGTAAGTGCCGCCCACGCCCATATAGAGCGCATCCGGATAGACCTGACGGCAGTCGCGCATCAGGATCTCCTGCCGCGGTGAACCCATCGCGACGGTGATGATCTTCGCCCCGCTGTCACGAATGCGGGCGAACAGCGCCTGCTGATCGTCAGGGCTGAAATAGCCATCCTGGCTGCCGACGATATTCACCTGCCACTGGTCACGCAATTTCTGCTCGGTTTGCGCCAGCACCCCAGGTTTGCCGCCGACGAGGAAGACCGGCGTACCGTCTGCCCCCGCCCGCGCCATCAGCGCTTCCCAGAGATCGGCCCCCGCGACGCGAGAGATGTTCGCCCCCGGGTACTTCTTACGCACGGAGCGCACCACGCTTATCCCGTCCGCATATTTAAACTCGGCCGCCTCGATGAGTTCGCGCACCTGGGCGTTATCCTCAAGGGTAAGCATTTTTTCTGCATTGATGGCCACCAGCGTGCCGGTTTTGATCCCGTCCCCGGCACAGAGATAGTCCAGCGCATGCTGCATATCACGCCAGCCGATCAGCTTCAGGCCCCGCAGGTCATACTGCGGTGCTGAGGTATTATCAGTCATTATTATCCTTACTCAGACTCGCGAAAGCGCCCTGCCGTTTGCCGGTTCGCGCTTATGCACTAACCCGGCGCTGTCGAACAGCCAGTACAGCAGCTTCGCCATCAGCAGACAGGCGCCAAAAACCACCATGAAAAAGACCACACGGGAGACGAACGAATCCAGCCCTTCTCGCGCCAGCACGATCATATTGAAAATGGCACCGAAACAGAAACTATGCAAAATCGCTGCCTTATAGCGGTTGGTCTCCTGATTGCCCAGCGTATAGAGCCAGTCGAACCATTTGATAATCAGCCCGACGGCAATCGCCCCCGGCAGGATAAACCAGCCTCCGCCCATTACCACCAGGGAACCGATCAGCGTCGGTGAGATGGCCAGCCCGGAGTGGTTGTTCAGCACTTCCCAGGTAAAGTAGTTTGCCGTATTCAGCACCACGCCCGGTCTGTCCGGCCACAGCCAGGTGGGGATAAAGACATAAAAATCGCGAACAATGGGCGCCAGCCCCTGAAAATCGATTTTGTCGTAGTTTTGCAGCAGCAGGGCTAAGTTTTCCCACGGCGAGAAGGTGTCGCGGGTAAGGTACAGGAAGGTGTAAAACGCTTCGTCGCCGCTGACATCCATACCGTAGCGCTTCAGCGCCAGCCAGAACATCCCCACAATTCCCAGCACGCCTGCCGCAGCCAGCATCCACAGCGAGATCCAGCCGCGAATAATGCCGATAAACAGGAAGATCGCGAAGGCGATAATGATGTTTGCGCGCGTGCCGCCGACAATCATGTAGGTCAGCAGGCCAAACGCCACGGTACTGACCAGGAAAAAGAGCCACGCCCGGGCACTCTGATGCAGGAAATAGATCACCAGCATCGCCGGAATGAAGAAATAGAAGAAGCGCTTGAGCGCTACCCCGGAGACTTCGCTGGAGAAGATCTGGCTGTAGGAATGCAGCTTAAAGAGCAAAAAGCCATTGTGCATGAAGAAGATACCGACAGTGACAAGCGCAATGCCCATCAGCAGTATCCAGGTCAGATGCGTCTCAACCCGGTTCATGGTGAACAAAGGCCGTCGCGATGCATCACTGCTGGCCGGTTTTAGCCGCGTCTTATAGGCGACGTAATAGACCCCATAGAAGCAGGTCGCCGACAGCAGCGCCTGCATGAGTATCTCCGGCGGTACGACGGCCACATCGAAGCGGAACACCAGCACGCTGGTCAGCGGAAAGCCGAAGTAAAAGGTGAGCAGAAACAGCAGCGAGAAGAAGACGTTGAAGTTAAAGCGCACCCGGCGGAATTCAAACCACGTCAGCGTGGCGATAAACAAGGCGCTCAGAAGCCAGATCACCAGCAGGCCGCTAAATTGCAACTGGCTCATGTATTCTCTCCTGAGGCGATCCGCAGCGCCTGATGCCACGGCGTAAGGTAGTTCGGGCTGAAGAAGTCGATGGCGTTTTTATCCACCTGCGCAAGCTGTCGCTGGGCTTCACGCACCACCTCTTCGTTCAGGTCATCGGTGGTAAACAGCACCGGAATGTGCTGCTCCGCCATGTCCTGCCAGAACGGGTTTTCGCGATTAAGCACGCAGGGAATGCCCGCCTGAATCAACAGACAGAGCGTGCCGATCCCCTGCTGGCGCGCAAAGATGAAATAGCCCAGATCGCACTTACGCAGCAATGCCAGGTAGTCATCAAAGGCCAGCTTATCGCTGAGGATCTGCAAATTGTCCGGGCTGAATAATGCCTGTCCGCTCTGACGGACTTCATCGATGTATGCCGCGTTATTAGCAGGATAGCCCATCGGCACGATCACGTTGACCGTATCGCCAAACTGCTGATGCACCGCCTTTAATGCCGCAATATGTTCGTTACTGCGATCCCCGGAGTTACCCACCAGAATCGTCAGTTTACCCTCGCGTTTCACCTCTTGGGCTAACCCGTTCAGCGACGGGTCCATGCGGGTCGGGAAATAGAGCAGCTCGCCGCGCACGTTTGGATGCTGTTTTGCGAAATAATTCAGATCGCCGCGGGTGGCAAAGATGCAGCCCACCCGCCCCTGCGCCATGCGCCGCAGCGGGTAGAAGAGACGGAACTTCCAGCCCCGGGAGACTTCATACAGGTCGGCGCCCCAGATATGCCAGTTAAACTGCGCGGGCCTGATCCCACCACTCAACAAGGCCAGCCACAGGCCGGTATTGAACTGCCCGTGAAAAAAGAAACGCTGCTGGCGGTTGGCCTTGGCTTTAACGATCACCGCTTTCGCAAGCGTAGCTTTGTCCGGCCAGAAGGTCAGCTGCAGTGCCGGAAAGGCGGCGCTAAGGTCGGTGTCCTTACCCACCACCATAAATTCCCGCGCCAGCTCGCTGCCGGGAGCCAGTTCATCGTTAAAGAACCGCAGTACGGTCTGGTTATGGTGTGGGATATCCGATCCCAGGACGTGAATCAGTGCAGTCATGCGCGTTTATGCCAAAGTAAAAAGACGCCGCAACAGGCAGCAAAATAGACTATATAGGTGGCCATATAGGCCTGAGCCGCACCCAGCGCGCCGTGCGCGGGGATCAGCCAGTGAGAGAATGCCGTCAGCAACGCAAACTGGCTGATTTCCGCCAGAATGTAGAGCCGCAGCGACGCTTTAGCAATCACCAGATAGCCAAAGACGTAAGCGCCTACTTTCAGTACGTCCCCCACCAGTTGCCAGGCGAACAGGTCGCGCATCGCGGTAAACTTGGCGGAAAACAGCAGCCAGATGGCGACATCGCGCAGCAACCAGACGGTAAAGCTGGCAACAGCCACCGCCGGTAAGACGAAGCGCAGCGAACGGAGGATTTCGCGGGTGATCTCCTGCCGGGCGGTGAGCCGTGAGAGCGTAGGCAACAGGTAGACGCTAAAGGAGGCGGTAATAAACTGCAGGTAGGCATCCGAGATACTGCTGACCCCCTGCCAGATCCCCACCTCATCCCAGCTGTAATGCGCCGCCAGCAGGTTTCGCATCATCACATAGGCCACCGGCAGGGTGACGGAAGTAATCAGCGCCATCAGGGTAAACTTTCCCAGCTGTCCCGCCAGAAGCCGATCCCATTTGGGCTTCAGATAGTGCAGCGGGATGGTGCCCCTGCGCATCAGCATAAACGCCGCCGGAACGACCACCAGCGCGGGCACCAGCGCCAGCCCCAGCAGTGCGCCTTCATAGCCGCCCAGCCGGTAACAGAAGTAGTAAGCAATTACCCCTATGACGCTACCGACGATCAGCGCTAGCGCATTACCGGCGGCATCGCGAAAGCCTTTCATCAGTGCCAGCAGCAGGTTCGCCCAGGCGATGCCCATCTGCACCAGCGCCACCAGCCGCACCAGACCCTGATAGCCCGTGTGACCGAACAGCCCCTGGCTGATGGGCGCGGCCGCCAGTAAAAAGATGACCGCCAGCAGGGTGGAAAAGCCCAGCACCATCGCCGATGAGGTTCCGACAACCGTGCGCAGCTGCGCCGCATCATCATGATACTGCGCCACGTACTTGGTCACGCCGTTGAAGATCCCCGCTCCGGCCAGTACACCGAGGACGGTGACCAGCTGGCGGAAGTTCCCCGCCTGCCCGACACCCGCCGGGCCAAAGGAGACGGCCAGCAGTTTGACGACCAGCAATCCCGCGCCGATCTTGACGAGTGTGGACGCGGCGGTCCACACCGATGCTTTCGCCAGAGACATATCAGCCGAAATAACTCAGAAGGGTATTAATCACCGTGCGCTGGTTGACCGCAGCGAGGTTGTAGAACAGCGGTAAGCGGAGTAACCGCTCACTTTCTTTGGTGGTAAAGCGATCTTCACCCGCGAACTGACCAAAGGCTTCTCCCGCCGGGCTGGAGTGCAGCGGAATATAGTGGAACACCGCCAGGATTTCGGCCTCTTTCAGATACGCGATAAGCGCGCTGCGATCGTCGTTATCCCGCAGCTTGATGTAGAACATATGGGCATTATGGACGCAATCTGCCGGAATGGTCGGCAGCTCGATACGGCCTTTACGCGCAAGCGGGGCCAGCGCATCGTGATAGGTCTGCCACAGCGCCAGACGCTGCTGGTTGATCCGGTCTGCCGCTTCCAGCTGGGCCCACAGGTACGCAGCCTGCAGATCCGCCATCAGATAGCTGGAGCCGATATCGCGCCAGGTGTACTTATCCACCTGCCCGCGGAAGAACTGGCTGCGGTTAGTCCCTTTCTCGCGGATGATCTCCGCGCGTTCCACCAGGGCGCGATCGTTAATTAACGTCGCGCCGCCTTCACCGCCAGCAGTGTAGTTTTTGGTTTCGTGGAAGCTAAAGCAGCCGATGTGCCCGATGGTGCCCAAAGCACGGCCCTTGTAGGTGGACATTACTCCCTGTGCGGCATCTTCCACCACGTACAGGTTATGCTTTTTGGCAATCGCCATGATGGTGTCCATCTCGCACGCCACCCCGGCATAGTGTACCGGCACGATGGCGCGGGTCTTGTCGGTGATCGCCGCTTCAATCAGCGTCTCGTCAATGTTCATGGTATCCGGGCGGATATCGACAAAGACGATTTTCGCCCCGCGCAGCACGAAAGCGTTGGCGGTGGAGACAAAGGTGTAGCT
The DNA here is from genome assembly GCF_002920195.1 of Leclercia sp. LSNIH8. Lineage (NCBI taxonomy): Bacteria > Pseudomonadati > Pseudomonadota > Gammaproteobacteria > Enterobacterales > Enterobacteriaceae > Leclercia > Leclercia sp. LSNIH8. Next base: position 26,170 of record NZ_PQJY01000014.1, on the reverse strand, counting down.
CGGCATGATCACTTCATCGCCAGGACCAATATCCAGCAACAGGGCGGCCATCTCCAGCGAGGCGGTGCAGGAGGGAGTCAGCAGGACCTTCGCACTCTGAAAGCGCTGCTCCATCCACTGCTGGCAACGGCGCGTATAGCCGCCATCGCCGCAAAGTTTGCCGCTGCCCATTGCAGACTGCATGTAATCGAGTTCGGTGCCCACCACGGGAGGCGCATTAAATGGGATCATCTTGTCACCTGTATAGCCAGTAAGCGGTCGTTTCGATGTTGCCGCCGCTTGCAATATAACGTTTAAGCGCGGCGGTGTTGCCCATCTGGGTCGCCACCCGCAAAGTAGAAATCTGCTGTTGCTGCGCCCAGTGCAGCGCCGCCTGCATTAACTTCTCGCCCATGCCGCGCCCGGCCAGCAGACCGATACGCGCCTCGTTGTCGCTGAGCTTACGCAGGGAGACAAAGCCCTGGATGGCGCCATCCGGCGCACGGAACACAAGGCAGAGATGGTCGAAGGTGCCTTTGACCGCATTTTCGATCCACCGGGCATAGAAGCGACCGCTGTCGTCAGGCGCGTACCAGGGGGCGCGAAAGCGGCTCTGCGCAAAGGCCTGAGCGGCCAGCTGGCGCAGCGCCGGGATATCCTGCTCCGTCGCAGATTCCGCGCCAGGGCAAGCGTGTTGCGTCACGGTAATGGCGAGATCGACTTCGCCTTCCACCAGCCTGAAGCCCTGCGCCTGCAACGCGTCCAGCCAGTCGGCGCGGGTGGCCGGAATTTTGGCCTGCAGCCGCTGCCAGGCGTCCAGCTCAGGTGCCGCCAGCAGCGGAGCATCATCAGAGAGGCGCACAAGCGCCGTGGGAAGGGCAAAAAACTCGCTTTCCCACTCCAGCGGCTGTAACGCACCGTGGAGCTGACTCAACGCCAGACCCCTTTGGTATCGACGATAAATTCCTGACGGACGGCCTCGCCCGGGATCGCTTTGAACGCGTTATGGTCCACCAGCAGCACTAGCACATCAGCGGTTGCCAGCGCCTCTTCAAGGCTTGTCAGGGTGCAGTGACCGGTCAGTTTTTTCGGCAGTTCATGAATATTCGGTTCAACAACCTGCGTTTCACCGCTGTGCCATTGGGCGATCATCTCGGCAATTTCCATCGCCGGGCTTTCACGCAGATCGTCGATGTTCGGCTTAAAGGCGAGACCAAAACAGGCGATGGTCACATCGTTCGCGCGCTTGCCGCTTTGGGTCAGGTAATCTGCCACGGTGGCCTTCACCTGGTTCAGTACCCAGTGCGGCTTGCTGTCGTTGACTTCGCGGGCGATACGGATAAGCCGTGCCTGCTGCGGGTTCTGCGCCACGATAAACCACGGGTCGACCGCGATGCAGTGACCGCCTACCCCCGGACCCGGTTGCAGAATATTGACGCGCGGGTGGCGGTTCGCCAGACGAATCAGTTCCCAGACGTTAATCCCCTGATCGGCGCAAATCAGCGACAGTTCATTGGCAAACGCAATATTCACATCGCGGAAGCTGTTTTCGGTGAGTTTACACATCTCAGCGGTACGGGAGTTGGTCACCACGCATTCGCCTTCGAGGAAGATGTTATACAGCTCGCTGGCGCGGGCGGAACAGACCGGGGTCATGCCGCCAATAACCCGATCGTTTTTAATCAGTTCGACCATCACCTGCCCCGGCAACACGCGCTCCGGGCAGTAGGCGACGTTGATATCGGCCTGCTCGCCCGCCTGCTGCGGGAAAGTGAGATCCGGGCGCGCCTCAGCCAGCCACTGGGCCATTTGCTCGGTGGCACCCACCGGTGAGGTGGATTCGAGGATCACCAGCGCCCCTTTTTTCAGTACCGGGGCGATGGATTTCGCTGCCGCTTCGACATAGGCCATATCCGGCTCATGCTCGCCTTTGAACGGCGTCGGCACAGCAATCAGGTAGGCATCGGCAACCACTGGTGTGGTACTGGCCCTGAGGTATCCCCCTTCAACGGCGGTTTTTACCACCTTGTCGAGATCTGGCTCAACGATATGAATTTCACCCTTGTTGATCGTCTCAACCGCATGCTGGTTGATATCAACACCCACTACCTGTTTTTGACGGGAGGCAAATGCCGCCGCCGTGGGCAGCCCAATATAGCCAAGACCAATGACAGAAATGGTAGTAAAACTCATAGCGATACCCGATTGTGTTTAAGTGCGTACAAAATGCGGTCACAGGCCTGGCCGTCACCATACGGGTTATGGGCCCGGCTCATGGCCTGATACTCTTCATTGTTATGCAGCAGGCGCGTCACCTCTTCCACGATGGTTCGTGAATCGGTCCCCACCAGCCGCACCGTTCCCGCTTTAACCGCTTCAGGACGTTCAGTGGTTTCACGCATCACCAGCACCGGTTTCCCCAGTGAAGGCGCTTCTTCTTGAATACCGCCTGAATCCGTCAGGATCAGCCAGGCATGGTTCATCAGCCAGACGAATGGCAGATAGTCCTGCGGCTCAATAAGTATGACGTTTTTGACATGCCCCAGGATGCGGTTGACCGGCTCGCTGACGTTAGGGTTCAGATGCACCGGATAAACGATCTGAACATCTTCATTACGCGCGGCGATTTCAGCCAGCGCATGGCAGATTTGCTCGAAGCCCTGGCCAAAACTTTCCCGTCGGTGTCCGGTAACCAGAATCATCTTTTTACCGTTGGCGAGGAACGGATACTGTTCAGCCAGTTGCCCACGCAGGCTGTCGTTCGCCAGCACCCGGTCGCGCACCCAGATCAGCGCGTCGATCACCGTATTGCCGGTGACAAAGATGTGCTGGTCGTTAACGTTCTCGCGCAGCAGGTTTTGGCGGGAGTTCTCGGTTGGCGCAAAGTGATACATCGCCAGATGCCCGGTCAGGGTCCGGTTCGCCTCTTCCGGCCACGGGGAGGAGAGATCGCCCGTACGTAAGCCCGCTTCAACATGCCCAACCGGAATACGTTGATAGAAAGCAGCCAGACTGGTGGCAATGGTGGTGGTGGTATCGCCGTGCACCAGCACGACATCCGGCCTGAACGACTCCAGAATAGGTTTTAACCCTTCCAGAATACGGCAGGTAATTTCGGTTAGCCCTTGTCCCGGCTTCATAATATTGAGGTCGTAGTCGGGAACAATGGAAAAGAGTTTAAGGACCTGATCCAGCATCTCCCGATGCTGCGCGGTAACGCAAACTTTCGCCTCAAAATGAGGGTCACTTGCCAGCGCATGGACCAGAGGCGCCATCTTGATGGCTTCCGGCCTTGTACCAAAGACAGTGAGTACTTTCACATCGATTCTCTTCGATTAAGCGATGAAGGCCAGGAGCCTTCATCGTAGATGGCGTTCTTAAATTTTGCGACGACGGGTTAATGCCACGCCTGCGCCAATTAAAGCACCCATAATCCCCCACATAATCATCAGGAATGCGCGACGTGGACTATCGCGTTTTACAGGTTCTTCAGGTGTTCGCAAATAACGATAGGTCTGAAAACGCGGGTCCAGTGTCGGACCTACGTTGAGGGTGTTGAGCATGGCGCGGTTCTGGTCGTAATCGAGGTCAAAATCTGGCCCTACGGCCTGCAGATTTTCCAGGCGCGCCTGGAGCATAGGACGACCCAGCAGGAACATTTCAGAATCGGGCAGTTCATCGGCAGGCACGTCGGTTTCGCTGCGCGAGATATTGCTCTTTTCCGCAATCTTCAGCGCCTGATCGATGTTATTCACCCGGCGGTTAAAGATGGCTTTGGCCACCTCTTCCTGACGTTTGACCTGCGCTTTCATCTGCACGGTACGTGCCGCCCAGGCGCCTTTCAGCTCATCATTAAGATGGCTTGCCGCGCGCTGGCTGGCAAAAGCGACATACTGACGCAGCAGGTTGTTAGCATCCGGCGCCGTTTCAGCGATTAGCTTGACGCTGTCGTTAATGTTGCGCAGCGGATCCCCCGCCATAAACTGGATGTTGTTGATCAGCTCATCCAGCAGGGCGGCATCGGCTTTGCTGTTGCCGACCATTCGCTGTTTGAAATAGTCGGTCTGGTTCCAGAAATCGCGGCGCGTATCCCAGGAGGCGAGCTGCATAACAAACTCTTTGTAGGACTCGTCCATTACCGAGGACTGGTCGGCGGTTGCAGGATTCGCTTTTACATCCAGATTCCGCAAAAACTGTTGCTGAGAGTAGAAGCCTCCGAGCATGTTCACTGTTGGACGGTCGGTAATCGCCGTCGCGCTCCATTCTTGTCTGGCGAAAAAGGTATAGGCCAGGGCGATAAGTGCGAAGCCCAGCGCAATGCCTGCAATCCAAAACTTGCCCGCCCATAACACGCGGAACAAGCCACGAACATCCAGCTCATTCTCAGTTACCACTGATTTTGCTCCCGCCAACGGTTGAGTCATTACAGTCCCGATTTACTTAGTTAAAGTTGGGTTGTTGCCATTATTTCTACGCATACGGCGTTTTACGCGTTTAATAAAGCGCGCCACTTTCCATGCGCGTTTAATACAGTAGCCGTACAGGAAAAATGCTAGCAAGAATAATACCAACATTACCCATTCAGGAATGAAATGTGCATATTCTGCGGCAACGCCAATGCCGGCTAACAGCGCAGCGGCCAGCGTAATTAAGACAAATGCCTGACGTGAGGTGAAGCCGGCGCGCATAATAAGATGGTGAATATGCTGGCGGTCCGGGGAGAAGGGGCTCATGCCTTTACGCAGACGGCGGTACATAATTGCCACCATATCCATCAGCGGAATGGCGATGATCCACAGGGCTGTCACCGGACTGATTGGATGGGTATTACCCTGGGTGGTTTCCAGCAGGATCCAGATAACGGTAAAGCCAATCAGCGTACTTCCGGCATCACCCATAAAGACTTTGTAGCGACGCCCCAGTACACCGAGATTAAGGCAGATATAAGGCAGAATGGCGGCGATCATCGCGAAGCACCACATCGACAGGCTGTACTGGCCGTCGAACCAGAGGATGATGCCGATAGCCGCGAAGGAGACGCTGGAGAGTCCGCCAAGCAGACCGTCAATGCCGTCTACCATGTTAAAGGCGTTAATCGCCGCCCACACGGCAAATAGCGTCAGGAAGTAGCCGAATGGCCCCAGTACCATCTCCCAGGTGCCAAAAATGTAGCCAAGGCTGCTGAGATACAATTTCCCCACTACCATCATGATGACGCCGATAGCCGCCTGAACCGCGGCGCGGAATTTGACGCTGATGTCGTATCGGTCGTCCAGCGCCCCCACCAGCACCAGCACACCGGCGCAGGCCAGGTAGAGTGCTGCATGAGGAATGTAATAATCCGCAATGGCGAAGGTGAAGCAGATACCCGCGTAAACAGAGATCCCACCAACCAGCGGAATCAAGCCTTGATGGCGTTTACGATAATTGGGCTTATCCACCAGTCCGATTCTCTTCGCGACCTTACGGGCGAGGAATAAAAAGCAGGTGGTGAAAAGAAAAATACTGATTAGCTCAGTCACCGCAGTGAGTAGATTCACAATGGATGCTCTCAACAAATGTTAATCCCGAAAGTATAACCTTGAAGGCTCGGCTCCAGAAGGAAAAAGCAGGCCTCACCCAAGTCCCTTTGTTTATTTTTCAGACAATTACTTTTCTACTTTGACGAAAATTCCGATTTTCGTCCCTGGCAGAATAATTTGACAGCTTACCGTTACAGCGTATAAGCCATAAAAGAAAAACGCCACGTAAAAACGTGGCGTTTCGGCGCTTTATTTATATTACGAGCGTTTCATCATATCGAAGAAATCATCGTTAGTTTTCGTCATCGCCAGCTTGTTAATGAGGAATTCCATCGCGTCGATTTCACCCATTGGATGGATAATTTTGCGCAGGATCCACATTTTCTGCAGCTCTTCCTGAGTGGTGAGCAGCTCTTCTTTACGGGTACCGGAACGGTTGTAGTCGATAGCCGGGAAGACGCGTTTTTCAGCGATTTTACGCGACAGGTGCAGTTCCATGTTGCCTGTACCTTTAAACTCTTCGTAAATCACTTCATCCATCTTCGAACCGGTGTCGATCAGCGCGGTTGCGATGATGGTCAGGCTACCGCCCTCTTCCACGTTACGCGCAGCACCGAAGAAACGCTTCGGACGATGCAGGGCGTTGGCATCCACACCACCGGTCAAGACTTTACCGGACGCCGGAACCACGGTGTTGTAGGCACGCGCCAGACGGGTGATGGAGTCGAGCAGGATGATAACGTCTTTCTTATGTTCAACCAGACGCTTCGCCTTCTCGATAACCATTTCAGCGACCTGAACGTGGCGGGAGGCAGGTTCGTCAAAGGTCGAAGCAACAACTTCACCTTTCACCAGACGCTGCATCTCGGTCACTTCTTCCGGACGTTCGTCAATCAGCAGTACCATCAGTACGCAGTCTGGGTGGTTGTAAGCGATGCTCTGGGCGATGTTCTGCAGCAGCATGGTTTTACCCGCTTTTGGCGGAGCGACAATCAGACCACGCTGGCCACGACCAATTGGCGAAGCCAGATCCAGAACGCGAGCGGTTAAGTCTTCGGTAGAACCGTTACCACGCTCCATGCGCAGGCGAGAGTTCGCGTGCAGCGGCGTTAAGTTTTCGAACAGGATCTTATTGCGCGAGTTTTCTGGTTTGTCGTAGTTAACTTCGTTAACTTTCAACAGCGCAAAGTAGCGTTCACCCTCTTTAGGAGGACGAATCTTACCTGAAATGGTGTCACCAGTGCGGAGGTTGAAACGGCGGATTTGGCTGGGAGAAACGTAGATATCATCAGGACCGGCGAGGTAGGAGCTGTCTGCAGAGCGGAGGAAACCAAATCCGTCCTGCAATATCTCCAGCACACCGTCGCCAAAGATATCTTCGCCACTCTTTGCGTGCTGCTTCAGGATGGCAAAAATGATGTCCTGCTTGCGCATACGAGCCTGGTTTTCCAGCCCCATATTTTCGCCGAGAGTGATCAGCTCAGAAACCGGCGTATTCTTTAATTCGGTAAGATTCATAATGGTGTGGGTTCTTAAACTCGGGGTAATACTCGAACTTAATTTGTGAATGGTATGGCAGGGTCATCCATGCCTGTTAACGGCTATCAACTCATGTCTGTTCGCTGTCTGCTCACAGGGAAAGCACAGAACTGAAACGACAAGACGGATTGAGTGACAAGCCCGGAATCTATCCACTTCTCGCGCTGTTTATGTCAACAACGGGAAGTATCGGGTAAAACAAGATTCAAACAACAAGGTATGTTTAAAACGAAGTCATAGCTAACTTAGCACGACTCAAGCCGGGCGTCCAGAGATCCAAACAATTTAGAAACCCTGGACGCACGGACGAGAAGCCTTACGCCAGATTGGCGTCCAGGAACTCTTTCAGCTGACCTTTGGACAGTGCGCCCACTTTAGTCGCTGCCACTTCACCGTTCTTAAACAGCAGCAGAGTCGGGATGCCGCGGATGCCATATTTTGGCGCGGTGCCCGGGTTCTGGTCGATGTTCAGTTTAGCCACGGTCAGTTTGCCCTGATATTCGTCGGCGATCTCATCCAGAATCGGGGCGATCATTTTGCAAGGACCACACCATTCAGCCCAGAAATCGACGAGGATCAGCCCGTCAGCTTTAAGTACGTCCGTGTCAAAACTGTCGTCAGTCAGGTGAATAATTTTATCGCTCATATATAACTCCACAGGAATAAGCCTAGCGCGTTGATCTCGCATCCATCAACGACCTGTTGATGTAGCATTAACCAACTAAAGGTTGACTTTATTTCACCGGATACGCTTTCGTAAAGCAATAGTAAGCTGATATTCTACCACACTATGAGCAAAACACATTTAACAGAACAGAAGTTTTCCGACTTCGCCCTGCACCCAAAGGTGATTGAAGCCCTTGAAAATAAAGGGTTTCATAACTGCACGCCCATTCAGGCTCTCGCCCTTCCGCTGACGCTGGCGGGTCGCGACGTTGCAGGGCAGGCGCAAACCGGTACCGGCAAAACGATGGCGTTTTTAACGTCAACGTTTCATTATTTACTCTCTCATCCGGCAATTGCTGACCGTAAAGTTAACCAACCGCGCGCGCTGATTATGGCACCGACGCGAGAACTGGCGGTACAGATCCACGCTGATGCAGAACCCCTGGCGCAAGCTACCGGCCTGAAACTCGGCCTGGCCTACGGCGGTGACGGTTATGACAAACAGCTGAAAGTGCTGGAAAGCGGCGTCGATATTCTGATCGGCACCACCGGCCGTCTTATCGATTACGCGAAGCAGAACCACATTAACCTCGGCGCTATCCAGGTTGTGGTGCTGGACGAAGCCGATCGCATGTACGATCTCGGCTTTATTAAAGATATCCGCTGGCTGTTCCGCCGCATGCCTGCCGCTAACCAGCGTCTGAATATGCTGTTCTCGGCTACGCTCTCTTATCGCGTCCGTGAACTGGCGTTCGAACAGATGAACAACGCCGAATACGTCGAAGTGGAACCGGAACAGAAAACCGGCCACCGTATTAAAGAAGAGCTTTTTTACCCTTCTAACGAAGAGAAAATGCGTCTGCTGCAGTCGCTCATTGAAGAAGAGTGGCCGGATCGTGCCATCGTTTTCGCCAATACCAAACATCGCTGTGAAGATATCTGGGGCCACCTGGCTGCGGATGGACACCGTGTTGGTCTGTTGACGGGCGACGTCGCACAGAAAAAACGTCTGCGCATTCTTGAAGAGTTCACCCGTGGCGATCTGGATATTCTGGTTGCAACGGATGTCGCCGCGCGCGGTCTGCACATCCCGGCGGTTACGCATGTCTTCAACTATGACCTGCCGGACGACTGCGAAGATTACGTTCACCGTATCGGGCGTACCGGTCGTGCGGGTGCCAGCGGGCACTCCATCAGCCTGGCCTGTGAAGAGTACGCGCTGAACCTGCCAGCAATTGAGACCTATATCGGCCACTCAATTCCGGTCAGCAAATACAACCCGGAAGCGCTGTTGAGCGAACTTCCACCGCCGAAACGCCTGACCCGCGCGCGTTCTGGCAATGGTCCGCGCCGTAACAGCGCACCGCGTAATCGTCGTCGTTCAGGCTAAAAATATGCTCCGGTCTACCTCGCTCTATGCAGCTATTGATTTAGGTTCGAATAGTTTTCATATGCTGGTTGTACGCGAGGTGGCGGGCAGTGTTCAAACGCTGACGCGTATTAAGCGCAAGGTCCGCCTCGCGGCGGGCCTGAGTGCTGATAATCACCTCTCTCCAGAAGCCATGGAGCGCGGCTGGCAATGTCTGCGCCTTTTTGCCGAACGCCTGCAGGATATCCCTTCTCAGCAAATCCGCGTTGTCGCTACCGCAACCCTGCGTCTGGCGGTGAATGCCGGTGAATTTATTGCCACGGCCCAGCAGATCCTCGGCTGCCCGATACAGGTGATCAGTGGTGAAGAAGAAGCCCGCCTGATTTATCAGGGAGTAGCGCATACCACGGGCGGTGACGAGCGTCGTCTGGTGGTGGATATCGGTGGCGCAAGCACTGAGCTGGTCACCGGTAATGGCGCCCAGGCGACATCCCTGAACAGCTTATCGATGGGTTGTGTCACCTGGCTTGAACGCTACTTTACCGATCGCAATCTGGCGCAAGAAAACTTTGATGACGCGGAAAAAGCCGCGCGCGAGGTGCTGCGTCCGGTGTCGGATGAGCTGCGTTATCACGGCTGGAAAGTCTGCGTCGGTGCTTCCGGCACCGTTCAGGCGTTGCAGGAAATCATGATGGCGCAGGGGATGGATGAGCGCATCACGCTGGCGAAACTTCAGCAGTTAAAACAGCGCGCGATCCTTTGCGGCCGCCTGGAAGAGCTGGAAATTGAAGGACTCACCCTTGAGCGCGCGCTGGTCTTCCCGAGCGGGCTGGCGATCCTGATTGCCATTTTCACCGAACTGAATATTCAGTGCATGACCCTTGCGGGCGGCGCGCTGCGGGAAGGGCTGGTCTACGGCATGTTGCATCTGGCGGTCGATCAGGATATTCGCGACCACACGCTGCGCAACATCCAGCGCCGGTTCATGGTCGATATTGAACAGGCGCACCGGGTAGCGAATCTGGCGACACGTTTCCTCGATCTCGTCGAAAATGAGTGGCATATTGAGCCCATCTGCCGCGAATTACTGCTTAGCGCCTGCCAGTTACATGAAATTGGCCTGAGCGTCGATTTCAAACAAGCGCCGCTGCATGCGGCGTATCTGGTGCGCAATCTCGATTTGCCCGGCTTTACCCCGGCGCAAAAGAAATTGTTGGCCACGCTGCTGTTAAACCAGACCAACCCTGTCGATCTCTCTTCGCTCCACCAGCAAAACGCGGTTCCGCCGCGCGTGGCGGAACATCTGTGCCGCCTGCTGCGTCTGGCGATCCTCTTTGCCAGCCGTCGCCGGGACGATCTGTTGCCGGCCATCACGCTGAAGGCGGAAGGTGAGAAGCTGACGCTAACCTTGCCGGAAAACTGGCTGGAGACGCATCCGCTGGGTGCCGAAATGCTGGTACAGGAGTCCCAGTGGCAGAGCTACGTGCACTGGGCGCTTGAGGTTCATTAATTACGACAATATGCCCGGTAGCGCTACGCATACCGGGCCTTCAGACTAGCGATTTTTCGCTTTTTCCATCATGGCGCGAATATTGGCGATACTGGCCTGGCCTTTATGCATCCGCTCTTCAGCGGTAATCACTTTGCGCTCCTGCTCCCAGAGTACATCATCCTGCGGTAACTCCAGCAGGAAGCGGCTCGGCTCCGGACGCACCAGCTCTCCATACTGACGCCGCTCCTTACACAGCGTAAATGTCAGCTCTTTTTGCGCCCGCGTGATGCCTACATAGGCCAGACGACGCTCTTCATCGACGTTATCCTCATCGATGCTGCTCTGGTGCGGCAGTAAGCCCTCTTCCATGCCCACCAGATAGACATACGGGAACTCAAGCCCTTTCGAGGCATGCAGGGTCATCAGCTGCACCTGATCCGCCTCCTCTTCGCTTTCGCCGCGCTCCATCATATCGCGCAGGGTAAAGCGAGTGACGACCTGGGTCAGGGTCATCGGCTCGTCGATATCGGAACCTTCCAGCATCTCGGTCATCCAGGTGAAGAGCTGGTTAACGTTCTTCATCCGCATCTCGGCTGCTTTCGGGCTGGCGGAAGTTTCATACAGCCAGGATTCATAGTCGATGCCGCGGATCAGATCCCGCACCGCATTAATCGGTTCCCGCTCGCTGAGCTGCTGGATTTCACGCAACCAGTAGGTAAAGCGGGTCAGCGATTCATAGCCGCGCCCGGTTAAGGTCTGGCTCAGGCCCATATCAAAGCTGGCGTTCAGCAGGCTCTTGTTGCGGGTCATCGCCCACTCGCCCAGTTTTTGCAGCGTCGCCGGGCCAATCTCGCGCTTCGGCGTATTGACGATCCGCAGGAAAGCACTGTCATCATCCGGGTTGGTCAGCACGCGCAGGTAGGCGAGCAGATCCTTGATTTCCGGGCGCGAGAAGAACGAGGTCCCGCCGGAGATTTTGTACGGGATGCGGTTCTGCATCAGCATCTTTTCAAAGACGCGCGACTGGTGATTTCCGCGATAGAGAATGGCGTAGTCTTTGTAGTTGGTTTTGTTCACGAAGTGATGGGCAATTAGTTCGCCCGCCACGCGCTCGGCTTCGTGATCTTCATTGTTGGCGCTGAGCACCTTCAGCTCCGTGCCGTATCCCAGTTCGGAAAAGAGGCGTTTTTCAAACACATGTGGGTTATTGGCGATCAGGATGTTGGCCGCCTTCAGAATACGCCCGGATGAGCGGTAGTTCTGCTCCAGCTTGATCACCTGCAGCGCCGGGAAGTCCTTACTGAGCAGGACCAGGTTCTGTGGACGAGCGCCGCGCCAGGAGTAGATCGACTGGTCATCGTCGCCCACCACGGTGAAACGCGCCCGCTGACCCACCAGCAGTTTCACCAGCTCGTACTGGCTGGTGTTGGTGTCCTGATATTCATCCACCAGCAGGTAGCGGATCTTGTTCTGCCAGCGCTCACGCACCTCTTCATTGCTTTGCAGCAGCAGCGTAGGCAGCAGGATCAGGTCGTCAAAGTCGAGCACATTGCAGGCTTTAAGATGATCGTTATACAGGCTGTAGCAGTGGGCGAAGATCCGATCCCGCTCCCCTTTGGCGCTTGCGGCGGCCTGGGCAGGGCTCATCAGATCGTTTTTCCAGTTTGAGATCGTGGAGATCAACTGCTGCAGCACCACTTTGTCATCTTCGATCAGCCCTTCGGTCAGCTCCTTGAGCAACGCCACCTGATCGGTATCGTCAAACAGCGAGAAGTTGGCTTTCATCCCCAACGCCGCATATTCGCGCTTAATGATATCCAGACCCAGGGTATGGAAGGTGGAGATCATCAGGCCGCGGGCCTCTTTGCGCCCTAACGTCTGCCCGACACGCTCTTTCATCTCGCGCGCCGCTTTGTTGGTAAAGGTCACCGCGGCAATGTGGCGTGCCTGATAGCCGCAGCCGCGGATCAGGTGAGCGATTTTGTTGGTGATGACGCGGGTTTTACCGGAACCCGCCCCTGCCAGCACCAGGCATGGTCCAGTAACGAATTCGACCGCTTGTTGTTGTCCAGGGTTTAAACGCATGGGAATATTGCTCAATCTTCGAACGGGGTGGGGATTGTAGCAGAAAGCCGGGCGCAGATTTACCGGCTAATGATAAAGTGAACAAAACGCGATTAACCCCGAGAGCAGAACCATGAAAAAGAGCGCAGCGGCCCTGCACATTCTGGTAAAAGAAGAGAAGCTGGCGCAGGAGATCCTTGCCAAACTGGAACGCGGCATCAGCTTCGATCATCTGGCGAAGCGCTACTCTAAATGTCCCTCCGGGCGCAACGGCGGCGATTTAGGGGAATTTAAGCAGGGTGTGATGGTGGGTCCTTTCGATGAGGCGGTTTTTAGCTGCCCGCTGCTGAAACCCTACGGCCCGGTCAAAACGAAGTATGGCTACCATATCATTAAGGTGCTGTATCGCCGCTAACGCGTGGTATATTGCGCCCCGATTTAACTCAACCCTTCAAGGCACGATCATGGCAAAAACAGCAGCAGCACTGCATATTCTTGTTAAAGAAGAGAAACTGGCTCTGGATCTTCTGGAGCAGATTAAAAACGGCGCCGACTTCGGCAAGCTGGCGAAGAAGCACTCTATTTGCCCGTCAGGCAAACGCGGCGGCGATCTGGGTGAATTCCGCCAGGGTCAGATGGTCCCGGCGTTCGATAAAGTGGTATTCTCCTGCCCGGTGCTGGAGCCAACCGGCCCGCTGCACACTCAGTTCGGTTACCACATCATTAAAGTGCTGTACCGGAATTAAAAAAACCGGTCTCTTACTGCACCGGTTTTTTAACTCAAAGCATTCCCCTAAGGATTTCAGTTTGCAGGAAGGCGGCAAGTGAGTACAGCCCCAGGAGCATAGATAACTATGTGACTGGGGTGTACGAACGTAGCCAACGCACCTGCAAGCTGAAAGACGACGGGGAATTAGCCTGCTACTGCGATACGTTTCATATCGGTCATATAGCCACGCAGCTTCTGACCCACTTTCTCGATCTCGTGGCTGCGAATCGCTTCGTTCACGTCACGCAGCTGGGCATTATCTACCGCACCTTCGGCAATCGCTTTGCCCAGATCGCCTGGCTGCAGGGTGGTCATGAACTCTTTCAGCAACGGTACGCAGGCATAAGAGAACAGGTAGTTACCGTATTCAGCGGTATCGGAGATAACCACGTTCATTTCGTACAGACGCTTACGGGCGATGGTGTTCGCGATCAGCGGCAGCTCGTGCAGGGATTCATAGTACGCAGACTCTTCGATGATGCCGGAATCCACCATGGTTTCGAACGCCAGCTCAACGCCCGCTTTCACCATCGCAATCATCAGAACGCCTTTATCGAAGTACTCCTGCTCGCCGATTTTGCCTTCATACTGTGGCGCAGTTTCGAACGCGGTTTTACCGGTCTCTTCGCGCCAGGTCAGCAGGTTTTTGTCGTCGTTGGCCCAGTCAGCCATCATGCCGGAAGAGAACTCGCCGGAGATAATGTCGTCCATATGTTTCTGGAACAGCGGCGCCATGATGGTTTTCAGCTGCTCGGACAGCGCAAAGGCACGCAGTTTCGCCGGATTAGACAGGCGATCCATCATCAGGGTGATGCCGCCCTGCTTCAGCGCTTCGGTGATGGTTTCCCAGCCGAACTGAATCAGTTTTTCCGCATATGCCGGGTCGGTGCCTTCTTCCACCAGCTTGTCGAAGCAGAGCAGAGAACCGGCCTGCAGCATGCCGCAGAGGATAGTCTGCTCACCCATCAGGTCAGATTTCACTTCCGCAACGAAGGAGGACTCCAGCACGCCCGCACGGTGACCACCGGTGGCTGCTGCCCATGCTTTGGCGATCGCCATCCCTTCGCCTTTCGGGTCGTTTTCCGGGTGAACCGCGATCAGCGTCGGCACACCGAAACCACGCTTGTACTCTTCACGCACTTCGGTACCCGGGCATTTTGGCGCCACCATCACGACGGTGATGTCTTTACGAATCTGCTCGCCCACTTCAACGATGTTGAAGCCGTGGGAATAACCCAGCGCCGCGCCATCTTTCATCATAGGCTGTACGGAACGCACAACGTCAGAGTGCTGTTTGTCTGGCGTCAGGTTAACAACCAGATCCGCCTGTGGGATCAGCTCTTCGTAGGTACCGACTTTAAAACCATTTTCGGTCGCTTTGCGCCAGGAAGCACGCTTCTCAGCAATCGCTTCTTTACGCAGGGCATAAGAGATATCCAGGCCGGAGTCGCGCATGTTCAGACCCTGGTTCAGGCCCTGGGCGCCACAGCCGACGATGACCACTTTCTTACCCTGAAGGTAGCTTGCGCCATCGGCAAATTCATCGCGCGCCATAAAGCGGCATTTGCCCAGCTGCGCCAACTGCTGGCGCAGGTTCAGTGTGTTGAAGTAGTTAGCCATGGTGATACCTCGTGATGTTGTGTGTCTTATTGTTCGGTTCGCTGTTCAGCGAGAATGTACCCACATTACAACAGGAAATTTATTGCGGAAATTGATATATTCACAACGTCACGTTGCAATATTTGCAATGTAAAAAGGGGGAGTGGAATCGGTGGATTTACGCGATCTAAAAATGTTTCTGCATCTGGCGGAAAGCCGCCATTTTGGCCGCAGCGCACGGGCGATGCATGTCAGCCCCTCCACGCTTTCCCGCCAGATCCAGCGTCTGGAGGAAGATCTCGGCCAGCCGCTGTTTGTGCGTGATAACCGCACGGTGACGCTCACCGAAGCGGGGGAAGAGTTGCGGGCGTTTGCCCAGCAGACGCTATTGCAGTATCAGCAGCTGCGCCACACCATCGACCAGCAGGGGCCCTCGCTCTCCGGCGAGCTCCACATCTTCTGCTCGGTGACCGCCGCCTACAGCCATCTTCCCCCCATTCTTGACCGCTTCCGCGCGGAGCATCCCTCGGTCGAGATTAAACTCACCACCGGCGATGCCGCCGATGCGATGGAAAAGGTAGTGACGGGTGAAGCGGATCTGGCCATTGCCGGGAAGCCGGAAACCCTGCCGGGGGCGGTGGCCTTCTCGATGCTGGAAAATCTGGCGGTGGTGTTGATTGCCCCGGCGCTGCCCTGCCCGGTGCGTAATCAGGTGTCGGTGGAGAAGCCCGACTGGTCAACGGTGCCCTTTATCATGGCCGATCAGGGACCGGTGCGCCGTCGCATTGAGCTGTGGTTCCGTCGTCAAAAAATCAGCAACCCTTCCATCTATGCGACAGTGGGCGGCCATGAGGCGATGGTTTCAATGGTGGCGCTCGGCTGCGGCGTGGCGCTGCTGCCGGAAGTGGTGCTGGAGAACAGTCCGGAGCCGGTGCGTAACCGCGTGATGATTCTGGAGCGCAGCGACGAGAAAACGCCGTTTGAGCTTGGCGTCTGCGCACAAAAAAAGCGGCTGCATGAGCCGCTTATTGATGCGTTCTGGAAAATATTGCCCAACCACTAAAGCCGGGTGGCGCTGCGCTAACCCGGCCTACGATTCACTTAACCTGCCAGGAAGAAACGGAACGCCGGGTTGTGGGTTTCGTCATGACACTCGTAGCCCAGTTCATTCAGCCGCGTTTCGAAATCCGGCTCGTGCTCGCCAAGTTCGAACGCCGCCAGCACGCGACCATAGTCGGTGCCGTGGCTGCGGTAGTGGAACAGGGAGATGTTCCAGTGCGTACCCAGAGTATGCAGGAACTTGAGTAGCGCACCCGGCGATTCCGGGAACTCGAAGCTGAACAGACGCTCCCGTAACGGTTTAGACGGACGCCCGCCCACCATGTAGCGCACGTGCAGCTTCGCCATCTCGTCGTCGGAGAGATCCACCACGCTGTAGCCCCCCTGGTGCAGCAGGTTGAGGATCTCTTTGCGCTCGTCCAGACCGCGGCTCAGACGCACGCCGACAAAAATGCAGGCATCTTTGGCATCGGCAAAACGGTAGTTAAACTCTGTTACCGAACGGCCGCCCAGCAGCTGACAGAACTTAAGGAAGCTGCCCTTCTCTTCCGGGATGGTCACCGCCAGCAGCGCTTCACGCTGTTCCCCCAGCTCGCAACGCTCGGAAACGTAGCGCAGACCGTGGAAGTTGACGTTAGCGCCGGAAAGGACATGGGCCAGACGCTCGCCGCGAATATTGTGCTGGGCGATGTATTTTTTCATCCCCGCCAGCGCCAGCGCGCCAGACGGCTCTGCCACCGCGCGCACATCTTCGAAGAGATCTTTCATTGCCGCGCAGATGGCATCACTGTCGACGGTGATGATGTCGTCGAGATACTCCTGGCAGAGACGGAAGGTTTCATCCCCGATGCGTTTCACCGCCACGCCCTCGGCAAACAACCCAACGCGCGGCAGGTCTACCGGGTGTCCGGCATCCAGTGCCGCCTTCAGGCAGGCAGAGTCTTCCGCTTCCACGGCAATGACTTTGATCTGCGGCATCAGCTGCTTGATCAGCACCGCCACGCCTGCCGCCAGGCCACCGCCGCCGACCGGCACAAATACGCGGTCGAGATGGGCATCCTGCTGCAGCAGCTCCAGCGCCAGCGTCCCCTGACCAGCAATCACCATCGGGTGATCGAACGGCGGCACCCAGGTAAATCCCTGCTGCTGTGCCAGCTCGATCGCTTTGGCTTTCGCTTCGTCAAAATTGGCACCGTGAAGCAGCACTTCGCCGCCAAAACCCCGTACCGCATCCACTTTGATATCTGCCGTGGCAACCGGCATTACAATCAGCGCTTTTAACCCCAGACGCGCAGACGAGAACGCCACGCCCTGGGCATGGTTGCCCGCCGAGGCGGTGATCACACCACGCGCTTTTTGCTCGTCGGTCAGGCCGGCCATCATCGCGTAAGCGCCGCGCAGCTTAAAGCTGTGTACCGGCTGACGGTCTTCACGTTTTACCAGAATGACGTTATCGAGGCGCGCCGAGAGCTTGTCCATTTTTTGCAGCGGCGTGACCTGCACCGCTTCATAGACCGGCGCACGTAGCACCGCCCTGAGATACTCCGCCCCCTCAGGGGCGGCGGATAAGGGTTGGGATTCGGCCATCATTAACCCCCAAGTTTAGATTTATCGCGCACTGCGCCTTTATCTGCACTGGTGGCGAGGGTCGCGTATGCGCGCAGGGCGAAAGAGACTTCACGCTGGCGATCTTTCGGCGTCCAGGCTTTATCCCCACGCGCTTCCTGTGCTTCGCGGCGGGCTGCAATTTCCTGGTCGCTCAGTTTCAGCTGAATACCGCGATTCGGAATGTCGATTTCGATCAGATCGCCATCTTCGATGATCGCGATGTTGCCGCCGCTGGCCGCTTCCGGCGAAACGTGGCCGATAGAGAGACCGGAGGTGCCGCCGGAGAAACGCCCATCGGTGATCAGCGCACAGGCTTTACCGAGGCCCATCGATTTCAGGAAGGTGGTCGGGTAGAGCATCTCCTGCATTCCAGGCCCGCCTTTCGGCCCTTCGTAGCGGATCACCACGACATCGCCTTCAACCACTTTGCCGCCGAGGATCGCTTCTACCGCCTCGTCCTGGCTCTCGTAGACTTTTGCCGGGCCGGTAAATTTCAGGATGCTGTCGTCCACGCCCGCGGTTTTAACGATACAGCCGTTTTCCGCGAAGTTGCCGTACAGCACCGCCAGACCACCATCTTTACTGTAGGCATGTTCCAGCGAGCGGATACAACCTTCAGCGCGATCGTCATCCAGGCTGTCCCAGCGACAATCCTGCGAGAATGCCTGGGTGGTACGGATACCGGCCGGACCGGCGCGGAACATTTTTTTCACTGACTCATCTTTGGTCAGCATCACGTCATACTGATCCAGCGCCTGCGGCAGCGTCAGGCCCAGCACGTTTTTCACGTCGCGGTTCATCAACCCGGCGCGATCCAGCTCACCGAGGATCCCCAGCACGCCACCGGCACGGTGAACATCTTCCATATGGTATTTTTGCGTGCTTGGCGCAACCTTACATAGCTGCGGCACTTTGCGGGAGAGCTTGTCGATATCACTCATGGTGAAGTCGATCTCCGCTTCCTGCGCGGCGGCCAGCAGGTGCAGAACGGTGTTAGTGGAACCGCCCATAGCGATATCCAGCGTCATGGCGTTTTCAAATGCCGCTTTGCTGGCGATATTGCGCGGCAGCGCGCTGGCATCGTCCTGCTCGTAGTAGCGTTTGGTCAGCTCAACGATGCGTTTACCGGCATTGATAAACAGCTCCTTACGATCGGCGTGGGTCGCCAGCAGCGAGCCGTTGCCCGGCTGAGACAGGCCCAGCGCTTCGGTCAGGCAGTTCATTGAGTTGGCGGTGAACATCCCGGAGCAAGAGCCGCAGGTCGGGCACGCTGAACGTTCAACCTGTTCGCTCTGCTCGTCGGAGACTTTCGGGTCCGCGCCCTGAATCATCGCGTCAACCAGGTCGAGCTTAATGATCTTATCGGAGAGCTTGGTTTTACCCGCTTCCATCGGGCCGCCGGAGACGAAGATCACCGGAATGTTCAGGCGCAGGGAGGCCATCAGCATCCCTGGGGTGATTTTGTCGCAGTTGGAGATACAGACCATGGCATCGGCACAGTGGGCGTTCACCATGTACTCCACCGAGTCGGCAATCAGCTCGCGCGACGGCAGTGAATAAAGCATGCCCCCGTGCCCCATTGCGATCCCGTCATCCACGGCGATGGTGTTGAACTCTTTCGCCACACCACCGGAGGCTTCAATCTGCTCGGCAACCAGCTTCCCGAGGTCGCGCAGGTGCACGTGGCCCGGCACAAACTGGGTAAAAGAGTTGACCACGGCGATAATCGGTTTCCCGAAGTCGGCGTCGGTCATTCCGGTGGCGCGCCACAGCGCGCGGGCACCCGCCATGTTGCGGCCGTGAGTGGTGGTGGCGGAACGGTACTTAGGCATGCGTTATTTACTCCCGTCTATCTGGTAAATGGGACGGTGCGTGCCGTCCCATATTTATGCTTATGGATTAACCTGGTCCAACCAACCCCATTTATCTTCGGTTTCGCCGGTGAAGAGGCCGAAGAAGGCTTCCTGGATACGTTTAGTGACCGGGCCACGGCGGCCTTCGCCGACCTGAATGCCGTCAACGCTGCGTACAGGGGTGATCTCTGCTGCGGTACCGGACATGAACACTTCATCGGCCAGGTACAGCGATTCACGGGACAGCACCTGCTCGCGCACTTCAATGCCAAGATCCTGTGCCAGTTTGATAATGGCGTCGCGGGTGATACCCGGCAGGGCGGAAGAGGTGAATGGCGGAGTGAACAGAACGCCATCTTTCACTTCAAACAGGTTCTCACCCGCACCTTCAGAGATGTAGCCGTTCACATCCAGGGCGATACCTTCCTGATAGCCGTGACGGCGCGCTTCGCTGCCAACCAGCAGGGAGGAGAGATAGTTACCGCCCGCTTTGGCTGCGGTCGGAATGGTATTTGGCGCCACACGGTTCCAGGAGGAGACCATCGCATCGATCCCCTGCTCCAGCGCTTCTGCGCCCAGGTATGCTCCCCACGGGAACGCGGCGATGATCACATCGGTGGTGTAACCGGCTGGCGGGTTGACGCCCATACCCACATCACCTACGAAAACCAGCGGACGAATATAGGCGCTGGTCAGGTTGTTTTTACGCAGCACCGCGCGGCAAGCTTCCATCAGCTCGTCGACGCTCTGAGAAACAGGGAAGCGATAAATTTTGGCTGAATCACGCAGACGCTGCATGTGTTCACGATGACGGAACACCACCGGGCCTTTGTGTGAGTCGTAGCAACGGATACCTTCAAATACAGACGTACCGTAGTGAAGCGCGTGGGACATCACGTGGACTTTAGCGTCCTCCCAGCGAATCATCTCACCATTGGACCAAATGAAATCAGCTTTTTTCGTCGTCATTTTTCTTCCTTTTGCGCTCAGGCGCGGATTTGTTGTGTTTGTGATGAAGCGGCACGCTGCTGGATATCAACCCGGGCGACGTCGACAAGTTTGCTCAACTGGCTAAACAGTAATTCGACGGGGCGCTGACTGGCAACGGTCAATTCAATATTTATGTTCTGCGCGTCGGTGGCGGTTTCCATGTTCATCGAACAGATCTGGAACCCACGATGGCGCACCACGCGCAATACACGTTCTAACGTTTCCGGGTTGAAGCGAGCCTGAACGGCGACCTGATGTTGCATCATGATAATTTCTCCAGCATTTGTGAGTTACTGGCGCCGGGCGGCACCAACGGCCAGACATTCTCAAGCTCGTCGATTGAGACATGAAGCAGGTAAGGCCCCTTGCTTGACAACATTTCATCAAGTGCCGCTTCAACCTGGTCTTTACGGATGATGTGCTGGCCAGGGATGCCAAAGGCGCTGGCCAGAACGAGGAAATCGGGGTTATCGGTCAGGGTGGTTTCGCTGTAACGCTCCTGGAAAAAGAGCTGCTGCCACTGGCGAACCATGCCTAAACGTTGGTTATCCAGCAGTACGATCTTCACCGGCAGTTGCTTACGCTTGATGGTGCCCAGCTCCTGGACGTTCATCATGAAGGAGCCGTCACCGGAGATACAGATGACCGTATCGTCCGGGCGCGCCACCTGGGCACCCACCGCGGCAGGCAAGCCAAAGCCCATCGTGCCTAAGCCGCTGGACGTGATGAAATTTTCCGGGCGCGTGTAGGTCATGTGCTGGGCTGACCACATCTGGTGCTGGCCCACGTCGGTAGTGACTACGCTGTCGGCTGGCTTACGATCCGACAGCTGTTTCAGCAGCAGCGGCGCATAGATAGCGTCACCCGGATGGTCATAGCGCCAGGCATGTTCGCGGCGCATTGCTGCCGCATGCTGACGCCATGCGTCAATCGCTAAGGGCTGTTGTAACGCAGGCAGCAGCGCGTTGAGATCGCCCTGCAAAGCCACATGCGCCTGACGGAGCTTGTTCATTTCTGCCGGATCGATATCCATATGAATGACTTTTGCATTCGGCGCGAAGGTATTCAGCTTGCCGGTGACACGATCGTCAAAGCGCGCACCCACAGCGATCAACAGGTCGCACTCCTGCACCGCGAGGTTGGCCGCTTTCGTGCCGTGCATCCCCAACATACCCAGATAGTACGGGTAGTCGGCATCCACCGCGCCCAACCCTTTCAATGTGCAGGTCGCGGGCATTTGGGTAACCGCGATAAATTCACGCAGGGCTGGCACGGCCTGCGCCATCCCTACACCGCCGCCCACGTAGAGGATCGGCTTTTGCGCATGGGCCAGCATCTGGCTCGCTTCATTTACTTCGGTATGCGGGAAATCATCAGCGTTCTCAACGGTAGAGAAGTGAGGCTCCAGTTCGCCCAGCGCAACCTGAATATCTTTAGGAATATCAACCAGAACCGGACCAGGACGGCCTGAGTTTGCCACCTCAAATGCCTCCGCCATGACGCGAGGCAGCTCTTCGAGTGACTGGACGAGGAAGCTGTGTTTCGTACACGCCAGTGACAAACCGAGGACGTCCACTTCCTGGAAAGCATCGGTGCCGATGAAGGGTGAAGCGACCTGACCGGTGATGGCCACAACGGGAACGGAATCGAGCAGTGCGTCAGCCAGACCGGTGATCAGGTTGGTTGCGCCAGGGCCAGAGGTCGCCATACAGACGCCGGTTTTCCCTGTAGCACGCGCATAACCGATGGCCGCCATTGCTGCGCCCTGCTCGTGTCGGCACAACAGATGTTCCACGCCGCCGTCATACAGAGCATCGTAAATCGGCATAATTGCACCACCCGGGTAACCGAATACTGTCTCGACTCCCTGCGCCCGCAACGCATGTACTACCCATTGTGCGCCATTCATAGTTAGTTCCCCGTCGTAAATCGGGAGAAACAGAATATTATGCTATTACTCATCATCTGCTCCTCGCTTATGTTTTAAGGTCATAAAAAAACCCCCGGACCTTTCGGTGCGGGGGTCTTAGTTCGTTAAGGCTTGATTATTAAGCCTTTCCTCGTCCAAGTGCAGCCCCGCACGGTGGGATAATAATCACCACCACGCTAATCACGACCAGGCTAATCACTCGTAGAAGGGCTGTCATTTGCTGTTCTTTTTGCATCTTGTTCGAAGGAATACCTAAAGAGTTATCACAGATATCGAATTAAACACAACATTTTTTTATAATTCATTTGATTATTACGCTAATAGTTCAGATAAAAATCATTGTTTTTTATGACAAAAATAGAAAATGAATTATTTTCATTTTTTCCTGGGCAATCGCTGTGAGAAGACAAGCTTATTACCCTTTTGCGAGCAGGCTTCCATGATGATGAAAACATTGCAATTCAAGGAAAATAATCAGGAACAGGCCGCGTAAAAACGCGAAATGACGGTAAAAATCGCGTCAGACAGATGACATAGTGGCACGACAAGGAGGCGATTTATGTCATTGTCGGTTGTCTATACCCGCGCTGCATTAGGCGTTGAAGCACCGCTTATTTGCGTCGAAGTTCATCTCAGTAATGGCCTGCCTGGCCTGACGCTGGTCGGCCTGCCCGAAACCACCGTCAAGGAGGCCAGAGACCGGGTACGCAGCGCGATCATCAATAGTGGTTATACCTTCCCGGCCAAAAAGATCACCATCAATCTGGCCCCAGCCGATCTCCCCAAGGAAGGCGGACGATACGATTTACCTATCGCCATCGCGCTTCTCGTCGCCTCTGAGCAGCTCTCCTCCTCCAGGATAAGCGCATATGAGTTTGTCGGTGAGCTGGCGCTTACAGGCGCGTTAAGAGGGGTTCCTGGCGCGATATCTGGCGCTCTGGCGGCTATACGCGCTGGTAGAGAGATTATCGTCGCCAGAGATAATGCTGCAGAAGTCAGCCTTATTGAAGAAAAAGGCTGCCTGGTTGCTGAACATCTGCAGGAGGTATGCGCTTTTCTTGAGGGACGTCATGAGCTGGCCGCGCCCGTTGGGGAGCCGTTTGTTGCCGAACATAACGAGTGTGACATCAGCGATATCATCGGTCAGGAACAGGGTAAGAGGGCGCTGGAGATCACCGCAGCCGGTGCGCATAACCTGTTGCTCATTGGCCCACCCGGCACCGGCAAAACCATGCTCGCGAGTCGGCTCAACACTCTGCTGCCGCCACTCAGCAATCATGAGGCGCTGGAAAGCGCGGCTATCGTAAGCCTGGTCAGCGCCACATCAATGTATAAGCAATGGCGTCAGCGTCCTTTCCGGGCTCCGCATCATAGTGCCTCGCTGGTAGCCATGGTGGGTGGAGGCGCAATTCCTGCGCCGGGAGAGATCTCACTGGCACATAATGGCATCCTGTTCCTGGACGAATTGCCCGAGTTTGAGCGTCGCGTACTGGATGCCTTACGCGAGCCCATCGAATCCGGACAAATTAATATCTCCCGCACCCGCGCCAAGATCAGTTATCCGGCACGCTTCCAGCTTATCGCCGCCATGAACCCCAGCCCAACGGGGCACTATCAAGGCAATCATAATCGCTGCTCGCCCGAGCAGACGCTGCGCTATTTGGGTCGCTTGTCCGGGCCATTCCTCGATCGCTTCGATCTATCGCTCGAGATCCCCCTACCGCCGCCAGGCTTGCTAAGCCACGCGCATAAAACGGGGGAATCAAGCCTCACCGTGCGAAACCGAGTGATTGCCGCGCAGCAGAGACAGCTTGCGAGGCAGAAGAAACGTAACGCGCATCTGGATAACGCAGAGATCCGCACCTTTTGCCGGCTAGCGGCAGACGACGCGCTGTGGCTGGAGGAGACACTTACCCACTTTGGTCTGTCAGTACGTGCGTGGCAGCGGTTGTTAAAAGTTGCCCGTACTATTGCCGATCTGGAGGAGTGTGAAAATATTGAACGCAGGCATCTACAGGAAGCGCTGAGCTATCGCGCTATTGACCGCCTGCTGTTACACCTGCAAAAGATGCTGGCATAAAAAAAGGGGCCGTAGCCCCTTTTTATTAATCGTCTGAATCGGTGTAGTCTTCCGCACCTTCCATCTGTGGTTTACCACCAGACAAAGTATGGAAACGCTTTGGACGCTTGATACGCGCCAAATATTTGATCCATACGCGCTCCGCTTCCGTTACTGGCTCACGCTCGCCACGGCAGACGGCAACAAATGATTTTTCGTCTTCAGTGGAGGGTTCACGTTTTCCCAAATCCAGTTCATTGAAGGCATAACCATGGCGCTCAAGCAGTTGTGCCTCTTTGATGGTGAAATCACCATGGCGAGAAAATCCGCGTGGATAATTTTTGTTGTCGAAAAAACGATTAGTCGTCGTAAAGCTTTCCGCCATCCTACACGCTCCTATATCTTTGGCCGAGCTATTTATGGCGCGGAGTATTAGTTACGCTTGACAGAGCGTCAAACAAAACATTTAAATCATAACGACAAATAATTTTGCGGAGAATCGCGTGGATACGGAATTGCTAAAAACTTTTCTCGAAGTGAGCAGAACTCGCCACTTTGGGCGCGCCGCAGAAGCGCTTTATCTGACGCAGTCGGCAGTGAGCTTTCGTATTCGACAGCTTGAAAATCAGCTCGGTGTAAACCTTTTCACCCGCCATCGCAACAACATCCGCTTAACGCCAGCGGGAGAGAAACTTCTACCGTATGCCGAAACGCTCATGAACACCTGGCAGGCGGCACGTAAAGAGGTTGCCCATACCTCAAAGCATAATGAGTTCTCTATCGGTGCCAGCGCCTCGCTATGGGAGTGCATGCTTAGCCCGTGGCTCAGTCGGCTATATCGCTCTCACGGGCATCTGCAGTTTGAGGCGCGTATTGCGCAACGGCAGTCGCTGGTTAAGCAACTGCATGAAAGACAACTGGATCTTCTGATCACTACCGAAGCACCGAAAATGGATGAATTCAGCAGCCAGGTTCTCGGGCAGTTCAGTCTGGGACTCTATGCGGCCGAACCTTCCGCTCTGAAAAGCGACCTGAATTATCTGCGCCTTGAATGGGGCCCCGATTTCCAGCCCCATGAGGCGGGGTTGATTGCAGCGGACGATGTTCCAATCCTGACAACCAGTTCTGCTGAAATAGCCTGCCAACAACTCGCAGCGCTTAAAGGTTGTACCTGGCTGCCACAACGCTGGGCCAGTAATAAACCAGGCCTGTATGCGGTCACCGATTCAGTCCTGCTCCAGAGGCCGCTGTACGCTATCTGGCTTCAGAACAGTGACAAACAGGGGCAGATCAAAGATCTACTTAAAATCAATGTGATGGAGTAAAACTGCCTATTGCAGGGACGCAATTAAAGGCTTAAAGAGCGGGAAAGTTGAAATATTACAGGCAAAAAAAATCCTTCGCCGAAGCAAAGGATTCTTTATATGGCAGGGGCGGAGAGACTCGAACTCGCGACACCCGGTTTTGGAGACCGGTGCTCTACCAACTGAGCTACGCCCCTAAATTTCTTACTACTAAGCCTGCTACATTAGCAGGCTTAGTTTAAATAAGTGGCGGAACGGACGGGACTCGAACCCGCGACCCCCTGCGTGACAGGCAGGTATTCTAACCGACTGAACTACCGCTCCACCGAATACTTCTGTAACTACCGGTTTATTGCCCCGGTTTACTA
>NZ_PQJY01000013.1:0-94563 GCF_002920195.1 Leclercia sp. LSNIH8 | reverse complement strand
GTGCACACGAGTATTGAGCATAGTCGAGATTGGTGCAGATCACTTCTGATATTGAACTGTCAGGAGCTGGCTGCACAACAGCCATTACGCCCAATCAACTGGTGCAGTCGTCTTCTGAAAATGACACATGGCATCTGACATCAAGTTAGGGTATGCCTCAATCTGACGGCTGCGAACCGCCAGGGACAGGCGCAATGTCAGATTCTGTCGCGGCCTTGGCGCGTGCCTGGAAGCGTTCATAGCAATCCAGCCCGCAGAAATGTTCGACGTATTCCGCGCCTTCCGGGGTGAAGGCGGCATCGAGCGGAATTTCTTTGCAGCATACGCAGCAGGTGGTGCAACTGGCAGTGTTCGGGGCGTTTGCGTTCATGGTGGTACTCCTCCAGATTGGTAGCGAAGCTCAAAGCTGCCCACTCTCGGCTGGCTGGGAAGCGGTCATGATCTTCCCTTGAAGGCCCGCAGCAGCCGCGTCACAGACAGGACAAACAAGCCGGTCAGCGTGAGGGCTGCAATACCCCAGTGCTCCCCGATGAACGCGCCGGCCGTCGTGCCGGCTAGCACAATGGCGAGAATCGGCAAATGGCAGGGACAGGTGAGCACGGCCAGCGCGCCCCACAAGTAGCCGGTGATCGGTTTGTGCGTCTCAGACGGCAAGTGCTCTGGGCTGTTCATGGCAGACTCTCCGCGTGCTGTGCCGGTTCGGTTGGCATGGCGGCCAGTTGCATTTCGAGGCTGGCCAGGGCCTCGCGCCGACGCTCGACGAGTTGCCGCAACACGGCAAGCTGCGCAGACGCACCGTCACCGTCCGCAGCATCCAGCGCCCGGCACAGCCGCGCCAGTGCGTCCAGGCCGATACCCGCTTCGAAGGCAGCCCGTACAAAGCGCAGCCGTTGCAACGCGGTGTCATCGAACAAGCCGTAGCCGCCCGTGGTGTACGCGACCGGCCGTAGCAATCCGCGCAGCAGGTAGTCGCGCACGATATGCACGCTCACCCCGGCATCAAGGGCCAGCCGGGACACTGTGTAGGCGCTCATTGAACACCTCCTTTTCCTCATCCGGCGCAGCACGAAAGCTGCTTCACGTCCTTGCTGAAGGTCTGCGCCGCGAGCTTCAGCCCTTCGACCATGGTCAGGTAGGGGAACAATTGGTCGGCCAGTTCCTGCACGGTCATACGGTTGCGAATGGCGAGCACCGCCGTCTGGATCAGTTCACCCGCTTCCGGGGCCACCGCTTGCACGCCGATGAGCCGTCCGCTACCTTCCTCGATGACCAGCTTGATGAAGCCGCGTGTGTCGAAGTTGGCAAGCGCACGCGGCACGTTATCCAGTGTTAGCAGGCGACTGTCGGTCTCGATCCCGTCGTGATGTGCTTCCGCCTCGCTGTAGCCCACGGTGGCGACCTGCGGGTCGGTGAACACCACGGCCGGCATTGCGGTCAGGTCCAGGGCCGCATCGCCGCCAGTCATGTTGATCGCCGCACGAGTGCCGGCCGCTGCCGCCACATAGACGAACTGCGGCTGGTCGGTGCAGTCGCCGGCCGCGTAGATGTTCGGGCTACTGGTGCGCATGCCCTTGTCGATGACGATGGCCCCCTGCGCATTGACGGCTACCCCCGCCGCTTCCAATGCCAGGCTGCGCGTGTTCGGTGTCCGGCCGGTGGCGACCAGCAGCTTGTCGGCGCGCAATTCACCGTGCGTGGTGGTCAGCACGAATTCACCGTCCATATGGGCGACCTGGCTGGCTTGCGTGTGCTCCAGCACCTCGATGCCCTCGGCACGGAAAGCGGCTGTCACCGCCTCGCCGATGGCCGGGTCTTCACGGAAGAACAAGGTATTGCGCGCCAGGGCCGTGACCTTGCTGCCCAGCCGGGCAAAGGCTTGCGCCAGCTCCAGCGCCACCACCGACGAGCCGATTACGGCAAGGCGTTCGGGAATGGTGTCGCTCGCCAGGGCCTCGGTGGAAGTCCAGTAGGGTGACTCTTTCAAGCCCGGAATCGGCGGGACCGCCGGGCTGGCACCCGTGGCGACCAGGCAGCGGTCGAACATCACGACGCGCTCGCCACCCTCGTTCAAACTAACGATAAGGCTCTGGTCGTCCTTGAAACGCGCTTCACCGTGCAGAACGGTGATGGCTGAATTGCCGTCCAGGATGCCTTCGTACTTGGCATGACGGAGTTCTTCGACACGGGCCTGCTGCTGGGCCAGCAGCCGCTCGCGCAAGATCGTCGGCGGTGTGGGTGGCATGCCGCCGTCGAATGGGCTTTCCCGGCGCAGATGGGCGATGTGGGCGGCGCGGATCATGATCTTGGACGGCACACAACCGACGTTGACGCAGGTGCCGCCGATGGTGCCGCGCTCAATCAGCGTGACCTGCGCGCCTTGCTCGACGGCCTTCAGTGCTGCCGCCATCGCGGCTCCACCGCTACCAATGACGACGACCTGCAACGGGCGTTCGTTGCCACTGGGCTTATCAGCGGCCCCTATCCAGCCGCGCATCTTGTCGAGCAGGCCGGCGCGGTTGTCCGTCGGTGGCGCATCGGCAAGCGTTGCCTCGTAGCCCAGTCCGGCCACGGCGGTAGTCAGCGCATCCGATGACGTGCCCGCCTCAATGGCGAGTTGCGCTGTGCCCTTCGGATAGGACACCAGCGCCGATTGCACGCCGGGCACTTTCTCCAAGGCTTCCTTGACGTGAGCCGCGCACGAGTCGCAGGTCATCCCGGTGATTTTCAGGGTGGTCATGTATTTTTCCTTTTCTGTGGTGGCTACGGCTGTTGCCGTCAGCCACGTTGTTCTGGCAATTCACAGCTGTCCGGCCCGCAGCGGCGATGTGCTGGCGAGATGAAATCCCAGACCGACACCCCAACCATCAAGGCCAGGCCGACATAGAGCAGTCCACCGCTCTGCCAGCCGTAAGCCCGCATTAAAAACACCGCTGCCAGCACCAAGATCGGGCCTATCGTGCCGAGCGCCGTGCGTCGCCACTGTCGATGATTGAGCCAAGCGATAGCATTGGCGAGTAACGCGATGCCGGCGAACATCGGCAGCAGGATGCCAATGAATAGCCCCTCGTACTGGCTCAAGAAGCCCAGTCCGATGGCCGCGCCAAAGCTGGCGATGGCAGGAAAACAGGCGGCGCAGCCCATCGCGGAAACGACGCTGCCGAGCGCGCCGGTTTTGCCAGCGATGCGCGTGATGAGTCCCATGTGTCGCTCCCGAGTTCGGTTAACGGATCAGCGTTTGAGGCTGGACGGATAGCCCGCGTCCTCGGTCGCCTTGGTCAACTTCTGGACGTTGGTCTTGGCATCGTCGAAGGTGACGACGGCCTGGCGCTTGTCGAAACTTACGTCGGTCTTGCTCACGCCCTCAACCTTGGAAAGCGCGTGCTTGACAGTGATCGGGCAAGAGGCGCAGGTCATGCCAGGCACGGACAGCGTGACGGTCTGGGTGGCGGCCCACACGGGGGCAACAACGGCAGCGAGGGCGAGGGCGGCAAACAGTTTTTTCATGATGAACTCCTGTGATTAATAGAAAAATGGCATGACGTAGGGAAATCCGAGCGAGACCAGGACCAGCGCGGCCACGATCCAGAAAATGAGCTTGTAAGTAGCTCGCACTTGGGGAATCGCGCAGACCTCACCCGGTTTGCAGGCTTGCGCCGGGCGGTAGATGCGCCGCCAGGCGAAAAACAGCGCGACCAGCGCTGCGCCGATGAAGATCGGGCGATAGGGTTCCAGCACCGTCAGGTTGCCGATCCATGCCCCGCTGAACCCCAAGGCGATCAAAACCAGCGGCCCCAGGCAGCAGGCCGACGCAAGAATGGCGGCCAGCCCACCGGCGAAGAGCGCGCCGCGCCCGTTTTGTGGTTCAGACTTTTGTGGTTCAGACTTTTGTGGTTCAGACTTTTGTGGTTCAGACATACGCTTGTCCTTTCAAATTTGGTTTGGATAGCTTAAGCTTACTTCCGTAGTTATGTACGGAGTCAAGCGATATGCAAATTAATTTTGAGAATCTGACCATTGGCGTTTTTGCCAAGGCGGCCGGGGTCAATGTGGAGACCATCCGGTTCTACCAGCGCAAGGGCCTGCTGCCGGAGCCAGACAAGCCCTATGGCAGCATTCGCCGCTATGGCGAGGCGGATGTAACACGAGTGCGGTTCGTGAAATCGGCCCAGCGGCTGGGCTTTAGCCTGGACGAAATCGCCGAGCTACTGCGGCTGGAGGATGGCACCCATTGCGAGGAAGCCAGCGGCCTGGCCGAGCACAAGCTCAAGGATGTGCGCGAGAAGATGGCCGACTTGGCACGCATGGAGGCCGTGCTGTCTGAACTGGTGTGCGCCTGCCATGCGCGGAAAGGGAACGTTTCCTGCCCGCTGATTGCGTCACTGCAAGACGGAACGAAGCTCGCTGCATCGGCGCGGGGGAGTCACGGGGTGACTACGCCTTAGCGTGCTTTATTTTCCGAATTCTGAGACGACCCCTTGCTGAAAAGCTCGCGCCCATCAGGGTTGGCACAGGCGATCATGGAAGTGGGGCGCGTCAACAAGACGCTGTACCTTCTAAATTATATTGATGATGAAGATTATCGTCGGCGGATCCTGACGCAGCTAAACCGGGGAGAAGGCCGCCATGCTGTGGCGAGGGCGATCTGCTACGGGCAGCGCGGTGAGATCAGAAAGCGCTATCGTGAAGGTCAGGAAGATCAACTGGGTGCACTGGGCCTCGTCACTAACGCAGTGGTACTGTGGAACACACTTTATATGCAGGAAGCCCTGAGCTGGATGCGCAGGAATGGAGAAGAAACCGGGGGTGAAGATATCGTCCGGTTATCCCCACTGATGCACGGGCATATCAATATGCTGGGGCATTATACGTTCACGCTACCGGAGGATATTTTGAAGGGGGAACTGAGAGAATTAAATTTTAATTTAAACAATGAATTACCTTCTTAGCGTACGTTTTCGTTCCATTGGCCCTCAAACCCCTTTATGAAGTAAGAGATACAAAACGAGGCGGAAGAGAGTTAATGACTAGTATCAGGTTTGATCGCTGAAGCATATTTATAGTGGATATCCATAGCATGTCTAAATGCCGAAGACTCATTTACTAATCTTTTTTTATCAGAAGTTTCATTCTGTACAGATTTCACACGGCAATTCAGTTCGCCATTTTCATCAATAAACAGACTTTCCAAAAAATCAACAATAAACTGATGTGAGTCTTCATTAAGGCTATTTACAACCTTACCAGTCTCATCAAATCGTGAGTCCCAAACAGGTTCTACATTGTAGGCATCTATAAATTCTTGAGATGCTGTGACACACTGTCCGCCCTGATACTGCTGACTGGAGACATTAACAACGCGATTTACGTTGCCAAATGCTTTCTCTCTGGCCTGTACCTCAGTAGCGCCAACTCCGCATAGCTGGATAGTAATACTGTCATTTGTCGAATTAACATGGATAATCGCTTTCAATTCTAAAACCCTCTGTTTTATCTATTTCAGCCATAGACTAAATGCGTTGACTACTAATGATATATTGCGCGAGTTTGATGTTGAGACATACCATGTTGCTTGAAAGTTCCGGCATCATGCGGGATTCACTACGAATTAAATAGGGTTCCAGCCCCCCAGAATATGCCCCAGATGTTACAACGGTCAACTGGGCAATGGGATTATTTAGTTTACCTACTCCTGCCAGGATATCGTCCTCAACCGCAGCGATATAAACTGGGGAGGCAGCGATCACGTAATCATCAGTAGGCCTGGCTTCCATTAACGTCCCTATGGAATTCTCCGATCTTTCCTTCCCGAATGTATTTGTTAATTCCCGCCACCAATGGCGGTGACTGAACGGTAAATTATGAAAGGTGGCTTCATATACGTCGACGAGGTCCCGACTATTCAAAAAACCCAACCCGGCAGAGATCACCCACAACTCCAGGTTTTCCGTCGTCCGTAAAATCTCTTTTGCCGTTGACCAGTGATTCCCAGTATAGAGCGATAGGGCGGGTACCGGTGATGCACTTTGCGACCGTCTTATGGTCGCTGCCCAACTGGCCATAGCCTCTTCAGGTGTCTCTCCGGCCCGGATGCTCAGTTCCGCACGGGAGCCGCACTGGAAGTGCTTACCTTTGGTACAGGACGTTATTAGGTGTGTAATTCGCGACGCCGTCATTTTGTTGCCCTTAGCCCAATGTGTGCAATCACTGTCTATCAGTCGTAACAGCCCCTCATCCGTGATAACGACCAAAGAGGAGGCCCGAACAACTATCCCATTATACATTTAGTCATGCCTTTACTAATAACTAGTTACCACAAAAAAACCTCGCGAGGTGACGGTGTCACGCTTATTGGCCTTTTTTAGCTCACTTTATGTACTATGGGATTTAATTATCGGTAAATCCCATCGTTCAAATAGCACCCCCCATAGTGTAATTGCGGCTAAAACCCTTATTAATCAGTCATGTAGCGCAATGGTTGTGCATTCAGGGGATGCGATCGCCACTTAACGGGTTGCGGGTTGTTGGTCACCCGACATCTGTGTGCTAATCTTTTTCATCATTAGTCACTAGTAAAGGCTTCACTATATATGACGCTACGAGAATTTTTTTAACGAGAGAGGTGGATAGGCCAGTGAAAATCTCTCAGCCAAAACAGTGGGAAAAGGATCGTGAAATGAGCATGAATTCGCAGCCGGAACTGAAGTTGAGTACCCGTACCGAACAACTCGCCAGTAGTCGTGATGCCGCTATGCAAAAATTTCTGGACGGCATGACGCTGATTGCCGAAGCCTCAGCAATTTGCGGGTTTTCACTGTTTAACAGCAAAATTATGGCCCCTAATGCTTTTGGCCTTCCTGCGTCCCTGGCCGCAAGCATCGAGGAAGGGCGACAGCAAATAGACCGTAAGACATGGAACAATCTTTTTGAAGAAACGGGTATTGACCGATTCTGGAATCACAACCAGCGGGCAGAGTTCCGTGAGTCTCTCCGGAACGCTCCGCCAATTGCGTCGTTAACCGTAATCCGCAGTACATTGCGCCAGGCAGTTGCCATGCGCAGCATTACACTTGCTGAAGGGTTTGTTGATCTGCTATGCCAGCTTGATCGCCGGTATAAAACTAATGCCCAGCAATTTGTGATGCCAAAAAAACTGGTACTACGCGGCATTTTTCCCGACTCGAACATGATGAGATATAATGGCTTTTCTCAGGATAATCTCTTCTATTTAAACGACTTTGAGAATATCGTTTGCATCTGCTCCAATGCAGCAACACCGCCTGTCGGCAGTGGAATGAACATGTACGATCGGCTTGCTGTCTTACGGAAAACCGATTTTACGGGTGACATTACCGACCCGAAGGGCTGGAAGTGCCGATTGTTCGAAAATGGTAACGTCCATATCTCAGTTGAGTGTGAAAGCCTGCATAACGCACTGAATGACCTGATTAGCATTTATTTTGCCAACCAGATCCCGGCCAAAGGATAAGAATGATGACTGACAATGTAAATTTGATGAACGGGGATGAACAGACAGCGTCCAGTTTAAGTGAAGATACTCCAAAAACGCCCCCTCTAAGCCCCGAGTTACTGAAGAATTCCCCTTACTCGTCAATAGCTAAGGTTAAATATTTCACCGAGATTGAACAAATCTGCCTCGATAAGAGCATCAGCACCGAAAACCTCGACCAGTTTTTCAAAGCCCACTGGCTGCGGGATAAAATGGGGGGGTCTTTTGCCCGGGCTCAGGAGATGCTGGCGGCCTACAAGCAATACGTGGACGAGGTGCCCGAAGAAGCACGCGCGATTGAAATCCCTGACCAGATTAAAGATGCATTCAGTGATTTTACTGCGTTTATCACCTGGTACTTCCGCTTAAGCTATACGGCTATCCAGAGTGATAGCGTGAAAATTGCGAAGGCAGAAATTACTCAGTTACGGCACCGGAATGCTGAAATTCTGGAAGAACTGTCACAGTCGAAAGAACAGGCTACAGTCCTGAATAACGAAAAAGTTAACCTGATTAACCTGCTGGAGCAGCAGCGTGAACTCTCCAGTAAATTAGAAGATTCACTTCAGGAAGCAGAAGAAACTCTGGCAGGAACTCAAAGTGAATTACAGCATGCCCAAAACGAGATCCAGCTTTTACAGCAGACAGTAGGGACACTGAACCAGCAACTGAGTGAGCGCAAACAGGAACTGGCCTCGCAGCAGGAGTATCAGAAGCAGCTTAATGATGAAAATAAAGCGCAGCAGGTAGAGCTGACCGCCCTCAACAGCCAGAATGAAAACTTACAACGGACCGTGTCTGATTTAAAGTCCAGTGTCAGTCAGCTTGAACAGGACCTTTCTTCATCACAATCCCATGCCTCTGAATTGAGCTCATCTTTAGCCGAAAAGGACACGGCCCTGACGCTCGTCCGGTCGGAGCTCTCAACAGCTAAAGGGACGAATGAACAACTACGAGCTGAAGCACAACGCTTAGCTGATGAGAACCTGGTGTCCAAAAAGGTCCAAACAGATCTGACAGAAGAGCTTCAGCAGCTCAGGAATCAGATGATGTCCATGGAAGCGACACTCAATGCGGAAAAGACCATTGCAGAGTCTTTACGAGGAACAATCAAGCAGCTTACCGAAGCTATGACCGGCGTAGTTGCTATCAAACCTAAATCCCCAGGGGCATCAAAACCGCGAAACAAAAAGACGACATAACTGCTCCCGCCAGGAATTTGCTATAAACTTAAATTCCTGGCGCCCGTAGGCTCTTTATCCCGTCCGGAGGAGTTTACGTCCTTCCGATAGCATTTGGCTGATTTTCCCCGAGTCACTGATCTCAAGAGCATCAACCAGGCTAGTGATCCCGCCAACAGCTTGCTGCTGCGAAATAGCTCCCAGCTTATAGTCATCGAGTACTGCCGCCAAAAACGCTTTCAGTTTAACCTGTTCACTCATCGAAAGTATGTACGCCATTTTTAACCCCATTTTAAGGTTGTGATTCGGGTGAATTGTATTTTTTAGCTTCAGGGAAATGAGGGAGATCCTGGGATTCCGTCTTCTCCGTAGCATCCCAGTGCCACCATCCATAGGCCCCATATTCCTGGTTGTAATACGCCTTCTTAAGTTCCTTTCGCGCAAGATAGGCTGGTGTCGACATTCCGAAAACCTCCATCGGGAACGGCTTATCACTCCGGGTATCAAGTAAATAAAAATCGGGGAATACATCGCTCGCACTTGCGTCATACCGCATAGGCTTAACATAGTGCCGGTGTTCGGCATCCAGTTTACGGGATACAATCGCTTCGTATGAGGAGTCCAGAGGTATCCAGTTATCACTCACCAGCATAAGCACTATCTGATGAGCTCGTGCAGAGAGACCTCTAGTGGTCACAGATACGGGAGAGGTAAGTGCAAAAACAACAACTTTGCCACCATTTTTCCAGGCTGCATATTCCAGTGGGAATCGCCGCTTCACGCTATCCCAGTGCCCGTCTGAGTTAAAGAAGGTAAGGGGCATACCGCCGAAGTTACGCATAGGAAGAAACTTCAGTGGCTTCTCATGCTTTTCTGCGTCATAGCGCGGCAGTACTGATAGCAGCAGCAGTCGCTTGTCGCTCAGTTCTGCGGACGACAACAGCTTAACCTGCTCACTGGCCACTTTGCTTTTAGAGTCCGCCACCCCGATAAAGAGATGGTCGCCAATACACGCTCTACCTGATTTGACCTGCTTTGCGGCGTCCAACATCCGGTAGCGAACCAGCGAATCATTTCGCTTCCCGGCCATATTCGGATACCAGACATTAAGACCGGCTTCAGTCCACAACAGACTCAGAAGTCCGGACAGGGTCATTGAAGCCTGTCCACCTTCAGGTCGCTGGTTTTGGGGCGGGGTAGGAACCTCTGACTTTTCCGGCGGATCTTTCTCCGTCATGCCTATTCCGAGGCGTATTGACATGGTCCCCTCATTGTTGATGCGTACAACATTGCTGGCATAACCCTTTAACCCCGTATGCCTGGCATCAAGGTCGAAAAACACGCACGATGGATCATGCTCAGTGCCGGTATTTGCAGCCTTAATCAATATGAAGGTATCACTGTTTGGTAGCGACCGGACGTACAGACGCTTTGCGCCTTTGCCCCGGCATCCGCAGGTGATCACAGATTTCTGCCCGGACGTGTGGTGTGCTTTCTTTAGGGCCGACTGCCATCCCTTTACATACTCGTTCTGCGTCTGAAATTCAGCCGAGTATCGTTTCGTGTTTGGTTCGTCATCGTAAGCAATAAATACTGCAAACTTCTGGCCCATGGGACCTCCTGAAATTTAAAAGACTAATAGCCCAGCCATCTCAATACATCCTGCGCGTTGTACTCTTCCTTCTCACCCAACTCGGAAAAAAACACGTTGATGTCGCTGGCCTCAACGCCATGTTTAGCAAGCTCCTGGAGAGCCCTTTGTTTTGTAATAGTAAGATCTTCAGCTGAATCAAAATACGTCATCAGTACCTCCTGATGAAGGCGATAACTGAAGCAGGCTTACTCTTCCTGCCCAGGTTTTATCTGCGTGAATGTTAATATTTTGTGAATTAAACCATTACGTTACCCTGTTAAATCACACAGAAGAATGACTATGATGCCGCTTCAAAC
The DNA here is from genome assembly GCF_002920195.1 of Leclercia sp. LSNIH8. NCBI lineage: Bacteria > Pseudomonadati > Pseudomonadota > Gammaproteobacteria > Enterobacterales > Enterobacteriaceae > Leclercia > Leclercia sp. LSNIH8. The sequence goes on along the minus strand of NZ_PQJY01000013.1, from coordinate 83,925 downwards.
TCTCCCTTGAGCCGAGCCGAAACGGCAGTCTCAATACGGCTCCGAAGCAAACTGGCCACGGCCGCAAATACGTCGACGATGACCGAATTCCCGAACTGGCGATAGGCCTGCGTATCAGAGACTGGAATGCGAAAAGTAACTTTTCCCGGTTGCTCGAACCCCATAAGGCGGGCACATTCTCGCGGGGTTAAACGGCGTGGGCGCCTTGCCAAATTGACAGGATCATTAAAGTGCTTTTCGCCTATGCTAAAATCCCATCCCCGGTCTAATAAAATTTCAGATCCATCCCGATAATAGCGTGCGCTGAGTGTTCTGCAAACCACTGTTTCTATTGATGAATCTACCAAACCATAGCCAAATCCATTGCCTTTTGCCTGGTGCTTTTTAGCGTAGTTATAAAGGTATTCCCAGAGCTTTGGAGAAAGGATGTAACGGCTATCGACCTCAGCGTCCAGCAGCTCCCTAAGGGTTGGCCGTCGTGAAGGATAAAGAGCGGATACACCACTTAGCGAAAAGCCATCATTGAGTTTCAGATCACGGCGGAAACCGACCAGCACGATACGTTCCCGGTGCTGAGGTCTGAAGTTCTTACCGTCAATTATTTTGGGGTCCTTTGCTCCGTGAGCATCGGAGTCGGCAACATCGTAGCCGAGCTCATCAAGCGCATTCATGATGATGCGGAACGTATTGCCTTTATCGTGACTCTTCAGATTTTTTACGTTCTCCAGAACGAAAATGGCAGGCTGTTTGGCTCGGATGATCCGGGCAACATCAAAAAAAAGGGTCCCCTGGGTGTCGCATTCAAAGCCGTGCTTTCGGCCAAGGGAGTTCTTTTTGCTGACACCGGCAATACTGAACGGCTGGCATGGGAAACCTGCGAGCAAAACATCATGGTCTGGGATGGATGCATCGATAGAAGCATAGGCCTGGTCATCCGAAACATCGGGAAGATTACTGAGTGTAATGTCCCGGATATCTGAGTTGAAATGGTGCTCAGTCTCGTCACAGTACCAGTTTGCACTGTAAGTCCGTCGGGAGAACTGATTCCACTCACTGGTGAACACACATTTTCCGCCGATGGCGTCAAAACCACTCCGGAGGCCACCGATCCCAGCAAACAAGTCAATAAATCGGAAAAACTTCTGGTCATAGTCCGCTGGCCGAGAGGGGAGCAACGTTCGAAGATAACGATATCCTTCCTGGGTGATTTGGCATTCATTAACTGCACCTTTAATCTGGCGAATAAGCGTTCCCCTCGACCATTCGCTGCCGGTTGCAGCATTAAGTTGCTCAGCCAAATCCTTCACGTCGTAGATGCTTGCAACCTGCACCAGTAATTTATGGATAGAGGAAGGTGTCTCATCATTAAGCAATGCTGTTATTGCAGGCTCAGTTCTATCGTTGTACATCCTTACTCCGTGAAATGTGATTAATTTAGGTTCTCAGACTACCACGCGGTGAAAATTCAATTTTTTGTTAAAGGCCTTTATTTTCATCTCCTGTATTAAAATTTTTATCCACTCAAATTGCCTCCGTTAACAGAAAATCGCCGAGTTTCTAATTGGTACAATAAGCGCGTCAAATCACACGACTTATTTGTTACTACGAACCATCTAATTCAGGGAGAACGTATGACTCTTTTGAAAAAGTTACTTTTGCCGACATTAATCGTCCTTTTCCCGGTGGCAACTCTTGCTACCCAATCATCATTTGAAGCGAAAGTGGTAAAAATTATCGACGGGGACACAATCACCGCGCTCGATGGTCAGAATACAAACATCAAAATCCGCTTGTACGGTATTGATGCCCCCGAAAGTAAGCAGGCCTTTGGACAAAAGGCTAAACAAGCGTTGAGCTCCGCGATTGCTGCACAGAATATTACGGTAATAGACCACGGACCTGATATTTACGGCAGGATGCTGGGAACCATTTGGCTTGATGGTTATGACATAAACGCCTCAATGGTAGACAGTGGCTATGCATGGGTATACCGGTTTGACGGTAATGCCATCGTCCCAAACTATCTGAAATTCGAAGCTTCAGCGCAGAAAGCAGTTAAAGGCCTCTGGGTAGATCCGAATCCCGTTGCCCCCTGGGAGTGGCGCCAGCAAAACCAGAAACCTCAAAAGACGAAAAGCAGGGGGTGACCGCGATGACAAGACAACATCCTTTATTGAAAATTGCGCTTAATAACGATGGACATCTTTCGTGGCCAATTTTACCCGGACAAACTCAGCGCTGCCCAACGTGTCTGCGAGACGTTATTCCGGGTCCGGATGGGGATTTAGTACATCAAGTGGAGGAGGGCGTTAACCCCTGCACGCCATCTGTAGATGTTGTCATTTCAAAGTCGATCATTGAACTCCTCAGCGCAGGTGAGCGCCTATATGTTAACCCAGTTAAGAACGCGAATAGAACACTGGCCCCATCGTTTATCTTTCTGCACAAAGACCAGCAACTTCGACCATTTATAAATACGGACTATCAACCAGCAGGGGCCACCTGGAGAAGTGATAAAGGGAACAGACTTGGTCTTTTCTATATGGATGAGCGAGCGTCTAAAATTAATAAGGACCAGTTCGATTTTATTGCTGTAATAGACCCATCTACTTTTCAAGCAGAATTTGAGACCTTATGGTCCATGGGCGAATTTGATAACCCCCTTACCGCGTTACAGCACTCACTGGTTTCAGAGAATATGTCATCTGTCTGGGTGAAATGGCCTGTTAAAAACCTGCAATCGAGGAAAGAATCGGTGAAGTCCGATTACTGGTATGACTATTATACACCTCACTACCCAGAGGAGCAGGCAGCTTGCACGGCAACCGTGATTGGAATAGACGGAAATGTATCCGGGGAAACTATTTACATGCTCCAGATCGCCCTAGACCGGTCGACAGTTGAGTACCAGCTTGTAAAATCGCTAGGGGTCATATTGCTACTGGATAATACGGGAAATTTGGTATCGGAGGCGCAGCCTCACTTTGATATAATCATCAAAGCTTGCATCTCGGGCGTCAGAGACTTTGTACGTCAAAATCCTCGAATGCGGAGTGTGGAGCATCAGATTACCAGTGCAATGCCTGGTTAGTTAAATCATGAAGGATTTCCAATGACATGCAGCCGGTTGAGTTCTGATTCGATTGACGGGTTCACCTTTTTCATTTCGCCTCACGGTCAGGGATGTAGACTGTCTGTCGAACCTGAATACCGCCGCAATGGAACACAAAATTTCGATGGCTGGTTCCCTCGATATTACACTAAGCCACAATACGCTAAAGCAGCATTGACACGGTTTCTTGGGGAACCTGTTAATTGGTTGGATTGTAATGACCATAATTAGGGCTTTCAGACAGTTAGCCAACAAAAAAATCTTTAACTCACCAACAATATTGAGAATTACCAAATGGAAAATCTGGATGTTGTATCAGCGGTAGATTTTTACTTAGAAAAAGCATTTTATTTATTTGGATTCATAATGTTAGGTATGGCATGGCTTACTTTCCGTGCTGGTTCAACTTATCAGCATTTTAAAAATGCTGATAAGTTAGTCAGTGAAGGTAGAGGATCTTTCTCAAGCGGTGAAGAACCTGAAATGATCCGGCGACTTAAGTTCCAAACATTGATCTGGTACATTGCTAATTGTGTGGTGTTAGCACTATCCACTATTGTTTTTGGGTATCTATTTTATCTACTTCACAGTTAATCAAACAAGGAGATATTTTTATGCACGAGAATCAGGCACATCAAATAATTGACGCACTAAGTAAAGATAAGTATATCTACATTGCCCTTATGATTTTAGTCATTCACCTCTTGATGAAGCAAGTGAATAAACATTACGATAAGCTTGTAACTTCAAGGCGTATTTATGATGACCATAAATCTGGCAAAGCACTCGATGAAACACCAGCCGAAACCTTGACCATGATGAAAAAAAGCTTTATTTCCATCGTAGTTAACTTATTTTCAATTATTAGCGTCACGGTACTGGCTGCATGTTTTTTCATCTATTTTTAGTTCAGTAATGGTACAGATAGTTCCGCTGGTACCTATGGCGGTCTATCTGTATGAGTTTAAAAAATTTTTCTAGTAACGAAGGACCTAAAATGATTAGGTAAGAACGGGGTAAGCCCGTCCTATGTCCTGGATGGTGATAATGCAGGTTGCCCACAGGAAAATCATCATGGAAATCCCAAATCCCAAATCCCGTGCCAGTGCGTAATCCAAGAAGTAAAACGTAACCCATTGATTTATATGCCAATGCAGTTTTAAAATGTCACCTCTTTCTGCAAGATAGAAAGGGCACTTAAAGCTCATGTTTTGGTTGCGGTTCAACTTGTAAGGAGGTGTATAATTTCCTTGGGATTTTTCTAACAAAGAAGGATTACAGGAATGAGTGGGAATTACTGTGCATTTTATGTTGCTGAGCCTTTTCATGAGGGCGCTCTGGGAGTTCATGCTACGAAAGACTTCGTTTATTACAACACACTGAGAATGTGGAAAGGAGCGGACTCCGGTTTCCCTTTTACCAATTCACACGATACAACTTATAACGTTCGTGATGGCAGTAACTGGGAGCAAACTTTAATGCCTCGCCTCAGACAGCGTCTGCGGAATTCTAAGAATATTATTCTATTCCTGAGTGATCGAACTATAAATTCTCGCGCTCTACGAGAAGAAATTGATTACGGTATTAATTCCTTGGGGCTTCCTGTAATTGTAATATACCCTGACTATGACACAAAAGAAAGTTTGCTAGTTAACAACATTTTAAAGCAGCAAATACAAAATTTATGGTCTAAGATTCCCGCATTCAGAGATTCAATGCATTTAGTTCCCACGTTGCATATCCCAATGAATAAAGCTCTTATCAGACAATCACTGGCAGATAGTAAGTTTATGGTGAAAACCAAAACTGTTCCAGATGTATATAGATATAGCGCATAATGTAACTTAAGCGCCGATTGTGGCGCTTTGTTTTTGCATAGATATAGGAATATTAAATGTCTAAGGTTAGTCTCTGTGACAAGCAGGTTTTCAATGAGTTTAAGGGATATGCATCATTATTGTTCGGTTTTATCGGTGCAGTTGTTATTTTTGTCGACATTCCTGCAAATCAAAAAATTGCGGCAGGTTTAGCTTGCATTGCAGTGCTTATTATCGCCTATCTTTGGTTATGGTACAGAGCAAATAGCTTGAGGGAGATTAATCTAACCATTGAGGAAAGTACTGTTATCATTAAAACAGGAGATATCTTCAAACAGGAGGGTTTGAAAGCGATCGCTTTCAATGAATATTTTGATACTCAGGTTGATGAGCGAATTATTGCCGGAAGTAGTCTCAATGGTAAATTTATCAACGAACATTTATCTTGTACTGTAAGTGAGTTGGATGATTACATTAGTAACTATAGGTTCGATGCCGAAGAGATAAAAGATAGAAATGAGGAAAGGATTGAAGGTAAAAAGCAAAAATTTGAAATTGGCACTATTTGTGTTTATGGTGATTACATACTCACTGCGCTATCTAAGTTTGACGAGCACAATGTAGCTCATCTCACAATGCCTGAGTATTTAGGTTTTCTAATAAGTTTTTGGGATAAGGTTAATCGAGTCTATGCTCAAAAAAGTGTTTCTGTCCCAATCTTTGGGTCTGGACTTACAAGAATAAAAGGCCACAAAATTATCGATGAGCAAGATCTATTAAAGATAATGCTTTGGACTTTTAGGATAAGCGAAATGCGATTTAAACATCCAGCGAAATTAACAATAATGATCCATGAAGGGAAGATAGATAAAGTCAATCTTTTAGAATTAAAGACAGCAAGAAATGGCTTGTGATTAAATTAATGATGAAGGCCTAAGCAATGGCCTTCGTAAATTAAATACCATTGACAATCCATTCAATTGCACCAGGGGTGCGAATCCAGGATTTTAAATTATTATTCACGTAATATATGGCTTCATCCATTTCACCTAACGTAATATATCCACTGTTAGACTTGGGCTGTAATCTGCACTTCGATAACAAGCCGGGGATGTGTCTATTAGAATCAATCGCAGCTTTAGCGATATCATTGGCATCTGGGGATGACTGCCGGTAGGCGAGGAGGGCGCGTGTATACTGAAGAAACGGGCGCATATCCCCAGGATAATCGTCCAGTAGCAAGGCCAGATCATCCACCATTTCAAGCTCAAGGTAATAGTTCGCTAATAAATGACGAATCCCCTGGTTATCGTTCGGGTTGAGCTTCAGCATTTCGCGGCAGTGAGCCATAGCCGGATAAAAATTACCTGACTCCCATAAGGCCTCAGCCAAAGCTGCTTTTGCTCTCATATATGGACGTGTTTCGACAAATCCCCAGAAACGTCCTGCGAACTCCTGAAAATCCTCGCCAAGAGCAATGCTGGCTGCGTACAAAGCCGTCTCCAGATTCCCGATTTTTGACTCAGGAGGTTCTTGAGATAACTCGCAGTAGAATGAGTATGCGTCAGCACAGAGCGGGGATTTCTTGATAGCTTTTCTGATGAGTTTCAGCACAACGTCCAGGTCATCAGTTTCCCAGGCATCGAACATGAACTCCTGAGCCGCAGCCAGATCCAGATGTAATTGCTCAGAACTGACAGCATTTTTATACAAATCAACGCGCTTTTTAGTCGGGAATTTAATCATCTCAAGTATCCTTTTGGGGGCTCACTGTTCCGGTACTTTGCTGCACTGATGGTCGATTCTATCGCTTTGAACTTGCCACAAACAAGCTCGGGTCTGCCAGAACGGGATTGATAGCCCGGAGCTGTTCCTGGACGCGCACCTGAGCCTTACGGCTGGGCGATTTTTTGCTTCGTTCCCGTTTGCCTTCGCTTTCCCGCTCATCCTGTTTTACCTGAGCCAGTCTGAGTACAGTCCCGAGACGTTTGTTATCGACAATCTGCCCCTGGTCGACACAGGCCAGCTTATCAAATGCCTGGCACTTAAGGCTCCGGTGTCCATAGTGGAAGGCGAGGGTGCCATCGGGATAGTCCAGTATTTTAATTTTTTCACCGGCAAGACGGCTATTTTCTTCTGTTGGGTCCATGAGATAAAGGATCTTATCGTACTGGAATGTCAGTGATTTCGACACGGTACGAACATCATGCCAGGCAAAGATGTCTCTTAACTCACCGGGGCTTTCCTGCACCGGACGATGCAAATCTTTCGGGAACCTGGCCGGACGTGAGAATCGGCGGTTAAAGTCTGCAATGAAAGTGGCAAGCCAGGCATTTGCAGCCTCAATGCCGGTAATACCTTCCAGACGCATTTCTTTGATCAGTCGATCCTGAAGCGTCTGATTCGCACGTTCCACGCGGCCTTTAGCTTCAGAGCTGTTGGCACATATAAGCTCGATTGCCAGGTCATAGAGCACACGTCCGAACTGGGTAACGGTGGTATTGCGGTTCTCCGGACCACTGACGCGAAATATTGCGTGTTTGTCACTGTACAGCGATACCGGTTTCCCATGCTGCTCAATGTATTCCCGGGTTGCCAGCATGTAGTCAAAGGCTGTTTCTGACTCGCTGAACCGCAAATGCATCAGGCGGCCGGTGGCATCATCGATAAATACCAGAAGGCAGCATTTTGGCGCACGGCCTTCAAACCAGTCATGGTGGGAGCCGTCGATCTGGATAAGTTCACCCAGGCAATCACGCCGATGTCGAGGTTGATAAACCCGTGACTTGCGACGAGCATGCGGAACCCAGAGTCCGTCCGACGTCATCCAGTTGCGGACAGTCTCGATTGAAAGCCGGATATCATGACGCTCTCTGAGTTTTTCTGCGGCCAGTGTGGGTCCAAAGTCGCTGTAGTTTTCACGTATTAGCGTGAGTACGCGTAGTTTGAGAGATTCGGTCAACCGACGGTTGCTGGGTTGACCGCGTTTGCGGCTGACAAGTCCTTCAGCACCAGAAACCCGGTAACGATTGATAAGCCGTTGCGCCTGACGTTCTGAGATGCCAAGCTGTGACGCTGCATCGCGACGGCGTAGGCGCTTTTCACAAACAGCCTGTATCACTGGCAAGCGATGAATTTCTTTATCTGACATGGTCACCAACATCCGTTGAGTCCCTTAGAATTGCATTCAGTTTAGCTTACTCTAAGGTGACGTTTCTATCTGGATAAAAAGTGACATTACTAAATGGTTCTAACATTATAAGTGCGTATAACGTGGATTATGTTAACCCAAAAACGTTTAATTGTAATGGATAGTCGAGTTGGGTATACTTTCGGGAAGTACTTCAATTCATAATATACCCATGACTGAACTCGTTGAAAGTAAGCTGTGCCGAAAATGCAAGACTCTGAAGAGCTTGTTAGACTTCGGAATTGACCGTAAAAGTAAGGATGGCCATAAGACTCGCTGCCGCCAGTGCGTAGCTGGCGAAAACCGGTTGTATAAATTGAATAACCGCAATGTAGTCAATGCAGCCAAGAACCGGTATCGTCAACGCCATACCGCCGAAATGGCCGACTATATGCGTTTGTATCGTGCCAGGGTCCGTGGAAGCCAGCTGGCTGACCGCCACCGTCAGCACCTGGAGTTTCACAAAGAAGTGAATATTCAGCTTCAATTTAGGCTCGGAGCCATCATGGCCTCTCAGTTACTTCAGAATGACAAAACTATAGAGATTGAAAAGTTACTTTTAAAGTACCTTAAATCGCCTGAATCTGCTTCCGGAAGAAAGGCTCTTAATGAAGCTAGGGGAATCGCTTTCAGAGCGAAAATATCATATGAGGCGTTCAATACTCTTTTGAATACATTGAACAGATCACGAATTTAGATGCCCCGTTAGTATAAATCGTGTTTCTAAAGGCTTTCGTATGTTTAAAAAAGGAAAAAGCTTAATAGCTTTTAGTGATTAAAATTACTATGCAGGCGAAATAAATGAGCAGATTTTATGATTTCAATGCGTTAGAACTAATGGAAATGGCCCCCATATCTATCTTCAGTCGTAACAAAAATACTGAGATTTTCCTGGATGATCAATTATTAGAGCAGGAACGTCGCCATTGCCTGTCGGTTCATATTTTTTGCAGAAAGCTCGAAAGATTTGAAGAAGAATTTAACAGCAATAAAAGTTCCAGAAATCGCTTGGTTAAGTTCCTTGAATCACAAGAATGCGATTTTATCTATGATATAGCTAAAGAGTGGTCATCTTACAATTTACAAAAAGTTCCTCAAAGCACAACTTATACGTACTTGAAAACACTTGTCGAACACATCAACGAACTCAAAAGTAAGTTTGGCATTATGAGTTATGCCACTTATCACAACAATTACATTCATAACTTAATTACGACAATCAATGAAAACCTCGTAAATATTAATTATGATTTATCCCTTATTACATCAACAAAGCGAAATTGGAATCTTTATCGAACTGAATTCGGACTAATTCTAGCGAACGGGATTAGGAAAGTATTACTTATTGATAAATTAGAACATTTGAAAAACAAAGATCTTAAGCCGGGACTTATTTTCTTCATTACAACGCCAGTGTCACAAGATGTCTTGCAGGATTTATTTTCACGTCACCAGCCTTACATTATGATTTATAGGAATGAAAAAGGCATTATAAAAACAGTTGAACCACTTCATCTGCTTACCGATGCTCTTTATGAAATCATTTCACTGGCTTCAAATATTAAAAATAAAGACTCAATGTTCTTTGAACCTAAAAATAAGTTAACCTCTATTATTGAAGAATTGTTTGAGCTCCAGAACCTTTTTGAAGAATACATGCGCCAGAGTTTTATGCAGGTCAGATTAAGTGAAAGAAACACACAATATATATATAATAAAATCAGATCACTTAAACATCAAGCCAATCATCTTGAGTTTGGAAATACAGAAAAAATACGGACGCTCGCTTTTAAACTAGGTGTATTAGCTGATTCATTTAATAATTACGATGTTAAAAGCAAGACAATCGACCTTCTGCCTAATACTATTTTCACTGGCATTCAGAACATTACCAGCAACAGTAATTTGTATCGTGTGAAAAACGACATTCTGTTTTATGAAAATAACCTTACAGCATCATTATTAACCTGGTTGAAAGCAAGCCTTGAACTTAAAAAGTTTATGGTGGTCCAGGAAGATCAGATCGCAAACGGGCGAAGTGATATTTCTATTTTCTCTTCAGGTGTGAGAGTTTGCATTATCGAATCCAAGTTAATACAAGAACATTCCACCGAAGTGCCAATAAAATCTGTAATAACAAAAGGAATATTTCAACTTTATACAAAGTATTCAGACTCTGTTGCTCAGTCATTTATCGTTCTGCCTGACCTATATCTGGTGTTATTCTGCTTTGACCATAAATTTGTGAATATTCGTAAACACACTGAATCAGCGCTTGAAGACTACCAAAAAGAAAACAGAAATATTAAACTTGAAATGATGCACAGCACCCATCATCAAACCATACGCTTTAGCTTGCGAGAGTCTGGCGGAATATTTGCGGATAAAGTCGTTTATATTAACTTAACTATAGCAAATCTCAGGACAAAGGATAAAAATTGAGAGACACAATGGTAACAGTGAATAACACACCTATACATCTCTCTGACCTTAATGATGCCTTTTTAGCGGTAGACAGTGCAAAGCTGGAATGCGATGGGCATACTTTAATGCTCAGCCATGCCTTGATGGAGGCTAAGATCCCACATCTTCGCTTCCTTGGGAAAGTTACCGTTAAGGGATGTGATTTTGTGCTCTCCCCCCACTTATGGTTGCAAATCGACGGCTTCACGGTGGACTACCGCCTCCGGATGTGGATTAACCTTTTCTGTGGCCCAGATAAAGCCTCAGGGGCGCCCCATGGCATTTTCAGCAGCCTTCATTACCCGAAGCATCATTATGAACCACTGAGGCCAGCACCGTGTAATCTACTAGCCCCAAATCTGCTCGATTTAATTACCGATGGATTCGCCTCAAAAATCTGCATCCCGGAATCTACGTTGGCATGGTATTCGACAGGACAAATGAAATAATGTTATCCGGTAAATAGTAGATAACTCCGGTCGTTAGGAAAATTGGCTTTGATAGGGTTACTTCAGTTCTTTTAGCCACGACTTTCTTTCAAAGGATGAATGTGAAAATATTCCCGTTTGAGGTTCAAAACTCTATAGCCGTTTTGAACCATCTCAGATTGTAATTTTACCATCGAGCTCTTACTGGCGAAGGTTCCAATGGTGAATGCGGTAAATCTGCTTAACGGAACCATTCCGGATGTCGCATACGATCAGCTTTAATAACTTGCGTGTTCAATTCAATGACTTCCGTCGGTGTTAAAATTAAGGCATCTGGATTCGAAATTAATGGTCGTAGAACCACCTCCCCTTTTTTATCATCTTTAGAACCGTAGATATTAATTAGAAAATGCATGCGTTGATTTAATTCTGATTGACTTACCCATTGCCTAAAAGTCATCGTTTGCTTTACATAATTAATAATAAGAGGGGCCAATTCAGTTTCTTCCGTTTGTGACAAAGCCTTTTTATTTGACATTTTCTTAAGGATTTTACCTAGCTTTGCCACACACATATGAATGCTTAACGATGTGGAAATTTTAGTGGTGTTAAAATCCTCCTGTGAAATGGAAATCAATCCAACATACTGTTTATAACAATCGTAGACATAAATAAAGTGTGATGTAAATGGGGTTGAATGATTAAAAACCCCCAAATTCCAGCCATATTGCTCTACTGTTAAAGAACTAAAATCTTTGTCGTTAATGCTCATTTATACTCCTAAGCGTCATAATTTGATTGAACTAGATTGTACGAAAGCTGAGTTCTAACCTTTGTTTTTATTTCCAAACAAATATACCACATCCTATATCCATCTCTAATAACCTCAACAACACAATTTCTGAGTTTAATTATTTTCATGAAATCAATAATTATGGTTTGTTACCTAGTAGTTAAAGATGGTTGGACGACTTCATGAAATTTTAGAAGCCTTCTGTCCGAACTGAAAACCCTTGCGACTCAGAATAGATTCATGTTAAAACTCGATAATGTACTTTCACAAATTTTCGTATTTTCCTTATTCGAAAGGTTTTTATTGATCTGTGTGAATCAAGTGCTTTGTTCAAGGTACTTGTTACCTGATACTAAAATTATTTTAAACGGGATTCTAGCCTTACCATTGTTCTGTTTACCGGAGACATTATTCGTGACTGACAAGACATCTATTTTAGTTCTTACGCCAATCCTGGAGCTTGCAGAAGAAGCCCATAAGTCCTTAAAAGAGAACCTTAAGGAAATTGGAACAAGTGACACAACCGGAACATGCATGTTCGCATGTATATTGGTTTGTAAATTTGCACGACTCAGAGGCATGGTCGCAAGTATACGCGGCGGGAATGGTACAGATAATGGAGGTCTTTTCAATGAGTATGGAGGACATGGCCACTACTGGTGTGAGCTGAGTGCTGGAGGAATGACTTTTTATATCGATATTGCTGCCGAGCAGTTTGGATACCCTTCTTTCATTGTCAAAAATGCCAATGACGTGTCGGACTTTCCGCGATATATCCCCGGCAACCAAGCTACAGTAGATGAACACGTGAGGCTTGCGTACACTGAAGGGATTCAATAGCCCTGCATTTTGTACCAGTTAATGTCAGTGCAATTCTTACTGTCCCATACAGTTTATGATGCCGCTGAACTTCCGCGCAAAGTTCCTCAAATGGATGAGCGGGATTGAAAATAAAGAGATTTAAAAGCGGGTAATTGAGTTATAAAGGAATGTTATTTATGCATTCTTGAACCAAATACACCGCTTCAGAATGGATCGCCGTAATCTTACATTGTAGGACTTTTCTTCCAGCTACCAATTTGTTCATGAATCTGTCTTTCAATTCTTTCCACGTGAGCATATAGCTCAGTGTAACCAGGCAGATTTTTGCCAATATCACCTTCCCACTGACGCGTTAGCAGGCTGACTTTATCTTTAAGCGTGGATAGCTGATTGAGTTGCTTTTTGGCAATCACAATCTCTTCCGAGTATAAATTTTTCTTAGCCATAACAGTACCATACTTCATAAAATTTAATTTAGGTAACGACGGCTATCTTTTAACACAATTCATCAGTATTGCAACATCTAAGTACATTTTAATCATATGCAAATTATGGATTGGCCAGTATCCAGCACTGTCCCCGTGATGTATTCATGTTAGCATATCTCCCGCTGCGCTTACTTACCTTTGGAAAGTTACTTTTTTCCGAAGCACCTGCTAATAAGATACCGTCATAGTGTTATGCATAAAGTTATATTTATTGTTCAGTATGATTTATCTATTTCCATACTGAACTTTTAGCTTAATGTTGCTCACTTAGCTTCGGGCTCTGATGACGTAACGCTTTACACCTTCAGGCGGTTCGGGCCAATCTGAATTTTCTCGGGACTGATAATTACGGTTTCTGTATTTGATAAATGCCTCAGCCTGCTCGATATTATCCAGCCTATACTGAAGGAATTTAAATGCGTCATGAGGCATATTCCCTGTAAGATCTTCAGCAGTATATGAATCACCCGTCACATCATACCAGTGACAAAGTACCACTTTCTTACCGTCTGCATCATAGATCGCGTTAAAATAATCACTCTCAAATTCATAGACATTGACGGGTTGATAACCGTCTCCGGGCTCCTGCCTTGTGACTTCATTAAAATTTGGTAGGCCATCATCATCCAGCAAATCCGGCGTCAGATAAACTTTATCATTCCGACTGACCATTGCCATGTGACATGCCCATTGATCATTCAGCATTGTCGGGAATTCCTTTAAATCACCGGCATGCCAGTTAACAATCTCTTCTGGCCGTTTGACAACAAACCGCTCCAGTTTCTTTGCCTTTCCTTCAAGCAACACAAACCTCAGACCTGAGTTTTTCTCTGCCATCGACAGGACCCTTGCTCGCGCTTTATCCGGGCATTCATACCAACTGGTATACAACTCCAGCAACAGCTCCCGTGTGTCATCATCCCCTGCCCGGGCATACATCCATTGCTCCGTTGAGCATGTCCCTAATGCAATTAGCTGTAATGAGTTTCGTGACTTAATCAAGCCAACCGGGAGGAACATATCCGGGGTTGTTACGTATTCCGCGCCAGAGTTGGAGTTGCATGCAATATAAGCATCTCCCCACATCTCAAAAAGATCGCTATATTCCTCATGTCCCGACTTGCCCATGGCCCCTTTCAGTAATTCCGCACCTTTTTCGCACATTTCAAATAGCTTTTGTTTTTCGGCCCACGAACTGAATACCGGTTTCATGGAGTACCATTTCCTAGACTGCTCCTCATCTTCCCAAAGGGTAATTTCGGATGCCGAACGCTCCGGCATAGAGACCCAGGATCTGCTGGTTTCCCGAATGTTTCGTTTTCCGGTTGCATAGACAACACGATGGACCCACGCATGAGCTTCAAGTCTGTTATCACACTCATAGGGTTTAGGCGCGATAAACGCGACGTAATTCCCTGACGAGTTGACCCCGGCCCGAAGCAGTTGCGATCCGGACGCAGTTACCTGCTCCTGAATGACCGATGCCATTTCGCTTGCACCCTGAGTGAGCCTGTAAAGTTGATTCAGCAGGGCCTGGCGCCCTTTTTCGAAACGCATTCCATCATCAAGCGAAACGCCACGGTTACCGGTCTTCCATGAAGCAATGCACTGATGAATCAGTTCATGAATGTTCACCGGCAGGCGCAACCCCGAATCCTGCATTGCAGTCAGCAGATATTGCCGGTGCGGCAATTCTCTTTCACGTTCCTGCTCCAGGAATTTGATTGCGGCCTTAAAAAATCGAATGTAAAAAAGGTGGTTACTCCGGAATTTGCGCTGCTGGATAAAACGGTTCAGTTCCTCCGGGCCCACTGCATCCAGGCACAGATATGCAAGCTCTGCTTCTCCCCGGCGCCACGGCCTGTAGCCAGAAACGTTTACCTTACAGTTAAACATCTTATCTGTTCTGTAGCGCTTCACCGCCACATCAACTGCCAGACTATCTCCCTGACGATACACAACCGCAGCAGAGACATTATTCTCTGGTTCAGCGATGAAGGAGTACCCTGAATAGCTGCTGTCCTCTTTGACGGCACCAGGTGCTGTTCTGGGGGTCATAAGCTCACGCCAGTTGCAGAGCAGCCGCGAGCCCGGTTGCATATAGGAGTTTTTTTCACTAATAAATTCATCGAGCGTCTGCGAGTCTGGTGATGCCAGCAGCCCTGTGCCGTCTTCATCGTGCAGAAAATGGAAGTACCGCTCCTGGAAGCTCAGATTCAGGAAATTAGCCTTTTCATGCTTGGGATAGAACTGACCAAAGAGAGCCAGCCGCTGGTCAAGACCAAACAGCATGATAAGCAGACGTCGGTAATGCAGAGCCATCAGGTCATGGGATTTGAGACGATCGGTATAGGCCACATCTTCAAATTTGATGGTGGTACCGTCAAACCCACGAAAGTGGCCCTGCTGCTCATCTTCAGACGGAAATAACCGTGATGCTCCAAGATGGCTTTCCACCGGGGAATAGATTTGTTTGATGTTTTGCCCGTTGCGGACCATCAGAAACACGATGCTGTTCTTTTCATTGTATTCTGAATTCGCCCAGGTATCACCATAGTCAATAAATCTGCGGGTGGTTACCATGACGAGTACACATCGCTCAGTCGGAAAAATTTGCTCCACCAGCCCAGGGTTATCTTTTAGCGCCTTGTGGAATGCGGAAAGACTCCTGAAATCAAAGTGTTCGTCGATGTCACACCAGGCTGAAAGTTCCTCATCCACTACGAGCTTCTTCTGACACAGCGTCAGCGGAATGCTGCTGTCAGCTGGCTCGCCTTCAGCAATATCGACTACCGTCACGTTTTTGCCGACGAATAATTCCAGCGTGAGAACACCGGCCTGAATTTTGTTAGCCTGCTCAATGCCCTCCTGCGTTCCGGCCAACTTGGCAGCGGCCAGCTCCGCATAATACGGATGCATTTTCTCCAGCGCCCGGGTAATAGCACCGGTACGCGACGTAATAATGTTAGCTACGGCACCGGCAATCTTCCCTTCCCGTTCCGCGACTTTCGCCATCAGAGAAACCTGAGCTTCGGAAATTCCCTGAGAAAGGGCATTCTGCACCGTACCCAGCGCCATGGTAACTGCGGCATCTTCTGCATTTCTGACGACCGGAAGCATTCTGTCGTCTGACTCGCCCCCCCTTTTACTGGCCTCTTCGTCTTCGATCCTTTTCATAGCCAGTTCCCGGAGATCTGAGGGATTTTTCAGTGTTTCGGTGAGACGCATTTGCAGGTCAGCAACCTCGTCCTGAATGCCTTTGAGCTCTGACTGACGGATCGATTCATGGTCGGGCTGATATTCAAACAAGGCGAGAAAATCGGCCGTCAGAAACCGATGTTCATTCAGTTTCTTGTCCTTCGTTGATTTTGAGCCGTTCTCAGCAACGACTTCAACGTTTACCCATTCCCCGTAGTGCCGAGGGTGGGCACGAAGGATGACGGTATGCAGATTGTCATCCACGTACCGCAACGAGTTGATGAGGAGTGTATCCCCGGCCGCAATCGCCTCTGCCGGAATATCGACGAGGGCGGACCAGTATTGCCCCGCCAGCAGAGAATGAAAACGTTCAAGGCGATCAATGTTAGTTTTGCTGACCAGGCCACCCATTCACTATACCCTCCGAATTTGTTTGTTATAAGCATCATACCAGATTGGATTGTCAGCCAAATAACCTGAAGTACGGGAAGAGGTAAAATAATTAAAATTGAGCCTGTCCAATTTATCAGTTTTGAACATGTGGATTAAACCTTCGTTAATTAAATCATCGGGGAATGACTTCATATATTACATAGGAAGGAGTTGAATAGCCCATTAAGTCATATATTTTAGAGACAGAAGCTTAACGGGCGAAATATTTTTTTACAGTCAACCAACGTCAGATCATTTTTTGGACTGAACGATTTCCCAGTATCTCTCGTTAACACTGGTTTCACAGCGAGAAGGTATGTCAGACGGGGATCTTGATCGAGTAACAAATGCCTCGATTACATTTTTCCCTTCATCTGACACTTCGGCATCAGGTAATCTTCTAAGAGTCTCGTTTAGTATCTTAGTAGCCCCATCTCTCATCTTAACTGGATTAGTTTCTCCGAGAAGTTCACCACACATTTTTGAAACAGCTGTTGCGTGCCCAAAGACAGGTACTGGATCACTTTTTTTATTCTGTGTTTCGCTGGCATGAACAGAAAATACCAGTGAAAATATTCCTGCCAATACGATGCATTTAATTTTCATTTGTTTCTCCATGACTATCACCAAGTTAAAAACATAATTTTTATACCACAATATTTTCTCAACCATAAACAGCTATTTCTGGTTGTGGATCATAATTATTTCATCCCGGCGTTAAACTGACGCCGGGAACAGAATCCGGCCGGAATTTTCAAGGCATAGATAAATTGTTATCACGCCAATATTGATGCATGCCTGCAACCCATTGTTTCGAGATTGCCGACATCGTCTCTGCCAGGACACGCATACATTCAGGTGTGAATAACCGGACTGGCTCCCCCAAATCGTCACTCACAGTGATGATGTGCTCCAGGATGTTCCCGTGACATAAATTGTGACGAACCCTCACGATTTCCGCATAGGGCCTTTTCGGGGCACCTTCAGCAATCTTGGTCAGCAGATCCTGCTCCTCGGGAAACGCCAGCAGCGTCACCGGCATACCAGCCATGTGCGCCCTTCTCATTAGGGCATTACTGAGTGTGGCCATATCACTTAAATCCACCAGCGTTGCGGCTGGCTGCGAATGCGCCTGTGACTCCATCAGTTCAAGCGTCACCCTCAGTGAGGTTTCAATCCCGTTCAGGAAAGTTGTACAGGCAGCCAACCACAATTCAGCGTGAGTTGCCCGGGTAGCCTGGTCAAAAAAACAATCAATAACGGCTGTCGTGCTGTACGGCCAGTATGCTTCCAGGTCCCGTAACTGTGCCATGTGCTTCTCTAACGCCTCTGCAACCTCTACATCTACATCTACCGGATCGAAATCGTCGGTATCGATAGTCATAGGTAAATCCTGTTGTCAGTATCGTGAATGAAAATCCGCTGAACCATATCATACCCTTACATAAAATATGGCTTAGCGCCATTATATCTTTCCTAAATGCAGCGCCAGAGAGAACAGTTGCTAAACGCCAAATGAATCAGAACAACTGTTCCACGAACAGCCAGGTTGTGGGCCACAATTAGTTGACCACGGCATGGATAACAAGATGCAGTGTAAGACTGCGAGATCTTCATGGTCCAATCCAATTCTGACATGCTTTGAGTCACCCTCGTCAGATGATAAAATATGGAAAATTTATCTAATTCAAAAAGGGCTGCTTGTGGATAATTCATTTCGTGCAGAAATAAAGGTTCTTTCCGTTTTCGACTTTGATGGAACTCTTACCCGACATGACAGCTTTATCCCCTTTTTGCGCTTTGCCTTCGGTAACAGTGTCTTCACCCGCCGGTTGGTTAAACTCGCTCTTCCTACCCTGCGGTGTTTGAGTCGCAAACTAACTCGTGATGAACTCAAAGAAATTTTAATATCAACGTTTCTCACTGGTATCGAGGAAAAGTGGGTCAAGGAGAAAGCTGAAGCCTATTGCAACCTTTATTGGGGGCGTCTGATGAGAGCATCAGGCCTATTGGCCGTGGCAACGGAAGTTTCTAACAATGTTGAGGTGACACTCTGCTCAGCCTCACCGAGGCTTGTACTTGCTCCGTTTGCTGAACGACTGGGGATCAAGCTCATCGGTACAGAGCTGGAAAGCGTTAATGGTATCCTGACCGGGCGCATTACAGGGCACAATTGTCGTTGCATACAGAAAATTAACCGGCTGGAGTCTATTTACGGACCATTAGATCAGTATCATCTTCGAGCCTGGGGGGACACTCGGGGCGATTATGAATTGCTGGCAGCCGCCAAAGATGCCCACTGGCGGCACTTCCATCCTCGTTGGGACAGAAAAAAAGCTTTTATACACCGCTTAAAAAAGGAGTCGTTCAGGGTCTAAAATCGCACAACATGAACGTTTTAAATAATATACCGGGGCTAGCTTTCACAGTTGTCCATGACCAGTGTTTGGCCGTTGATACCTTTAAGACCCAGCTGGCTGGGTCTCTCGCCAGAGCCCTCTAATTAAGCTTTATCAGGAAGCAAGTTAAAGGATATTTAACCTTTTTGTTTCATCTATCCACGGTCTAAATTCTTCCAGTAAGTTATCGTATAATTTTTCATCGCTGATAGAGCCGAAGTCATCCATTGCAAAGAAATGGGTGTTATCAACGCGGCGGTCTGTAAAATCATCCAGGTTTTTCAGGATTCCGTAGCTAGATCCACCGAGGCCGACAAATTTCCAGAAGATCGGGAAGTTGGCTGAGCGCCGGATAGCATTCTTAATTGCTCCGGTCTTGCTTATCCCGCCATCGGTAATAAACACTATGTAAACCGGGATTTTTGAGTCTTTGAAGTAGTCGACAATTTCTTCCATTACCGGTGGTTCATTGTTAGTCCCACCAAGCCCCGGCAAATTTTCCCAGGCTGAACGCTTTCCGGATCCACGGATGGTCTGAATGTAATCGTCAAGGTTATCCAGAGTGACATTTGGATACTTCTTATGCTTCTCTCCAAAGCCCCAGACATCCATTTCGCCATCGTCATCGAACTGGGCGGCAAGGACGGCGATGCGATCCAGCACGGACTGAACGTTACCCTTACTGAACTGGCCACTCATTGAGCCGGACGCGTCAAGAACAAACGCAACTGCTGCCTCCAGGGTTTCCAGTTTATTTTTAGTGAGGCTGACTGAGGCCTTTTTAGCGAGACTTACAAGTCGCGGAGATTTTGTTTCGAGCTTCTTTTCCAGACTGATACGAGCAGGTTGTGCTGGCTGCGGAGCTGTCTGTGCAACATCAACACCATAACTCATCGCCAGGGGCTCAAGCCCACCGTTGAAACCGAGGCCAAGCGCCCGTAGCTTCCAACTGCCGTTATGGCGATACACCTCCGCCACGATAATAGCTTTCTCGCTGCGCCCTGCTGTTTCGGGATCAAACGATGCAATACCGGAGGCCTGCAAATTCAGATTCTGCAAGCCTGTAATAGTATCGCTTCCGTCTATCACGAGGGTTATGGCGATTTTCTGAACAGCCGAGGAAACGCGGTTAAGATCAATATGTACGCTTGATTGCTGCGTCCCTGCCGTCAGTTTTAAAGCCCCCTCCGGTGAACTCAGGTTATTGAAAAAGATGAAATCGTTATCACCGCTCACCTTACCTTGTGCGTTGAGCATGAAAACGCAGGTGTCGGGTTCGCCGTTAAAACCGGGACGTACCGGGTATCGCAAATTAAGAGTGACTGATGATGAAGATAGAAGGATATTTTGACCTGACTGTAATTGCATGACTCTGTTCCTTGTTTAGTAACCGTAGTCTCTGCCACCCTTTACCCGGGTTCTGGCCTGAAGTGCTGAAATACACTCATCGCGCTTTTGCTTGTTCGAAAAGTTGATGCGTCGGGATCCGAAATCACCATGGATATAGAAGTTGACACCTTTCTCGCGTGTGATATTCGATATTTTTCGAATCTCAATGCTGTCTTGCTCACCCATCCTGCTCAGAAACTTGAGACGAAGCCAGTCACCCAATCCCATATTGCCTAAATCTGCTGGAAGAATTATCGTTCTGTCATTGTCGTTAAAAATTATACCGAAATATTCTATGGCGATGCGTTCCGCCATTTTTTTCATTGGCCAGATCATTACAAGTGGATAGAGAACGAACATAACTCTTGCTATATAATGTGATATTTCTGGCGATACAAATTTGACGGGAAGCGCACTGAGTTGCAGAACGAGCACTGCTGAAACCACAATAACTGCGATAGAGGCACTTAACGTTTTAAAAATGACGCCAATATCATATACACGTTGAATGTTGGGGATAGCTGAATATTTTCTTTTTAGCTTTCGGTAGAAAAACATCCCGAATATCAGAAACGGCAGGAACACAAAAAAAGCCACAATAAAAAGTAGTATTACTGCTGAACCATCATCTTTTTTCTTTGCCATGTGCTAACACCTATAAAAAACCCCGGTGACAGCACCGGGGTTGAGTTTATTTTTATTATTAAATATTCACGCCGTGCTGGGTTGCCAGTGCAGATAACCCGCCAGCAAAGCCCTGGCCGACAGCTTTAAACTTCCATTCAGCGCCATGGCGGTACAGTTCGCCAAAGACCATTGCAGTTTCGGTTGAGGCGTCTTCAGACAGATCGAAACGAGCAATTTCCGCGCCGTTGTCGTTGTTGTAAACGCGCATGAAGCTGTTGCTCACCATGCCGAAGTTTTGTTTACGCGCTTCTGCATCATAGATGGTAACGGCAAACACCAGTTTTTTGATGTCTGCTGAGACTTTGGTCAGATCAATTTTGACCTGCTCATCGTCGCCGTCGCCTTCACCAGTACGGTTGTCGCCCTGGTGCTCTACTGCGCCATCAGGGCTGGTTTTATTATTGAAGAAAATGAAATGGGCATCTGACAGCACTTTACCGTCTTCACCTACTGCGAATACGGAAGCGTCAAGGTCAAAACCCTGACCATCGGTTACACGGGCATCCCAGCCCAGACCAACCATAGCGACATTCATGGTTGGTGCTTCTTTGGTCAGAGATACGTTGCCGCCTTTTACGAGAGAAACTGCCATTTTTAGCTCCTGCAAACAGTTGAATGAGGCTGAATTAACAGCCCCGGATATGAAAAGTTACTTTTCGATCAGGACGCGTTAATGCCGTACTGAGCACATACAGATGCCAGACCACCAGCATAACCCTGGCCTACTGCGCGGAATTTCCACTCACCATTGTGGCGATACAGCTCGCCAAACAGCATGGCGGTTTCAGTGGACGCATCTTCGGTCAGATCGTAGCGAGCGACTTCAGTCTGGTTATCGTCATTAACCAGACGAATAAACGCACCGGATACCTGACCAAAGCTCTGGCGACGAGCCTGAGCATCGTGGATGGTCACAACGAAGATGATCTTGTCAACTTCAGACGGGACGGCGTCCAGTTTAATTTTCAGCGATTCATCATCACCATCGCCCTCACCGGTGCGGTTATCGCCGGTGTGCGTTACGGAACCGTCGGATGACGTCAGGTTGTTATAGAAGATGAAATCTGAATCGCCGCGCACTTTGCCGTTTGAGGCCAGCAGGAATGCTGAAGCATCCAGGTCAAAGTCCTGACCGTCTGTTGAACGCGCATCCCAGCCAAGGCCCACCAGGACGTTTTTCATTGACGGAGCTGCTTTACTCAGGGAGACGTTCCCGCCTTTGGAAAGAGAAACACTCATAAAATAACCTCTTCGATTAGTAATTGTTCAGGTTAACACTTAAGGGGATTAACTCCCCTTTTCCTCAGATTCAGGTTTGCCCGGGAACATGACGCTTGCGAGAATGCCCAGCGCCAGTACACCCAGTACAACATACAGGCTGGTTGTAGCCGCAATGCTGTAACCATGATGCCAGATGTGATCGGTCGCATTCAGGCCGAGTTTTGCCGCGATGAAGAACAGCAGCACGATAACGGCCTTCTCCAGATGAACCAGGTACTGTTTCAGTGCCTCAAGGACAAAATACAGAGTACGCAGGCCCAGGATAGCAAACATCATGGCACTATAGACGATAAGCGGTTCACGACTGACGGCAATGATTGCCGGTACCGAGTCAAACGCGAACATTACGTCCGAGAGTTCAACCACAGCCACACACAGGAACAGCGGGGTCGCATATAGCGCCGCTTTTTTACCACGGCCAATGGTGACATCGCTGTTTTCTGGTTTCGCCAGTTCGGCATCCACTTCCTTCTGGTTAAGCAGGAAGGCATGCCCTCTGAGCTTCGGCCAGATAGGGAAGAAGCGTTTAACCATGCGGTAAGCCAGATGCTGGGAGTAATCCTCAATTTCATCATCGTCATCACCGCTTTTAAGCATCATGACCGCCGTCCAGGCAACGATAATAGCGAAGACAACTTCAACGTACGGCCCCAGACTCAGCAGGCTCGTACCGATGGCGACAAAGATGCCCCTGAAGACAATGGCACCAATGATCCCCCAGTAGAGAACACGGTGGCGATAACGATCCGGAACGGCGAACCAGGAGAAGATGGCCATCATGACGAACAGGTTGTCGACCGACAGCACTTTCTCCAGCGCATAACCCGTGACAAACAGACTGGCAACCTCAGCACCGTGGTGGATATAGAGGAAACCGGCAAATGCCATCGCAACCACAACCCAGAATACGGACCAGAGCGCCGCACTCTTAAGCGAGATTGGCTTGTCATCACGGTGCATAAACAGGTCAATAAAGATGGCACCGACTGAAAGCGCAATAAAAACAATGACCGTTTCAGTCGGGAAGCCGATGTGTGTGGAAACCATATTTTACCCTTAGGGATGTGGATCAGAGGCCAAATTCAGCCGGGTCGAAGCCCAACGCGATAGCGATCTCGCGGGAGGCCAGTTTCTCGTCCTGATCGAAGTTACCGTCACTTTTTGCAACGGCAATACCAACACGTAAGGCCAGCTGAGCGGCCTCAGGCTGATCTTTCAACGCCAGGATGTATTTCATGGTTTCGCCCTTGCCGATTTCAACATCGAAATCGAAGCTTGAAACCAGTTTATTGAAGAACTCGATCACCTCATTGGTATCGAATACCTTCAGCTCTTCTGAAGAGCGAAGAAAGCCCATCATTTTCTGCTTTTCTTCCGAACTCACGCCGTCACTCGATACGGCAATACGGGCACATACAGCAACGGTGCCGTGCATAAATTTTTTGTTTTTGAAACGACCAACCTGGCGGGTCAGTTCGTCCCGGCCAGAGTTAATGGCACCTTTTACCTTGTCGAAAAAGCTCATACCTGTTTCCTTTGTTGCTGTGTTATTTAGAACCGGCGCTCCAGCGAAATCCCCAGCCAAATGCCCGGTCCATTTCGTCCTGGCCTTTGAAGTACTGGTTGATACGCTCGACTTTAATCGCGCCGTTTTCATTTACGAGTCTGGCAATGGCGCACAATGTGCGACGGTTTTCACCTTCGGTGAGGCGGGTCTCAATGGGAGGCTGATCCGGCACATGAATGGTGACCACACCATCAGTCTTGTCCCAGCTGGGAATACCTTCATAAATAAAGGCGTAAATCAGCACTTCACGGATATGCTTCCATTCCCGGCCATTGATATGCAGCCACTCGCCGTCTGATACATCACCCGTCCGGTCATCTCCCTTGAGCTGAACATACGGTTCATCGCGATAATCACCGAATGCATTACCGAGCGCCTGAATGACCGATTTATACCCGTCCTGAAGCTCAACAAAGGCCCCCAGATCCAGGTCGATTCCTTTGGAGCCGAACATGCCTGCAAAGCCGGATTTGCCGCTGCCCCGGTGCCAGTTCAGGTTGATCCGGATTTCACCGAAGTTATCCCGTTTGGTCAGGCTGATTGCAGGCTTCTCTTTTGTCAGCGATACCTTGCTCAGGCTGATTTTTGTCTCAACTGGCGGAGGGGTTACAACCGGAGGAGTCGGGGCTGCGGGAGCAGGTTCGTCGGCAATATTTACGCCGAAATGCTCTGCCAGCGGTTTAAGTCCACCGTTGAACCCCTGCGCAACAAAGCGGAATTTCCAGTCATTATTACGACGGTAAAATTCACCCAGAATTAAGGCTGCTTCCTGACGGCCGCTCAGTTCGACACTGCCGCTAACCAGGCCGGT
Source organism: Leclercia sp. LSNIH8 (assembly GCF_002920195.1). NCBI lineage: Bacteria > Pseudomonadati > Pseudomonadota > Gammaproteobacteria > Enterobacterales > Enterobacteriaceae > Leclercia > Leclercia sp. LSNIH8. The sequence goes on along the minus strand of NZ_PQJY01000013.1, from coordinate 59,048 downwards.
AGCCCCTTGCTCCACGTCGATGGAAAGATTACGAAGACCGGACACCGTCTGCCCACCGTCACAGGTCACGGTGAACGCAATTTTTTGGACATCAGGTTTCAGCCGGTTGAGCGCGACAGTAAAGGTTGAGTACTGGCCTTCACTGACCAGGCTGACGGTACCATCATCGTTACGTGGCTGACCATAGAACACCATGTCCGCATCACCCTGCACCTTCCCGTCGGCATACAGGCGAAACGCCGAAGCATCCACCTGGCCGCCCGAGGTGATCCGGACCCGCAACTCCTGGGCTGGAACGGGGGCATTGCCCCCCGGCGTCAGGTTCATTAGCGGATAACCGCTGAAACGATATCGGAGTGCATATCGTCAATTGTGCGGCCGCGACAGGCATGGCCAAGGGCGGTAAAGTCCCAGTTGCCGTTATTACGGTGCAGCGAAGAAATAACGATCCCGGTATGTGAGCCCTGCTCAGTCAGCTTGTAGCGAGCCAGCTCTTTGCCGGTTTGATCGACAACGCGGCAGAACGCGTTTTCGACGTCATTGAACGACTGACCACGGAAGCTGTTTACCGTAAACGCCAGGTATTCAACGTTTGCAGGCAGTCGGGAGAGGTTGACCTTAATCACTTCATCGTCACCGTCACCCTCACCGGTCAGGTTATCGCCACTGTGCACAACAGCGCCGCAGGTGGATTCCAGTTTGCGGAACCAGATGGTGTCAATTGTTTTACCGGTGCTGTCCATTAATACGCAGCCAGCATCGAGATCGATTGAGTCGTTGCCTCCAAACAATCCTCCAAGAAGACCTTTTTTCTTAACCGGATCCCAACCGAGACCGAAATGAAGCTGGCTTAATGCAGATGATTCTTTGCTGAGTGATACCGTCTGGTTCTTAACTAATGAAACCATGTTCTATTCCTTAAAATAGTAATGACCGAGACAATCAAAGGGTTGTTTATTAACTGACGAAGAAAATCATATCATGATGAAGTTCTCTGACAAGGGAAATTTTGGTAGTTTTCTGTAAAAACATAAAAAAGAAAACCTTTTCAGGGTGTTAATTTTCTATGTTTAATTTAAATATCAATACTTTATCTGGAATCCAAAAAATACTGACTCACTTCATAACCACAGAAGTTATTAATCATATTATGATTGACATGTAGCTTAGACACTCATAGACTCACTTCTCAATCATAAATTTGCATGACGTTCCGGATAATTAAAAAAAATGAACAAGAAAATTTGGTTTATGGAAGGTTTATCCTCCCAGCGAGATATTATTCAGGGGGTAAAATCATTTGCACAAAAAAATAATTTTGCCATTACCGTTTTTGCCTCCCACCGTAACGAAAGAAATGAAATCCTTTCCGTTGCCGATTATTCTTTGACTGAACCTGAAGATCCTCAAAAACGTCTCCAGTTTATTCAGGAAACCATTCAGACCTACGGCATCCACCATATTCATACTGGCCGTAACAGCCAGTGGTTTGAAGAACACCGTTCAGCCATTGAATCGACCGGTGCCACCCTTACTACCGGTGCAACGAGCGTCGACTGGTTAACTCTGGCTGACGAAAAAGTTACTTTTGCTCAGTTTATGGAGCAAAAGGGACTCCCGGTTGTACCATCCTGGAGGGTGAATACGCTGGCAGAATTAAAGACACACCTCGCGTCCCCGCCGTTCACTGACAGCCCGGTATGCGTGAAGCCGGTGACGGGTATCTATGGCATGGGATTCTGGCGCTTTGATGACAGTGCTTCGCCTATGGCCGTCTTTAATCATCCCGAACATCGTCTGGTCAGTCCGCAACAGTATATTGCAGCAGCATCAGCTGCTGAGTCGTTTAAACCCCTTGTTTTGATGCCGTACCTGCCAGGCCCGGAATTTTCCGTCGATATCCTCGCGGATAAGGGCGAAATACTCGCAGCCGTGGGACGCCGTAAGGAAGGGGCTATCCAGTATCTGGTAAACGAAGGTAGCGCCTGGGAACTGGCGTGTGACTGCGCCCGGGTTATGAAGGCCGACGGGCTGGTGAATGTTCAGACGCGAAACGATGTGAATGGCAACCCGGTGCTGCTTGAAACCAACATGCGTCCGTCAGGGGGGGTGGGTTATACCCTTCACAGCGGGGTGAACCTTCCTGGGTTATTTGCTGCCTTTAAGCTCGGTCTGATGTCTGAAGATATGGTGCGCCAGAGCGCTAAAAACACCTTTTCTCCGGTTGCGGTGAGAGCCATTACGGATGTAATTGCATACCCGGAATCACTCTCTAACCTTTTGAATTAAGGCGTGTTTATGTCTGATAACCTCGAAGATATGATTTATCGCCGTACCCTCTCATGCGGTACGATTCAGGTAATCCGCGATCAGGGTGAAGTTTCGCTCGATGACCTGTTTGATATCGCTGAAAGACGTAACCCGAAACGCGCCTTTCTGTTTGTCAGCAAAGTACTCGGCAGGCACATTCCCGTGCCACCCTCAGTCATGCGGCAGGCCTACAGACAGCTTGCCAGCCAGTTCCCCTCAACGCTGACAGGGCCCGTACTGTTTATCGGTATGGCTGAAACCGCCGTTGGGCTTGGGGCCGGTGTGTTTGATGAAGTGCGCCACCAGCATCGTGAATCTGTATATCTGACCTCTACCCGTCACCCGGTTGATGGCACGTTGCTTTGCGAGTTCAAGGAAGAACACAGCCACGCCACTGATCATCTGATCTATCTGCCAGATGATGAAGAGAAAAGACGTCGTGTTACCAACGCGCGAACGCTGGTTTTGATTGATGACGAGGCAACCACCGGTAATACCTTTATTAACCTGCTTTCTGCCCTGCGTAATACCGGCAAGCTTCAACATATTGAACAGGTTATCGCCGTTACGCTTACCGACTGGAGTGGCAAAGCCTTGTCCGAGCGCAGCACCTTACCCGTCACTTCTGTTTCTCTTGTAAGCGGTCAGTGGGGATGGACCACATTACCAGATGCACCGGTCCCGGACATGCCGAAAGTCAACGTAACTTCACGCGGAGAATGGGACATCCAGGGGAAACAGTCATGGGGTCGACTGGGGATGCTCGCACCTGCGGCCGATCTCGGCCATGAGGTTTCCGTCCGCAAAGGGGAGCGTGTTCTGGTTCTCGGGACAGGGGAATTCGTCTGGGAGCCGTTCCTGCTTGCAGAACGGCTCGAAGCTGCCGGGGCAAAGGCATTTTACGGTTCGACCACCCGCTCCCCTATCGCCGTTGGTTATGCCATTGAGTCCGCCATTTCCTTTACGGATAACTACGGGCTGGGCATCCCCAATTTTGTCTATAACGTCGCCCACCAGCAGTTTGACCGCATTCTTGTGTGTACTGAGACACCCGCAGAAAGTATTGACGCGCAGCTTCTTAAGGCGCTGGCTGAGGTTGCGCCCGTCGTGGAGATTGTTACCTATGAATAAACCCGTTGTTCTGAGCGACCTTGACGACACGCTCTTTCAGACCCGTCGTAAAATGGTGGACGAGCTGGCCCTGGAGCCATTCCGTACCGGTGCCGTTGATCGTACCCTGAATCCACGAAGCTTTATGACGGAAGAACAGTCCATGTTAGTGGACTGGCTTCTGGAGCAGGCTGAACTCATTCCCGTTACCGCACGGGGAACTGAAGAAATCAGCCGCGTACGGATCCCTTTCCACTCCTGGGCAATCACCACGCACGGGGCCGTCATTCTCACGCCTGAAGGCAACCCCGACGAGGAGTGGAAGGCCCATATGCTCGGCCAGCTGGCTCCCTATCAGGAAAAGCTGACATCGATGCAGCGACTGATAACTGAAATGATGGACGCAAAAGGGATTAATGCCTGGGCAAGACTGAACTTCGAATACGGTGAAACGGCGGTTTATATGGTGATGAAACACCGCGACAGCACCCGCCTTGACGAGCTCAATGCCATTGCAGATGAGATAGAAACGGTGTTTCCGACCGAGGGCTTCTACATCCACCGCAACAGTAATAACGTGGCCTGGCTACCCACCCCGGTTGAGAAAGGGCTGGCCGTCAGCTGGCTGCTTGAAAAACTTCGAGCTGAACGCGGCGTTTTCCCCGTAATTGGTCTGGGCGACAGCCTGAGCGATCATCGTTTTATGAAACTGTGCAGCTGGTTTGGCATCCCGCGTCAGAGTCAGTTTGCAGATGCCATTTCACAGCGAATTTTTGGAGAAAATTAAAATGCAGCCACATGAAACATTTACCGGCTCATACCAGCCCGGTGACGTGGAATTTCTGCTAAAGCCGGTTGTCATTGAGATGACGCCGGTTGATCAAAAAGAAGAGCTGATTCAGTCCGGGAAGAAACATTATTCAGACATGCTCAGCCAGGAGCCAGCACCAACACAATGGCATCTTGATTTGTTTCACCGGGCGCTGGATCGGGGCGCAGAGAGGCTTGCAAAAGAAGTCACACAGCTCGCTATTTCTCTGGCCGAACGCTTCGGTGATGAGCCCATTGTACTGGCCAGTCTTGTCAGAGCTGGCGTACCGCTCGGCGTTATGCTGCACCAGGCCCTGCGTGACATGGGGAAAACCTCATGGCATTACGGCATCAGCATCATCCGGGATCGTGGAATTGACGGTGCAGCACTCGACGTCATTGAAGAGCGGCATGGTACCAGCGGTATTGTCTTTGTTGACGGATGGACAGGTAAAGGCGCAATTACCGGAGAGCTTGTACGCGCACTGAAAGATCGCCCGGGCTATCCTGAGCAGCCGCGACTGGTTGTCCTGGCCGATCCCTGTGGCTGTTCCTGGCTTGCAGCAAGTGATGATGACTGGCTCATTCCTTTTGGCATCATGGGTGCGCCGGTATCAGGTCTGATCTCCCGGTCAGTATGGTCCTCTGAAGGATTACATGGGTGCATGGTTTGCGAGCATCTCAGTGAATTCGAATGCAGCCGGATGTTTGTCGATACCGTCGCTCATTTCCGTAAGAAGTTAACACCGACATCCCTCGCTCCCCTGAGCTGGAATACGGAGTCAGCCCGGATCTTATGGCAGACAAGTTGCGACGTTATCGCGTTCCTGGCCGATGAATTTAAAGTGGACAGCGTCAATCGTATTAAACCCGGTATTGCTGAAGCAACCCGGGCTGTATTGCGTCGGGTACCGGACCATATATTTGTGCGTTCTATTGACGACCCGGACGTTGCCTTGCTTGTAGGGCTTGCTCGTGAAAAGGGAATAGTTGTTACAGAAATGGGGGGAACCCTCGGCCAGTATCGGGCTGTAACCATTATCAAGAAGGTACTCTGATGAAAAATCGTCTTTCTCCCTGGAATCTGGGAGCCACGCTATACATGCCTGCAACACGGGAAGATATTGCTGATGCCGTCCTGCATGGGAAAATCCCGGGTTTGCGCTCTCTGGTAATTTGCCTTGAGGATGCTGTCAGTGAAGCAGACATCCCCATCGCCCTCAAAAATCTGGAGCACCTGCTGCACGAGCTCAGTAACAGCATGCGTAGCCTGGGTAAAAATGACTGGCCTCTGGTGTTCATTCGCCCCCGGCATGCCGACATGGGCAGATGGTTAAAAGCGCATTATGATCTTTCCGCTGTCGACGGGTTTGTGTTGCCGAAATTTACCCTCAGTTCGTTAGCTGAATGGTGGGATATCATGGGCGGGACTCACCTGTGCATGATGCCAACGCTGGAAACAGAAGACGTCTTTGACGTGGTTCAGATGCGCGAGCTGGCCACCCGTCTGGTGGAACATCCCTGCCACGACCGCATTATTGCGCTTCGAATCGGCGGCAACGATCTTATGAACGTTGTGTCGCTTCGCCGTCCCCGGGACCTGACGCTGTATGACAGCCCGATGGGCTACGTCATCAAAATGCTCGTTTCGGTCTTCGGCCCGCGTGATTTTGCCCTGACCGCGCCCGTATGTGAGCATATTGACGATCATGCCGTAATGGCCAGAGAGCTGGCTCTTGATATGGCACATGGGCTTGTTGGGAAAACGGCCATTCACCCGGGTCAGATAGAGGTCATTCAAAACGCGCTGATGGTCACTCAGGGTGAGCATTCTGACGCTCTGCGGATCCTGAACTCTACCCAGGCCGTGTTTAAGTCGCAGGGAGCAATGTGTGAACCCGCCACACATCGCCGCTGGGCGGCTGGCATTCTGGACAGAGCTAGTTTTTATGGGTTACAGAACGAGCAAAGCGCTGATGGAATCAGATTACTTACCGTGACCCAGCATCATTAAGGAAATCATAATGGGGTTCAGGTTCAGAAAGTCGATCAACATTATTCCTGGTGTTCGCCTCAACCTGAGTAACGGTGCACCGAGCCTGAGTGTCGGGCCGAGAGGTGCTTCCGTTTCTTTTGGAAGCCGGGGGACCTATGCCAATCTGGGCTTGCCCGGTACCGGGCTGAGTTACCGTACCCGGCTTGACCGGGCCGCGCGTTCCGGAGGTGGGAACCGGACGGCTACCGACCCGGGGCTCAGACAGGCGCTTGAGCAGGAAGCCGCTGATCTCATGTCAGCGGTGACCGCAATCCGTAATATTCACGAGCTGACGCCGGATCCCAAAACAGGCATCAGCTGGGCAGAGCTGGAAGCAGTATACCTGCATAACAGAACGTCGCCTTTTCAGGTTCCGGCACCGGTGCGTCCTGAAAAGCCAGACTATCTTGCATTGCCGGAAAAGCCTGCCGAGAGCGAAGGCATTAGTTTTCTGGGTAAATGGTTTGAATCGGAATCAGCTAAAGCTGAGCGCCACGCCGAAAATCTTCGCCGGTGGCAGCAGGAGCTGATTGATGTGGAGCGTGAGAATACCCTTCGACAGCACCGGTACCAGCAACAACGGACGGCCTGGGCCGAACAGTATGCAAACTGGAAGTTTGAGGCTGAAGAACATGAAAAACGGCTCGCCACGGCTCAGGCAGATGCCCGGCAGCAGTTCCGGACAGACGCCGCGTTTTTCGAATCATACCTGGCGGGTGTGCTGGCAGAAACTGAATGGCCGCGTGAAACGCTTGTTGCATTTGAAGTAAAGCCGGAGCTATCAGCAGTCCTGCTGGATGTTGATTTAGCTGAGATTGAAGATTTCCCTGATAAGATTTACGGCGTTAATGCCCGGGGCACGGAGCTGACGGAAAAAGCCATGACGCAAAAAGCCGTACGCGAAAACTATGCCCGCCACGTCCATGGCTGCTTGTTCCGCCTGGTCGGTATCGTTTTACATACGCTACCGTTCGACAACGTGATTGTGTCAGGCTTTACGCAACGGGTCAGTAAGCGGACCGGCTATCTGGAGGATGAGTATATCCTGTCCTGCAAATGCAGTCGCAGCCAGATGTCGTCAGTAAATTTTGCAGGCTTAGAACACATTGATCCGGTTGAAGCGTTAGGCGATCAACCGGTTATTCGAAAGATGAGCAGTACCTTCATTTTTCAGCCTATTGAACCACTAACCCTTTAAGCAGGCTAAATCTTACGATGCAATTAAATACCAGACAGGCCCGGATTTTTAAGCTTGCCAACTTACTGGGCACCGGCAAGCCCGTTTCCGCTGCCGACATTATAACCAGTCTGGAATGCTCAGAGCCGACATTAACCCGGGCACTCAAAGAGCTACGCGAGTCATATTCTGCGGAGATCAAATACAGCAAGGCAGGTCATTCATACCATCTCGTTAATCCGGGCCAGCTGGATAAAAAGACCCTTCGCCGGATGAATGAAGCGCTCGCACAGAATGCTGAACTGAAAACCGGTGAGTCCACAGGGAAGGTCGTACTCGATAAGGATAAAAAAACAGCCGTGTCATTATCGCTACGCATGCGGATTTTAAGAAAAATTGACCGTCTGGCTGCGCTGAGTGGCTCGACCCGAAGTGAAGCGGTAGAGAAGCTGGCTCTGCACTCCGTTGATGAACTGATAAAAGAATACAGCGCTAAAAAGTCCTGACGCTAAATCTCAGACCGGGGTGAAAACCCCGGTTTTGTCATATTTCACCTCTGTATCTGCGTGACGGAGTTTTGATCTATTCTCCTCCCGCAATGTCAGCAGCGCCTTTCTGCCTACAAAACCTGGTGTCTTGACATCCTCTTGTGCTACACATCAATCTTTGGGCGATTTACACTCCATTCATGCAGATCTGTGATGTATGATGATTTTCATACATAAGAAAGTTTATTTTTGCCGGAGTTTTTTTCAGAAATCTTATATTCCAGTACGGTCTGAATTTTTTTCTCTGATAAGAGGCCATTCACATGTCGGTAATTCAATGGTGGTTAACTTATTTCTTTAATGCCGCTTCTGAGTATTTAATCTCCACCCGACAGATGTCGTGCCGTTTTATCAAATCTACAAACTCTGGCCTCTTCCTGAAACTACTCTCCTCTTCCGATCTCTTAAGAAGGAATTACATTTGAGACGCTTACCCGTATATCTGCTACTCGACACGTCCGGCTCTATGCACGGAGAGCCTATCGAAGCGGTTAAGAATGGCGTTCAGACGCTGCTTACCACGCTGAAACAGGATCCGTATGCACTCGAAACGGCTTACGTGTCAGTGATCACCTTTGATTCTTCAGCCCGACAGGCAGTCCCCCTGACAGACCTCCTGAGTTTCCAGATGCCAGCACTAACAGCCAGCGGCACCACCTCTCTTGGCGAAGCGCTTACCCTGACGGCCAGCTCCATTGCCAAAGAAGTACAGAAAACGACGGCTGACACTAAAGGTGACTGGCGTCCCCTTGTATTCCTGATGACGGATGGAAGTCCGAATGATGACTGGCGTAAAGGCCTAAATGACTTTAAAGCGGCCAGAACCGGCGTTGTTGTGGCATGTGCAGCCGGGCATGATGCCGATACCAGCGTCCTCAAAGAAATCACTGAAATCGTGGTTCAGCTCGATACAGCTGACAGTTCGACGATTAAAGCTTTCTTTAAATGGGTCAGTGCGAGCATTTCGGTAGGCAGTCAGAAAGTGGAGTCCAGCAAAAAAGAAGTGATCGGTCTTGAAGACCTGCCACCACCGCCGCCAGAAGTAAACGTGGTCTTATAATTTTATTAATTAAGGGGATGTCATGTCTGTCAGTCTGAGCAAAGGCCAGGGCGTAAGCCTGAAAAAAAATGAATACGATCTCTCGTCCGTTACTATCGGCCTGGGTTGGGATATTAATGAGGAAAAGAAAGGTTTCCTCGGCGGGATCTTTGGTAAAAAAGAAGAAGAATACGACCTTGATGTGATCGCTTTCCTGTGTAATTCAGCCGGAAAGGTGACCGATCTCGGCAATGTGGAAAATGGTAAACCAACGCTTGTGAATGGCGATATCATCTTTTTCAACAGCCTTCGCCATAAGTCAGGAAATATCTGGCTGACGGGCGATAACCGAACCGGAGCCGGTGACGGTGACGATGAGCAAATTATTGTGCGCCTGAATTCCCTTGACGCTCAGTACGAGAAAATTGTGTTCATCGTTCAGATCTACAATGGTGAAAAGCTCCAGCAGCACTTTGGTAAAGTTCAGAATGCCTTCATCCGGGCAGTAGATGCCCGTAATATTGAAATGGCACGATTCGATCTTTCTGGCGGACCCGCCTTCGCCAGCCAGCGCTCCATGGTTTTTGCCGAGCTGATACGCGAGGCTACAGGCTGGAAACTCAGGGCAATTGGTGAGCCTTCAGAATCAGATTCGTTTGTCTCGCACCTGAGGAATTACATGTGATGCGCCGCCTGCCTGTTTACCTTGTTATCGACACATCCGGCTCGATGCGCGGTGAGTCCATCCATTCCGTTAACGTTGGAATTCAGGCGATGCTTAGCGCTCTTCGCCAGGATCCCTACGCCCTCGAAAGCGTTCATATCTCCATTATCACCTATGACAATGAGGCGCGTGAGTTCATTCCTCTCACGCCGCTGGAAGACTTCCAGTTTTCTGACATCGTTGTGCCAAGCGCAGGCGGGACGTTCACCGGTGCTGCCCTTGAATGTCTGATGCAGTGTGTTGAACGGGATGTACGTCGCTCAGATGGTGATACAAAAGGAGACTGGCGTCCTCTGGTATTCCTGATGACTGATGGAACCCCTTCTGATGCCCTGGCGTACGGTGAAGCGGTAAAAGCGATTCGCGGCCGGGGATTCGGATCCATCATTGCCTGCGCCGTTGGTCCTAAAGCAGGCCATGAGCACTTAAAACAGCTCACCGATAAGGTTGTGTCTCTGGAGACGCTAGATTCAACCGCGTTTGCAGGTTTCTTTAAATGGGTATCGGCCAGCGTGTCTTCCGGCAGCACAAGCGCGGGGATCAATAACGGAACTGATACCCTTCCCCCTCCTCCACCAGAAATCCAGCTGGTGCTCTGACAGACAGAAAGGTGCTGCTTTCCGGGCAGCACCTTTCTGTACAGCAACGTTTTCTGCTGGCCGTACCAGCCGTACGAGGAAAATTATGAGACGCCTTCCCGTGTTTTTTGTCCTGGACTGTTCAGAGTCCATGATTGGTGAAAACCTGAAAAAAATGACTGATGGTCTGCAAATGATCGTCGGAGATTTAAGAAAGGATCCACACGCACTTGAAACAGCCTGGGTTTCGGTAATCGCATTTGCCGGTGTAGCCCGTACGATTGTACCTCTTCACGAAATTGCCTCGTTCTACCCTCCCCGCCTTCCCGTTGGCGGCGGTACGAGCCTTGGGGCCGCATTGCGTGAGCTGACCGTACAAATTGATACCCAGGTCAGAAAAACCACTCATGAGGCTAAAGGCGACTGGAAACCCGTCGTGTATCTCCTTACCGACGGACGTCCGACTGACGACACAACCGCAGAAGTGAAGCGCTGGAAGGATCACTACGCGAGTAAAGTGAATCTCATTGCCGTTGGCCTGGGGCCGTCAGCGGACCTGAATACCCTGCGGCAACTGACAGAGAATGTCATGCTGTTCACCGAGTCTCAGGAAGGGGACTTTACCCGCTTCATCAAATGGATCACAGCCTCGGTTACGGCGCACAGCCGCAGCGTCGGAGACGACAAACAACCTGAGCTCAGCCAGACTGAATACATAGTCCGGCTGGCCAAGGACGAGCCAGTAAAAGCGTACGACGAAAACTGCGTTACGCTTACCGGCCGTTGCAGCAAGACCCGTCGTCCGTATCTGATGAAGTATGAACGGCCACCAGCAAGGATTTCCGGGCTCGATTTCAACCTGAACCTGAACAACTTTAATATTGCCGGATGCTATCCCATTGATGAGGACTATTTTGCGTGGTCAGATGCCACCGCTACCGATTTGCAGGTAAACACAAGCGAACTGCATGGTGTACCGGGTTGCCCCCACTGTGGTAATGCCAGTGCGTTTGCCATGTGCTCATGCGGGAAGTTGCTCTGCATTGATGGCCCCGATGACGTGATCTGCCCATGGTGTGAAAAAGGTCTTTCATTCAGCAATGATGGCGGAAACACTAACTTCGACGTAAACAGAGGGAGAGGTTGATGTCGCAAAATACGTCACTTGAAGAAAAGATTATCCGCTTAGTTCTGTCTGAGCTCAGCCACACCGCAGAAGGTGAGCGGCTTTCCCTTCCATCCCAGGATCCTGCCCTGTCTGCCGAGGTTATGCAGCTTATAAAGCGGATTGAGAACCTTGCAAAAGGTACCTCTGCACTGGTTAACGAAGGTGAGAACGAATCAGTGACTGCCCTCCCGCCTGCTCCAGGCCTTGCCGAAAAGCAACAGCCGGTCGGGACTGATGAGGATATGCAGGGAAACCACGCTATTGACAAAAAAGAGACGCAAACAGCCACAGTCAACGAAACCAGCCCTACATTGTGGAAATTGATGCCTTTTTACGAACTTCAGAAACCAGGAAAAAATGAAACTGAAAACCAGCCGTCTCCGATACTAAAACCTGGGCAGGTACCGGAAAGCCAGCATCGGACCGGGTCAGCAGTGCAATGTGTAATGCCCCCGACAGCGAGAATAACCATACCCAACGCCCGCGCAGGCGAACGTTTCTCTTCGCCGGTTGCCATCATACTGGATGAGGGTGGACGGGCGACGATAAGAGACGTTGTCTTTCCCCGGGACATTGGCTTGTCGTATAAAAAAGAACAAGGGTTGCTCACTGGCATACCCACTGAAATTGGCGATATTGAGCTTTCAGTACTGTGGTCATACACTTCGCACGACGAATGCGAAACAAAGTTACTTTTTGTAGTAAACCCGGATCCGAGAAGCCTGTGGAAGGTAATAGAACCACCAGCAGACACTCCCTACCCTAAGGCCCATCTGGACTCTGCTGGCCTGGTCAGAGATAACATATGTATTGCTGCCGCCAGTCGCCGGGGCCGCTCTCATGAGCATGCCGGGAGCTTCAGAGATGATGACTTCTATATCAACCACTGCCAGGAAACAGGATGGTCTGTCATGCTGGTCGCAGACGGGGCCGGTAGTGCAGTAAATTCCAGAGAGGGATCGCGAATTGCAGTCATGACGGCTGGCGATTACCTTTTCAATCAGCTCAGTGGAGTGAAAGGCGTCCGTTTAAAAGAGCATATCACGACTTGGGAAGGGAGCGATCAGCAGGCAACCATAAACGCCATGCTTCATCATTTTAAACAGGCAGCTACGCTCGCGGTCAACAGCATCCAGAACGAAGCCATTTGTGCAGAACAACCTGTGAAATCCTATTCAACAACCCTTCTTGCAACTGTAGCACTGCGAACTGAAAACGAGTTGTTTGCAGCTGCTTTCTGGCTTGGCGATGGTGCGATAGGTGCATACAGTCCTTCAGGTAAAGTCAGGATACTTGGAAATCCCGATAGCGGAGAATACGCAGGACAAACCCGCTTCCTTGACCAGAGCATTATCGCAGACCCATCATTTACTGGTCGCATCAGCGTGGGCAAATGGAATGACGTATCTCACTTGATCCTTATGACCGACGGCGTATCAGACCCTCTGTTTGAGACTGATAACGGGCTTCGCAGTGACGAAAAATGGACCCGTCTCATTAATGAGATCTCCCCTATCCTCGCAGACGCCAGTATTGCGTCTGAGGGGTTAGGCGACTGGTTAAACTTTTTCTCCACTGGGAACCATGATGACCGCACTATTGCGGTGTTGTGGTAAGGGATACGCTTTTTCGGTGATCAATATGGCAAATATCGTTACGTGTAAAACAAAGAACGGCGAAACAGTCCAGTATGTTGACGAGGTGATTGGTTCAGGCTCGATGAAGGATGTTTACTTTTCGCCTGATAAATCTTACGTCGTCGCTTTTTATCAAAAACCGCAGAATGAGCAGGCCCGGGATCGTATTGATATGATCACCGGCCGCTACAGGCAAAACATTTTTGGACAATCCGGTGGCGAATACTGGAAGGATCTGTTTTGTTGGCCGACCCACGTTGTTGAGCATGGGAATAAAATCGGTATCGTGGTTCCAACCTACCAGAACCATTTTTTCTTTAAATATGGTTCCAAAAACGATGATTTTCTGGATATTAAAGGCCGGGAGAAAGAAGGCAAATGGTTTGCCAGCGCCAGCAACCAGAATAAATTCCTCGATCCGCGTGAACGAGGCAATACGCTTACCTATCTCAAAGTCTGTCTGCTGCTGACAAGAGCCGTCAGAAGGATGCATGCAGCTGGCCTCTGTCACAGCGATCTCAGCTATAAAAACGTGCTGATTGATCCAGAAATGGGCCATGCCTGCATCATTGACGTAGACGGCCTAGTCGTTCCTGGAAAGTATCCTCCCGATGTGGTGGGCACTCCGGATTTTATCGCTCCGGAGGTGGTGAAAACCAGCCATCTTTCCAAAGAAGATCCGAACCGCGTACTGCCAAGCATTACTACTGACCGCCATGCACTGTCGGTGCTTATCTACATGTACCTGTTTTTCCGTCATCCGCTACGTGGCGGAAAAATACATGACATGTCGGATGAAGTGCGTGATGAAACCTTATCAATGGGTGAGAAAGCGCTCTTCATTGAACATCCGACAGACAAAAGTAATGCAGTCAAAATCAGTCAGTTATCCTCCTTTTCACTTCCCTGGGCTGACCCGGGTAAAATTCCTTACACCATCATGGGTCCCTACCTGACGTCATTGTTTGATCGAGCCTTCATCGATGGCTTACATGATGCCACAAAACGCCCTACCGCCGATGAGTGGGAAAGTGCCTTGGTTAAGACCGTTGACCTGATACAGCCCTGCCAAAACACGAAATGTGAACAGAAGTGGTACGTTTTCTCGGGTAAGACAAAGCCGGTCTGTCCTTACTGCGGTACGCCGTATAAAGGTAAGTTGCCAGTGCTTAATTTTTATTCTTCTCGTAAAGAAGGCAGCTATCGTCCTGACGATCACCGGTTGATGGTCTGGAGCGGGCAGTCTATCTATGCGTGGCATGTGAATCGTCTTATCGCGCCAAATGAACGTACAACGGATGCACAAAGGAAACGGGTTGGTTATTTTGTTTACCATAACGATCAATGGTGGTTGGTAAATGAAGGCATATCAGGACTAATGTCATTACCGGATAAGCGGCAGATTATGGTTGGGGAAAAAATAGAACTGAAGAATAACGCTCAATTTGTTTTGTCAAAAGAGGAAGGTGGCAGGCTGGTAGTCGTTCAATTAGTAGAAAACTAACAAATATCTCTTACCAGATTTTAGCTGTTACGGCATTGAGCCACTCATCGCGACTAATTCGATGAGCGGCCCGCCAAACGAGGCTGTGAAGCGCTTATGAAGGCGATGGATCGGTTTAACAAAGAGCTGCGTAGCTCTCTGTTCCTGCTTGGGGAAGGGATTCAGCAGGATTTCAGGGGGTAGCAGACCATACTGTCAATGTCGCCACGGTATACCACTCGCTGGAATGAGCTACTTGTCGTAAAAGCCTGACATCCATGCCAGTGTTACCCGGCATGGTCAGTTCTGGCATGAAAAGCTACTTTAACCACCACGGGCCTTCTGGATTGCGTATTTCAGGGTAGCTTCGTCGACAGCCCCCGGGATGAATGATGTCGTTGCAGCATCGGGTTTTTGCATGTTCATGATAATGAACCCTGGCGTTCCGCTGATCCCGAGAGCTTCCCCCAGTTGCATATTTCCGGAAATGACATTCTCATAGCGACTTTTTTCTCGATCGCTGAATGAGCTGTTGAACCCGGATTTATTCACCACCATGTCTAAATCACTGAGCGTAAACCCTCGCTGGTTGTTGAAGAATACATACGCGCTGGTCATCAGGTTGTTGTGGTACTTACGATACGCTTCAGCGCCAAATGCCTGGTACACATGCAGGCCTGTCGCCGCCCCCATCGCAGAAACGGGTTTCGAACCAGCGAAGATTGGAAATTCTTTAAAGAAGAATTTAACATCGCTGCTCTGGCTCAACACGGATTCAACGACCGGCGCTACCTTCATACAGAAATGGCACTGGTAGTCGAAAAACTCGATGACGGCGACGGCCGCATTATCCGGTCCAATGTTGGGAGTCTCTTTGGTCTCGAAGAGAGCCGGTGCGTAAGGGATGATCCGCTCAAGGGAGGCGTTGGTATTTTGGTTTTCAAGAGCCTTACCCGCTTCAAGCAGATACTGAGGATTTTTTACCAGATAGGTAGCCGCTACCTTTCCTACTTCATCGTTACTGGGGAGCTCAGTTTTAAAATATTTCGACGTGATATACACAGAGCCAGCCGTCGCAATCAACACAGAAATTAAAACAGACGCTACGGGTTTTAAATAATTTAATTTAGTCATAGCCACCTTTACGAATTCAACTTGTTAGTTATCAACCTGTGTTCGATTATACTGTCACAGCACATCGGAATTATTCGTTAAAGAACCCTTTTTGGAGGAATTAGAATGTTACGGCATTTATTCTTACTGACCGCCACAACGTTCTTATGTGGGTGCAGCTATCATTTCGGGAATGATGTTGATGCTTACGATTTAATGTCACGCCCGGTAGGCAACAAGAAATTTGAAATTGTAGCGCCTGATGACAGTATACAATCGCGCATGTTTGCAGCCCGGTTTGCGAGTGGATTAACGGGGATAGGGTTTAATATTTCCAACCATCTGCCCGACTATATTCTCAGATTCAGTTACAGTAAGACCCAGGAAAATATGCAATACAGTGAACAGCTGGTGACGGGCATAACCGGATATGTCGTCGAGAAGAAGACAACGAAAAAAGATAAACACGGGCAGACTCAGACGGACTATGACTATAAACCCGTCAGCGGGATCGTGGGGTCAGAGACGATATCACAGAGGCATTTCTGGCGCCGCCTTGATGTGGAAGTCTACCCTGCGGGGAAAGGGGCACAACAGGTTCTTAAAGTCAGTATGCAGAGCAATGCGCCAATCCCATCGGACAGCATTGCGTATTCCGCAATGATCGACGCTCTGGCCGGGAAACTGGATGCCCCGCTACGCTCCGGAAACTATGTCGCATCGGTTCCCTGGAACTAATGACCAGCACCGCAACGCCCAACCGCAAAGTGACTTTTCTCACCTGCATGCCGCACCTTTACCGGCCTCCTCTGTTGAAATCATAGAGCCGGTAAAGATCACCGATCGTCATTGCATCCACTTTGGACACGAACAAATACTCAAACTGCGCTTTCTGAATATCTGACACTGACGCATCGTCCAGCACCTCCTGGTAAAATCGAGCACTGATGCATCTCTCCGGATGCATGAACTGGTACCGACTCTGGAGAACCACCATTAGTAAAAACAGAATCAGCAGAACGAGAAGTAATATTTGGTTGGAGAGCTCCAGTCCCAGCGACACACCGATGGTTGCCAGGAAACAGAGAGTCCATCCGACCAGGGCAAAAGGAGCCTTTTGGATCTTTTGTTGGTAATAACGGAAGATCACCGGATCATTTAAATACCGCTTATCCGGTAATCCCGTTGCCCGGGTGACAATGCTGAGCCAGAGCGACATTTTCTAACCCCCAAATCGCGGATATACGGCGCTCTCAGGCCATACGTTCATAAAAGGCAACCAATGGCTGGGTGATGGGGTTTTGTACAAGCTCGGGGCGAATGACTTTCAGCTGCCTTACCGGCGCTAGCTCATCCGTCGGCTTCACGATTCCATTGCCCGGACCTTTCCGGGTACTGTCGGTGTTCACCTTTAGCCTGTCATTATTCAGATACGATTCAACCCGCTTAGACATGGCGTCGCTGGGGGATGATGCGTCATTAAGTTTTTTTAAAACCGCGTCTTTATCCGTCTGAGCCGCAGAGACCAGCAGTTCACTGCTGGCCTCAATGTCTGCGTTGCAGGACCCGAACTGGCATTGGGCCGCAAAGACGGGTTGAGTGCCAACCGCCACGAGCATTAACGTTGTCAGTATTACAGATTTCATAATCACCTCTTGCAGTCGTGAAAAGTCACTTTTGTGCGGTGCCCATGCGGGTCACCAGATTTTCCGGGCTCAACCAGCCGGTGAACAACTGAGGTTTACCCGACAGCGTTACCATGGTTGGCGTACCCTGAAGCGGAATAGTTGAAGCAACCTGGAAATGCGATTTGATAATATCGAGGCAGGCCGCGTCAGGCCGTCCTTCCGGAATGATTGATATCGAGCTCATTGCAGCATCCAGCGCATCATTAGGTTTGGCCGCACACCAGATTTTTGCCATATTCCCCGCGACCACGGAGTTCAGGCCTGCACGCGGAAAAGCGAGGAATTTTATTGAGATCCCGGCATCGAGATAGGATTGAAGATCATGATGTAGTTTCTGGCAATACCCGCAGGTTATATCAGTAAACACCGCCAGGCGATATTTTTCATTCGCCGACTTATATTCTATGGATTTTGTTTTAGCAGCAAACTCCCTGACGCCTTTCAGTATCGCCTGTTCCGTTGTATTCTCCACATCTTTGCCGTTAACATGAAACAAGCTCCCGGTAAAAATGTAATCACCATCTTTGCTGACGTAACTCACGCCTTCTCTTGAAATCACGGTATAAATATCTTTTACTGGGGATGGTTCAATATGCTCGATGGACAGCCCAACTTCTTTTAATTTCTTCAGTGCTGCATCAGGAAGCACGTCAGTTTTCACTGTCTGGGCATTCATGCTAAAGGCCGTACAAGATGCCAGTAATAAGAATGATGCCTTGATAGTCTTATTCATTTCAGCTCCTTTAATGGAGCATTAATACTATCATGCGAAAAAATCCTCCAAATTCGCTTAAGGGACAAAATTCCCTCCCTATAGTAAAAATTTTTAGCCCGCGATGTGGGAGAATATCCAGTATGTAATTCCAGTGGAGATTATCTCGTGTTTATACCACCAGCAGATGATGTGAAACCTATTCCCGTTCCTGTTGAAGTCTACACACAGTGCATTACCGATGCCTCCCGCTTTTTCGGGATTGATGCAGAATTGGTCTTTACGCTTTTTGATAATGAAGGCGGAAAAGTGGGAACGTTCAGCCGGAATAAAAATGGCACTTATGATATTGGACCTATGCAGATCAATTCGTCCAATCTGCCGGAAATACGTGGCCACTTTCCGTCTGTTACCTGGCGGGTATTGGCCTATGACGCCTGTGCCAGTTTCTGGGTAGGTACCTGGTGGCTTTACCGGAAAATTGTAGACCGAAATGGTAATGTATTTGAAGGGATTGCCGATTACAACAGCAAAACCCCTAAGGTCCGGGCGAGGTATATCTTTAACTTCATGGTCAAATACAATCGCCGGATTCAGGGCCGGAATGGCATGGACGAGTTATATCAGTGGACGCAACCAAAGACCCAGTACAACGGACATATTGTAAAAAATGTTCCGGAGTAAATTACCCCCCTACTCTCCAATTTATTGTTTAGTTGTTTTACGTGGCTGTGAACAATTCATCACTGAGCGAGTGAAACTGTCCCGTGAAAGAGGTTAGGTATGCTCCAATCAATATACGAATTCCTGTGCAAGATACGCTGTTCTCCACAGAAGCTTAGAAATAAAGACTTGGACGGGATCTTGCCTCAGGATGAATCAACAGCTGGCTTATGGGGACCTCTGCCATTAATCCATATTGTTCTTTTCCTGGATTTTGATGGTGTAATCCACAAATGTCAGAATGAATCTTTCGAACGGATGTATTTGATTGAGAAGTTACTTGATGCAAGTCCTTCAATGTTCATCGTTATATCAAGCTCATGGAGAGAATGCGGGAGTATTACCTACCTAAAGTCACTTTTCCGCTCGCCGTACAGAGACCGGGTAATTGGCGCAACCCCATCCCTGTGTCTACCCTCGGGGGGAATAGGGGTACGTGCAGCTGAATGTGAAGAATTCGTGGCCAGGCACCAGGTAAAAGCCTTTATCTGCCTTGATGACGATACGACCCTGTTTCCGCCAGAATATCCGCACCTGATCCGTACGGATTATTACACGGGGGTTAAAGAAAAGGACATAACGGATCTGATAGCCAGATATAACCTACTGATGGCCCGTTTTTATTAAAAAAGTAACTTTTCCACACACTCCGTTAAAAAAAACCATGATTCGCCATCTACCAAAAACACTGCATCAGTCGATCAGAAAAGTAACTTTTTCCTCAACTTTAATTTAGGCCAGTAAGCATTCACGTTTCTTAGGGTGGCGAGTGAACTGGATTTGGAAAGAGAATTTGAATCGTGATTAAGATAGTATCCTGTTTGACCATTGTTTTAAAACTGAACAAACCTTATCCAATGCTCAGTTAGCCGGTGTACTTTTCTCAGATTCGTGGTTTACCTTGAATAGCACTGCCGTGAATAGTTATTTTCCCCGGATGCAGGCATAAAAAAGCCGTGCCCAAAAAGAGCACGGCTTTTATCAGTCAGTATTCACTCCTACTTCTTATTATCATTCAGCCAGTTTTCAGCTCTCTCTATTCTCGACTGATACGGTTCGTTTGTATTGTTAAGGTCTGACTTCATAAAGTTAACGAACGCATCTGCTTTATCCGACCCGAAGCGTGGATCATCGGTCAGTTGCTGACGAATCGCACGCTCTGAGTTTTGTGATGCACTCTCATACGTCTTGATCCCATCACTTCCCATATCCTTATAACGGCTGGTCACCGCGCTCAGACCATCTGACATTTGCAGGTGGTTGCCAACCTTGCCCAATAACGAACTCGGCATATTTACCGGATTCGTTGCATCGTTTGCCAAAGATGCGGGCGTAGTCAGGACCCCAATACCTGAGAGCATGTCGTTTACGGGTTTTGCTCCGATAACGTCAAGCCCTCTGGCAACACTCTCCTGGCCCGATAAAAGCGTACTGCCAATCACACTACGTTCTGTATTGGACTCAATTTTATTACCAGCAAGGGTATCAATCGTGGTTTGGGTTCGTTGGCCAACGATCCCGCCGCCAGAGCCGCCTTCACCAAGATTCGCCCTTATTGCTGAATCAAGAGAGCCTGAAGCCTTGTTGTGCATGTTGAAACCTTCATGGATACTCTGGAGATCATTCATCCCCCAGCTAACGTTGTAGTGACCCAGCTCGGTGAGGAGGCTTTGAGTATCCGCTTTCAGTTGTTCTTTCTCAGCGCCGGTTGCCATTGTACTGGCCCCATAGGTAAACACGGCTTGTGCGGCCAGCTCCGCCCGTTTGTCATCCGGCTTTTTGGTTGGGTCATTTGCAACCCTGTCAAAATAATTCGGGAGGTTGTTTGATATCCCGCGTATCTGGCTATCTCCGTACATAGAATTCAGTTTTTCGCTGGTATTACCCATGCCTGAAGTAGCATGCTTGCCGCCTATACCAGTTTGAAGCTGGTCGAAAGTTTGGTTGGCGTTCTTAACGTCCTGCCCAGCCCCCTGAATTCTTCCCACGGTCTCATTAGTCACTACAGGGGTATTCTTATCCAACGACGAGAGAACACTTTGGTTTTCTTCGCTATAGGAGTTAGCTACATTACCTTTATGAATGCCCTGAATATCTTCTTTACTGACCGAGCCCACATTGTACGGCGTAACACCTGATTCGGTTTGTCCGCCAATATGTTGATTAGCATTCTGCTGGTTCTGTGCCAATCCAGCTTTCGCCTGAGCATCCAGACCTTGCCCTACGTCAGCAACACGATCGGCACTCATTACGCCGGAGGTATCTACATGGTCTGGTGTGCGCTCCTGCGCCTGTGCAATGGTATTAATACCCGATGCATCACCAGTGATTCGGTCAAGTTGATTGGTAATTGGCAGCATCTGTTGAGCGTTACCGCCGAAGTCAGCAACCAGCCCTTTAAGCAGGCTGGAGGTCTCACGCAGATCCTGCTTATTGCTCTCAGCCGTTTCACCCCTGGCAGTATCAATCGCAATTTTTTGCTCACTAAAGTCGCGTGTCGTTGCCACCAGCGCATCAGTTCGCTGGAGTTGTGATCCCAACTGAGTGCTGGCCTTAAATGTGTCATTGTAAGAATTGAATTTATCCATAAACGCATTCTCATCAAGACCATTTTTCCGTGCAAAATTACGCACATCATCATCGCTGAAGTTTTTATTACGAATAGAATCGGAGAATCTGTCTAGGTTGACAGACTGTCTTGAGTCGAGTGTCATGCCGGTATTAGCGCTGGCGTTCGTTGAAAGTGACGTCGACAGATTTTCGGCCATTGTCTGTGTTGCCTGGTTCATTTTTGATGCAGCTTCTTTGAATGCATTGGTCTGTGCAAACTGATCACTGTTTACCTGAGAAGCCGCTTTACTCATTTGTTCAGAAAGTCCTGAGTTTTCTGACAATTGAGTCGTAATAGCTTTATTCAAATCAGTTAAGAGGCTATCACTGCCTGAATTCGATTTTGAGATCCCTGAACCAACGGTACCCGATGCTTTCAGACCTAGTGAATCCATCACTTTCTGACCTATGCCCCCAGCCCCCCCTTTTCCAAGTTTTTCCTCGCCACCAAGTCCCAAACTTCCATTGAGGAGAAGGTTTGACACCACACCAGCTAATTGCTGCGAATTAATTCCGTGCTTCGCCCCTACGCTATTAGCGACGTTTGCACCGGCCTGGTCTGTATATGATTTCAAGTTTTGCAGATTCGAGGAAAATTGCTGGCCCGATTGCCCCGAACGACCAACTTCACTCATCTGATTGTAGGCCTGCTGGAATGAATTACTTGCTGCACTCATGACTGATGAGGTCATTGCCGCCCCTTGTCCCTGGCTTGACGCGATACTTGAACCTGCATTCCACGTACCGAGTCGGAAGTTACTGGAGTCCATGGCCCCGCCACCGCTGAACCCCTGCCCGGTGCTTGTCAGTGCTGTACGATTAACATCCCCAAATGATGATTTTCCGCTATTTGGCGCATCCCACACTTTCGGCGTGAGGTGGCTGGAGTCCACAGGTGCGGGTGGCGTAACTCCTTTCATCGCATTCATCATTGGATGAATGGATTGCGTCATCAGGAACAGCGTCAGGACTGGGATAAGAGCATAGAGCGCTGATGCAACTGATAAGTAAGAACTATATGTTTCGGCAAGCCCTGGTAAGCCCATCCAAGTCACCGCGTTACTCTGACTATTCAGTGTGCTCCATGTATCAAGATCCGCTGTTGCCACCTTCTTCACGTAGGCATTGACCATCACCGCAGTAATCGGCCACATATTAACGAAGAGAATCAACTGAAGATATTTTGCCGCTGCGGCAACACCGTTTCCGCCGAGTGCAAGCAGCATGAGCAATGCAAACGGAGCAACCATGTACGCAAACATTTCAAGAAACGCAATTGCCGCACCAGATAATTGCAGCCAGAGCTGCCCCTGAGATGCCATGGTATTCGTACGTTTTAATGATGCCTCAAACAGTTGCATATCCGAGGCCAGACCAAGTGGGGTTTTGTATTTACTGGCACCATTACGTAGCTCATTCATGATGAACAAAGAAAGCGTCGCGTCATAAGCGCCAATCGCCTTGCCATACATGCCGTTCGCCGACGCCATTACATCCGTGAAGCTCGATCCGGATGCGGCACCGCCCGCCTCTTCTGGGGTAAGAATACCGTTTGTTTGCCCAATCAAAGCAATCGTCTGTCGAGCCTCCGGGGTGCTCGTTACCTGTTTAACGGTCGACCAGACCTCTTCACAAGTCGCTGACTTTGAACTATTCACACCCACGATGTTAGCAGATGCGTTCTTCAGCGAACCTTTCATCGCCTGATTAATGCGTTCCATGCTTTCCGCGACATTTGAAGAGAAAATATCGTTAAAAATGGTTTCTTTCCCAGCGATTTTCGCGCTTGAGTTTTGTGTTCCCTTGAGGCAGTTATAGGCCAGTGATTGCACTGTCGCACACACGTTCATCGCACCTAATCCGCTAACTGGTTCGGGGAACGCTGAACAATACCCCTGGCTGTCCCCGCCCCATTGTAAGAATTTAACGAAGCGAATCATCGGGCCAAGAGTAATGTCATCATCAAGCGTGGTTGCGGCAAAGTCGATCGGCGCCAGCGGATCAAACGCCGTTTTATAGTCTTTGAGTAGGCCCTGGCTAAGGTTAGTGGTTACAGTTCCCATCGCCGCGATAAAAACAGGAATACCATCGACATTTCTCACTTCACCAGACTTAACCGATTCAATAGTCACATCCACGCGTACTATTGCCATCGAAAAAAGAATCAGCCCAAGAATCCATGAAAATATCGGCACCTCTGCTTTTGTCGGGTTCAACAGCCAAAGCCATGTTTTATAAAACAGGCTGGCTCCAGCCAGCACCGCTGCCGTGGTGAGAAATGCTTTTACACCGGTATATTGTGAGAAAATCAGGGCAATCCCGTTAAGGGCGGACCACACGAACTCGATATCACCTACTGTATAGATGTTGTAATCCATATCAGACCTCAGTTACCTGTGCCACGAAGACTTTCCATGAACGCCTTCCTCTTTAATCGGCGATCATCCCATGCTGAAATGACATCAGAGCTGTTACCTACCTGGCTACGGGTGAGCTCGTAAGCTGCTTTTACCTGATTGCTAAGGTTTTCAGATAACCGAGTCAGGTCCTGCCGCCGTCCGGAAAGTGATTCACTGGGGATATTCATAGCGCTGATCTTTGCTTCAACTTGCCGAAGCATGTTAATGACAAGGCTGGTGGCCGCTATTGCACTGATATCCTGGATATAGGCATAGCCTTCAGGGACATCAAAAGTCTGAAGAGAATCAAGAATTGTTGGGATGCCGATATAAGAAATAATGCGTAATTCATCATCAGAGATCCTGACATCGCTGATTGCCTTTGTTTGAACCTGAATTAGGAGGTCTGAAATCGTATCCTTCAGTCCTTTGAAACCACCATCCATCACTTCAGACATAACCAGGCATTGCGACTTTCTCGCTGAAGCAGGATCGGGTACAGGCGAACATTTGAGCATTTTTATGGAGCCACCAGCCGGAGGACCCATGATGAAATCCGATACCGTCATCGTCGATGGACGAACTTCCATCCCCGCTTTTTCACCTTTAGCATCCCAGTTGATAATCACAGTGCCGACAAGCGACATCAGCTGCTCTGCGAGTTTGTAGCCAGATAATTCAGTCACGCCACCGATATTCATAGAACCTTTATCGATGTCCATAAATGACATATAGAAAAGGTTTCCACTGAATTTTTCAGCAAACTCTTCAGGGTCTTTTGCTTTTACCTGGGAGGTCACAGTTTCTGGCGACTTGGTCATTGATGAACCGAAATCAGGCAACAATCCATTAAGAGTACCAAGCATTGAAGCTGGGCCGGAACTGACCGCATTCGCATACTGGCTGGGTGGTCCAACATTTTCAGAAAGAAACGAGTAAGTAGCGTTGCAGGAATCTTTGGCAAATTTGTTCAACGCCTGCAATTTGTTCTGGATATCATTAATAGTCGCAGCACAGTCAGCACAGATTGCCGATACCGCGACATTAAATGCATAAATCGCGGCCCCCTGCGCGATACCGCGAGCAACCTGCACCAACTGATCTCCGTTAATCATACTGAATGAACCGAGGAAAACATCGATGCCGTTACAGCCGACGGAAGCTTTGGGGAAAGACATTGAAACTAAATTGGTATTCACGTTTGTTGTGCGGTAGGAAAAAGAGCCGCCAACCACACCGGTACGGGTGGCCGTTTCAAAACTGGCCGGGCTGGTTGTCGTCATCATTCCATTAAAAATATTACGCATGGCGTTATCGGCACCGGCATTTGGTGCAATCATCGCCGTGCAAACGGCTAACGACAAAAGTAACTTTTTTGCACAAACATGGAGGTTAGCGCGCATATGGGCCTCCTAAACTGCCACCAACATTCAAGTAGTTCACAGGGTCCGCTGTAGGCATATCGTACCCTTCCAACTTCTGGTCCATTATTCGTTGCAATAAGAACGGGTCAGATTCCATTTCTGATTTATTCACTGTAATTACGCCATCCTCACCAATGGTATATTGGCGCTTAATATCTAACGTGGATTGGAATGAGGCATCATCAATCAGGTTCATGCCCTTTGCAGCCAGAATAATAGTATTCTTGAGCGCCTCAGCAGTGATCATACCTTCGCTAATTCGTTGCGCTGATGACCCGTCTTTCGACACAAGGAAAATAGTTGGCACTTCGCGGATTTTGAATTGATCAATAATCTGCGCATTAGGGACAGAGAAATCCTGGAACAACCCATTTTGTAATGGTCTGCCATCCATGCTGACAGGGAGAATGTCGACCGAATAGTAATTCTGCATAAACTGGAGGATTTGACTTTCTTCGTGGCAGAACTCACAGGTACTCTGGAAAAAGAAAAAGAGCCCGGATCTTGTGAAAATATCTTTCATTACCGTCTGCTGGTTTTTTTCCACAACCGTACGATGTGCATCCAAGGCAACCTTCTCAACCGGCTGTCTTCGTTTTTCAGACATCATTGGATTTTTAAGAAAATAATCTTTCGACTTATCCGAAAATCGCGTACCGATATCCAACATTAAACGTTGCGCTGTATAAAACCTCGATAAGTTTTCAGGGGTCGGATTATCCATTGCCTGAGTCAAAAGCCGGGGCATATTGTCCTTTAGCCACTTTGAATTAAGATCAATCTTTTCTTCTTGTACTGGCTGGGACGAAGATGCAACAGGAGGCGTAGTCTCATTAATTTCTTCCTCAGTTTTCCGGGCTGGGTCGTCATACCAGAAAAAACCTTTCTTAAAGGCTTGTCCTGACACAAATGGGGTGTCTTTGATAAGGGTCTGGTCTTCATTTGCATGGACGCCAGTTATAAACAAAGACATCAACACTAACATCTTTGAAGGCAGTAACGTTAATCGAGTCATTCACCGATCTCCTCATGGAATAGAGGTATGATGGCATAAAAAAAATCACCGGGAGTTCGATAACGGAGTAGATTTCATGCGTTAAAAAACCAGAAATGTGACGCCGACAAAGCCCCAAAAACGACAGTTCAACACAGTGTCCCGGTAAAGACATGGTCTGTAAGAGAGAAATGGATTAATTATATGACGGTACAGTAATGCAAATTCGCGTTGTCATTCAGACAACACTATCCAGATTATGAACGATCCCCATACTTTGCTGGTTAACGCATAAGGGAATTTATACTTAATTGAATACCTATAAGAAACGAAATTGGCAGGCGCATCATAAAATCTGGACTTTTCAAAGACCGTAATGAATCAAAGAATGGCAATTCATGTTAGTTATACTTACAGAAAATGAACGTTGGAAGGATAGAGCAGACAAAAAAATACGGATGGTAGTAATATTTAACACAGTATGTTTTAGATACGTCAGAACGGAAGCCGTCTGAAAATAAACAGCAACATGAGGAACCATGTGTAACGGTATGCAAGCCAAAGATTTAATAGATAAAGACGACGCAGTCTTTAGATTTTTGGTCTCAGCTTAAAACCACTCACATAAAGTAATAGCTAATCTAACTCCTCCTGAGAATATCTCGCTATTGCAGAGACCGTTGACGACAATCTGCACCGAGGGCAATGAGTATCATTGGTATACGGGACAATGTAAGGCCGCTTGCATTTCGCACAAGTTTCGAGTTCCTCTATTTCTTTCATTGACGTGAGGATCTCAATGATTTTATTGACCTCAGGGGCGCAGACGAAATACCCAAGGTTATGCAGCACGCTCATGATTCGGTTGAAGTCAATATTGCGGAAGCTGGATTCCGGATGAATAGGATCAAAACCGAAGTAATTTACCGCGACATCAATAACCGCAGAAAATGCTCTGCGGTTATCCGAACGACGACTCCACCCTCGAATACCTTTTTTAACGTTTTGTTGAGGTTCCGATCTGAAATCAATATTTTCTGCAACATGGCTTCCATAAAGAATTCTTATTGAGTTTTTATTCGCACCAAGTGACATCGTTTTTGTAGCGCTCAACAACATGTTAGCTTTAGTTTGATCGACTTTAGCCATTTTTATTAATCCTTCAAGAGCACTTTATTTGCCAAAGAGTTGAACACATCCTGACGGTGGCATGTAAACATAGTGTCGTAACGCAATAGTTCCATTAAGTCGTCACTAACTTTACCCAAACGAATGTCGGCAGATAATTCGTATGCCCAGGCAAACACCTTAGATTTTAATGTTGCACTATCATCCCCCAACCCCGGTGTAAAGGCAATTATTCGTGGGAATAGAACGACATCGTTAATTGCTTTGAGTGATGACACACCAACATCTTTTATTGCATCTACGGTAGCAGGCTTTAATCCAAAAAATATACTGACAAACTCAGGTGCAAGCATTGACATAAAGAAGATCTGCATAAAATAATCATTTTGTATGTCTACACACTTGGAGCGTAACTGCTGAATTTTGCTCGGATTATAACAATCTTCCTGCCCATTCAACAAAGTAACTTTTTCCCCTGCATTGTAAATGCCGAAGTCAGTATCGTCACTGTCATATTCACGGATAACGTTAGTGTCACCATCAACAACGGCCATAAAAAATTTATCCCACGAGATCTCTTTACCTAAAGAACGTGGAACGAGGAAACTTCCGGGACGTGTTTCAACTTCGAATGCATTATCAGCCATTGCCCCAAACCCGGTTCCAAATAGACGGCGTTGCAGGAGTGGAGACCCTGTTTGATACATAGAAGATCCGTGAATAGGCAATAACATTAGGAATGCACGGTAACTACGAATAATCGAAATCTCGGTACGTAATAGTTTACCGAGTAGGTTACGCGTTATGTTATCTGATTCTGACATGTGCGGATTGTCCTTGCGTCAATACAATTGTACTAATCTTCTACATGAAATTAAAGTTTGGTTTTTGAATGATGAAAAGTAACTTTTGGAATTTTAATACTGCCTATTTGAGTCTTAAAACTAACCATTCATCCATTGGCCTTACTTGTAACACTTTTTGACCAAACTAACCAGAATTTTATCAAAAAACCCTGCGCTTGCTAACGAAATTTTAATCGCTTAAAAAAATAGCAAAGCCCGAATCGTTATCGGCATTAAGCGGCAATAACATTAGCGAAAAAAGCGATTCAGGATGAATATTTTTCCGATTGATTAACATGACTACTACATAGGGTCACTTCTTGCCGAAAAGTGGTCCTATGAAGCCTCGACATAGGGTCACTTCTTTGTGAAAAGTGACCCTATGTAGCCAAGACATAGGGTCACTTTTTTTAAAAGTGGCACTATGCGCAAAAAACATAGGGTCACTTTTGTTTAAAAAGTGGCACTAGATATATGTATAACTTAGTAAGTAAAACAGCACTTTTCAGATCACGGTCTCAAAATACCCATGGCAGAAAAAGTTACTTTTCTGCCGCGCTTAAATGCGCCCATCTCAGCCGTTCCCGTGTTCATCTGGAGCTGCGCACTATCTGTATTCCTCACGCCTCCGAAGCCCCACCTCAAAATTCTCGATAAAAATCACGGAAAAAAGTCCTGTTTGTGAAAAAAAAATAAAAACCACTTCGGTATAGTGATTTCACATCAGGAGGTCACATGTCTAATTCGAAACTAATAAAGTCACTAGAATTATCACGCAGTTTGATGCGTTCACAAATCGAGGTTCTGCGGGAGGCAGCTGAAGACCTTTGCACAAATTACTGGATCGAGTGGAAAGAACGGAATCATCTGGAGATTAATTTACCCCGGCCTAACAATACGCTAAAGCGTGAGTATCTGGGTTCGTATGCGCCGAAAATTGAATTAATCGGTAATGCCAAAAAAGTTACAATCACCTGGCATAAGTTCAGCCCGTTTAAAACCAGGTCTCCCAGTCATATGTCGAAACGGATTTCTGCGATGAAAAGCGGAAAATATTCGAAAAGCTGCTTTGTTAATCATGCCTTCTGGGAATATGAAATGATCGAAAAAACGGAGGGAGTACTAGAACCCTACAGAGAATTACTTGAGTTCTATCATACTGCGTATATCGAACTGGGACGCAAAATCCGTAAATACTCAAAATCAGAGGTGGCACAATGACCGACGTAACAATTAATGAAAGCAAGCAGAAGACACCTGATGTAAATGCCCGCTCCTCTCAGACTCCTGAAGATAGCCGAAGAGCCACGCAAAGTAAAAATGAACATTACGGCATGGCAACAGTAACTATTACTCCAGGCACGCCAGACTTTAACCGATTTCTTACGGCACGGAATCGTTCCGTAATAAGAGGCTTTAATGATGTTAGCATTGCTATTTCATCATTATTCAGGACGGTTAATGCGGTAAAACACCCTGAATTGGTGCAGGCAATTCAGGACTGGTTTAATGAATTGCACGACGAAAACAATTTGATGAAGCAGAATCTGGAGGCCCACATCGCCACTATTAAGGTTGATGAAAGTGATCCATTCTTCTCATCAACTGAGTTTTCTCCGTTCAGATTTGAATCTGTCCAGTTAAACTTCAACAACCAGAACACGATGCGATTTTATAAGCACATCTTTGAAATGAACAACCTTCTGACCCAGATGTATAAATTCAACTCTCTGGGTCAGCTGCCGGTTAGCGATTACAACGTAATGGCGCACAATATTATCCGAAGTCTCAACATGTATATCGAACGGGTCAAAAAAACACTTAACGTGTCGCGCCGTGTAAAAGGTTCTTACAGTCCTGATGAGTTTATCGAAAAGGTAAAACAGTACAAAAGCGTGCAGGCATATATTGCTGCGGAACTATCTGGTAAACGCCAATAAGGATTATTTGATGAATTTCAGGGCGCTATTCCTAAGTATACAAAGAGTTTTAGGCATCTTCTCCAGTAGGGAGAATGATGTGGCTGAGTTAATGATGAAGGATGTTTCGAGTCTTTCACCATTTGCTCAGATTATAGGGGATCAGAAATACACTGTACCGGATCACCCGAATCTTGAAGTCCTGAAATTCATTGAGTACCCAACTCGGCCAGCTGGGATACAAACGTTTAATGAGCAGTCTATTCTTTCTCTTTACAGAGATAAACTGCACTCAATCTCTATGATGCTGGCAATAAGTGATGGAGACATCCGTGAGGATGCCTTTACCTTCACCAATCTGGTTTTAAAACCATTGATTGAATACATCCGTTGGATTCATTTACTTCCTGCTTCAGAAAACCACCACCATAATGGTATTGGCGGATTGTTGTCACATAGCCTGGAAGTTGCAATGATTTCTTTAAAAAATGCCAATCATTCTGAATTGCGCCCAATTGGGTATCAGGATGAAGAAGTCATTCGCCGAAAAGTATATCTCTATGCCGCTTTTATCTGTGGCCTTGTGCATGATGCCGGAAAGGTATATGACCTCGATATAGTAAGTCTGAATCTGAATGAAACTTTAACATGGGCGCCAAGCTCGCAAAGCCTGCTTGACTGGGCACGTGAAAACAATGTTGTCGAATATGAAATACATTGGCGAAAACGCATTCATAACCAACATAATATATGGTCAAGCGTTTTCCTTGAGAGAATATTAGATCCGGTCTGTATGTCATTCCTCGACCGTGTCAAAAAGGAGCGCGTCTATGCAAAAATGGTTACGGCACTGAATGTCTATAACGATGGCAATGACTTTCTGTCCAAATGTGTAAGAACCTCAGATTATTATTCAACGGGAACTGACCTTAATGTATTGAGGGACCCGATAATGGGTCTGCGGTCGAATGATGCTGCGGCAAGAGCAATAGGTACCATTAAGCATAACTTCACCAGTATTAATATTAATAACTATAAATCCAAACCCATGCACATCATTATTGTAAACGGTGAAGTTTACCTCAATGAAAACGCCTTCCTCGACTTTGTACTTAGTGATTTTGCGGCCCACAAGTTCAACTTCCCACAGGGGGATGCAGGTAAAACTGTACTAGTAGAGTCGCTGGTTCAACGGGGTTATGTTGAGCCTTACGATGATGAGCGTGTGGTTCATTATTTTATTCCCGGGACATACTCGGAAAATGAAATAGCCAGCATCTTCCGAAACGGTATCGGTAAGCTGGAATTTTATAATCTCCTGAAACTTCGCTGGATCGGGTTAATTTTTGACTCATATAAAATCCCGGATTCTGTTCCGGGCCTCTTCAGCGTTAATGCAAATAAAGATTTCATCTATATTGATGAACAGAAAACTGTAACAGAATACAGAAGGCCGGTCCCGGGTCGTGAGTCTGTTACCAGAGTAACGGACACCGTAAGCGACGCCATTGAAGATACTCCACAATACGGACTCAAACTCGTGAACGGCCCTGATGCCGACAGTGTCAACGGTAAAAGCAGTGAAAATACTGAAGCCATCACAGAAAGTGTGGAGGCGGCTGGCACGGATAAAGCAACCGATATTATTGATCCGCAGGTTACTACGCCAACAGATACAGCCGGAACAGGCGGCTTGGATGAAAAGGAACGGGTAGAGGAACATGAAGAGCAGAGTCAGATGCGTCTGGTCGAGCAGCTGCATGAAATGCTTCTGAGCGCCCCACTGCCCCACAACGCAGTCATTAATATTGATTCCGTACCTTACCTTAATCTCGATGCTGCTATTGCGTTAATCCCTGGTATTGATGAGGCGGCATTTTGTGATGGGCCCTTTTTCCAGCTGACGTACCGTGATGGATCACTGGATGGTATGTGGATAGTCCGTGACGTAAACAATCTACGCCTGATACAACTGGGGGATAACTGTGCTGGTATTCAGGTGAGTACCTCGGAACCCCGAACCACTTCTACGCTGAAGTCGCTTTTTGATACGTCAATGTACCAGCCGTTGGATATCCCTGAAAGTCCATCATTAAACGAAGCGGTTTCGCCCCCACAAACACCGCTTGATCTCCCTCCGGCGCGACTGAATACCCCCCAGGCTGTAGAGGCCAATTCGGTAGCTGAACAGATTAACGCCCACTCCGAACCGGAGACCGTCACTGCTTCTGAGTATGAGCAATATGGCCACCTGCTGGAAGAAACCCTAGATAGCGATAGTGAGGCATATTCTGACTTTATAGTCGCCGACAACTCTGTGGTTGAACCCCCCCAGCCTGAGGCGAAAAATAGCGATGTCGCCGAATTCCATGATGAAACAGACCAGGTCGTTGCGCCCGGTAAATTGAATGATCCTGAGGATACCAGAGAGCCACCAGCTCCCAATACAACCGGGAAAGAAGTAATTTTAACAAGTCCTGTGTCATCACAGGACCCTATAAAATCGGAACCCGCCGGGGAGAAAGCGAACCATCTATCTCCGGCCCTGGCTCGTCTGTTTGCGGTAAACACTCAAGCAGAGAAGAAGCATGAAAATCCGCCGGTCACGACTCCAGTGAAAGAAGCCTTTAATCGATCCAACTCTGCCACAGTTCAGGCTCCTATTGCCGTTGACCAACCTGGTGCAGAAGAAAAGGAGACACTGGAAGATTTTACCCTGCTAAGTGGCGGTGAAGTTACAGAACTTGAATACGTCGAAATTGCCACAATGCTTCACCACATTCTGACTAAGTTATCTGGGTCGTTTAAAAGAAAGCGGAAAAACCGATTCATGGTTTTGACCCAGAACACCTTTTTTCTGACCCAGTCATGTGTTGAAAAATACGGGACGCAGTTAAATGCGCCTGAGCTTTTTAACCAGCTTCCTCAATACCAGGTCACCTCCGGCGCCATAGTCAATACAAAATGTTTCGCATTCAACATGCCAACTCTGGTAGCCGCATCCGACCGGGCAAAGGTCGATATTGAGTTAATCATTAACACACTTAAAGATGTAGGGAATCTATAATGGCAAAATCAAAAAGGACCAACCTGCACGCCCAGGAAAACTTTTACAGGCCGATATTGGAGTACAGAAGTGCCTCAGTACTTTTAATTTGCGCCATAATAATGCTGTTTATGGGGTTTCGATCAGATGGGTTGAATATTGCCCCCATCATTTTGTATACCGCTGCCTTCATGCTTTTGGTTTGTTTGTACCGCTGTAAAACGGCATACCCTTATTTGATGGCGCACTGGCGCGTGTTTCAGCGCCAGATTATGTT
Source organism: Leclercia sp. LSNIH8 (assembly GCF_002920195.1). Taxonomy (NCBI): domain Bacteria; kingdom Pseudomonadati; phylum Pseudomonadota; class Gammaproteobacteria; order Enterobacterales; family Enterobacteriaceae; genus Leclercia; species Leclercia sp. LSNIH8. The sequence continues at coordinate 25,551 of NZ_PQJY01000013.1, read as the reverse complement.
TATTAGCCTTAAATCGCTCAGGTCGATCAACAAAAGTAACTTTTTCTCTAACGAGCGAAAGTACCGCCAGCTGGTACAAGAGTATAAAAAATCCAACCGTCAGGTACCGGACAGAAAAACCTACTTCTGTAACGGCTTTGAATGGGGTCCCGAGCATGCAGATCGCGCGTATCAAATTGCCAATCTCTCAAGCGATAAAAGAGAGATAGCCCTGCCATTTGCCCTAAACCCCATAGCGCGGCATTTTGAGGCGATGGCCAGATCCATGGGTGGCAGTAACGCCATTTTTGCTGTTGATAAACGGGCGCCAATTTTTGTTACCGAAGATAACTGGTTCGGCCATACCCTCATTACCGGAAACGTCGGTACCGGTAAAACAGTCCTTCAGCGGTTATTGAGCATCAGTATGCTGCATTTAGGCCACGTCATTGTGGTTATTGATCCAAAGAACGACGCAGATTGGCGGCAGTCACTTATGGATGAAGCGGCGGAACTTGGGTTGCCATTTTATAAGTTTCACCCTGCCCAGCCTTCTTCTTCAGTGTGTATTGATGTCTGCAACGCTTATACCAATGTTTCGGACCTCACCTCACGCCTTCTTAGTCTGGTTTCGGTTCCCGGGGAAGTTAACCCATTCGTACAATATGCCGAGGCTCTCGTTTCAACTGTGATCACCGGTCTGTCTTACACGGATAAAAAACCGTCGATATATCTCATTCATAAAAACATGAAAAGCCACATGGCAATCCTGAACCTCACCGTAAAAGTTCTGGAATGCTGTTATGCACGGCACTACGGGCCCGATGTATGGATGGAAAAGGTGAAATATTCTTCGAATGATACTCTACAAGTCCGCTTTAAGCGCCTTGTTGAATGGTTTTCTGCCCACTTCTTGAATTATGAAGGTGCCGAGCCCATTGATTGGATTGATACCGTCGGCCGGTTAGTAGATTATTCTTTGTCTGATCCTGAGCACATGTCAAAAATGACAGCGGGTATTATGCCGCTGTTCAGTCGTCTGACCGAACAACCACTGAATGAATTGCTTTCGCCGTCACCTAATTCACTCACTTCGCGTGAAATAGTCACTTCAGATGGAATATTCAGTACCGGAGGTGTTCTCTATATCTCGCTCGATGGTCTTTCCAACCCGGAATCCGCCCGGGCTATTTCGCAGTTGATAATGTCAGACCTGACGTCCTGCGCGGGTAGTCGCTATAACTCTGATGATGGTGATATGTCCTCACATTCAAGGATCAGTATTTTCGTCGACGAAGCACACTCCGCAATCAACAATTCAATGATAAACTTACTCGCTCAGGGTCGTGCCGCACAAATTGCATTGTTTATTTGCACGCAAACCATTTCCGATTTTATTGCAGCAGCAAACATTGAGACTGCAAATCGTATTACGGGTCTGTGTAACAATTACATTAGCCTGCGGGTAAACGACACCCCAACGCAAACGCTGGTTGTAGAAAACTTTGGTAAAAGTCCAATTAGTACAAATATGGTCACGTATACGACAGGATCAGAAACCACTTTGCCGCATAATAACTTCTCTGGTTCGATATCAGAAAGAAAGCAAACAACGCTGGAAGAAAGTATTCCGAAAGAGCTTTTAGGCCAGGTTCCAAAATTTCATATTGTGGCCAGACTTCAGGATGGTCGTAAAGTCGTCGGGCAGATCCCGATTGCCGTAAGTGAAAACTCGATGAGACCCAATACAACATTATTGGAGATGTTCCTGAAACCCGCCGGAAAAGTAACTTTGCGTCAGAATGTGGGTTTAGACTATTTAAATAAACATCTAAGGAAATTGCATTGATGGACGAGCAAATTACTCTGACACAAAATCAAATTTTCAGTTCATCTCTGAAAGTCAGTAAAAGCCGTTCGCTTGTTAAACGGCGTATGCAGTCATTAGGCCTGAAGTTTGCCGATTCGCAGGATGTTCGTGACCGTCTGGCAGGGATTGAAAAAGGTGCTTTGAAATCTGTGGGGCAATTTTGCCATGACAACGATGCTGAGTCTTTATCAGCGCTGGCTATTATCCTTTCCGAGCTTTTTCTGCTCCAAGGGGAACTGTCCACCAGCAATGAATACGGTGACCATGAAACAAGTTACTGGTCCGTAGCTCAGGGACCTTGTGATGAATGGGTTCAGTCTCTTCTTACGAGCGAAGACGGACAGCGAAAATTTATTGGTTTTCGCATTACATTCGACAATTCTGAAGAGCGCCGCCGCCTTGTTGATAAAAATTCAAAAATGCTGGGGAGTTATTTACTTCCCTATTTTGTCAATTTTACGAGTGCTGCATCGGCGTTTATTACGCTGCCTGACAGCGTCACGTTTAAACAAGTACAACGCAATAAGCCACTCATTCACCCTGAAACCACATTAAGTCACATTCTTACCATAGAAGACTCGGCGTTTCTCTCTCGTATCAAATTTAAACTAATCTCGGCGATTGACCGCCTGCCCGACCCGACCGGGCTATATGCCAATATGTTCAACCACATTATGGACCGGGCACTATTAACACACCTCGACCGGGAGCAAATTGATAGCCCTTGTGTGTGCAAAAAGGTCATCTCAACCTACGCAGACACCATGCTAACGCTCCCGGTATTTAATACAGGGATCACCGGGAGATACCGACACTGGACGCCCTGGGGGATTAATTTTGTTGAGTTTAGCCGTCAGGCTGCAAAGGAAAAAGCCTGTGTCTATGTTCCTGAACCCGGTCAAATTCATTGGAAAAGTCCGGAGCATAAGGAACTGGCTGAGTTCAGCCTGATCAACCACATAATCCCGCAGCAATACCACTGGTTGCTGGGTGTGCCAACAATCTGGCGAAGCCACTACCGTGACCATGGCGACCGATTAGACTTATTCAGGGAGTGGAGGGACGCAAATGGCTGCGGATAATTCTGCACGGGCAGTATTCATCAGAGGACTGCTTTTTTTAGGGATGATGCTTTATCTTATTTATAGTCTGGGCTTCCAGAATACTGACGATCTAAAGCAACAAATCACTCAGGAGGTGAACGCCAGTCGTAGCCTCATTTCTAATGACCGGTGGTTGTCGGTTATTGCAAATAGTGAAGCTACTTTGTCGACTCTGATTAATGACTATAAGCTGATCGAATATCTGAATACGATACTGATCCCGGAAACGACGAAACCTGCGCGTGGGCTGAATTACGTTGCAGAGAAGATGTCATCGGTAAACTACACTGTGGCAAAGAATCTCCCCTTGCTCATTTATCAGTCCATTTTCCGCTGGAATCTGATACTCGGCTGGCTGATTGTGTTTTCACCTTACTTAATTGCTATGCTCGCTGACGGCATGTATCAATGGAAATTAAAACGTTACGTTTTCGGTAATGTAACCGTTCAGTTTTACAGGATCTGGTTCAGAGCCTTCTGGATAATTGGTGCATTAACCTTTGTTTACCTCTCAATGCCTAATATGTCTCTTTTTAACAATATCGCTCAACTGTTCCCCCCTGTCGCATTGCTGATATTGGGAATTGCACTCAACCGCTTGTGGTCTAACTTTCAAAAACTTATGTAATAAGGTGGTCAGATGTTTAACCGTAAAAATAAGAAGTCACCTGCCAATATCAAAGAATCGCTTGATGAGAACGCTGACCGTTTTTATAAGATGTTCCGAATCCATACCACCTCAAAAGTGGTTATTTCCCTTCTGGCATTAGCAGCAGCAGGGGTTTCGGCCTTTAATATTTACGATAAGTATCAGGAATCAGAAGGACGAATGGATCATATTGCCGTCGTGCGCATATCGGGAGAAATGGGCACCGGGTCAGAGGCCGGTGACGGTTCTGTGATAGCCGCAGCACTGGCAAAAGCGTACAACAACCCGCATGCCAAAGCTGTCATTATCGAGGCGGAGTCAGGTGGTGGCGGACCTTCAGACGCGATTATTATTTATCGCCAGATTAATGCACTTCGAAGCCACCAGCAGAAGATTGAACGTATTTCACATGCGGAATCCGCAAGCAAGACCCGTAATACGGGTGATACCAGTGCTTCACGCTCGCAGGACGATATCAATGCCGAACAATCGAAACGCAATACCCTGGAGGTCCTCTCCGCCGGGAGTGGCCGTTTCATTGCCGATATGGAAACCAGCTATAAGCCTATTATCGTTAGCGTCAAAGGCATTTGTGCTTCAGCGTGCTACTACGCCGTGTCCCCTGCTGACGCCATTTATGCAGATAGCAGCGCTCTGACCGGCTCGATCGGCGTACGAATGGATCACTGGAACCTGTCCCGCGTCATGGATACGGTCGGTGTTAAAAATGAGCCGCTCACAGCAGGGGAATTTAAAGCTGCACTCGACCCTTATCATCCGCTTTCCGAGGCCACCCGGGATTTTATGCAGAAGCAAATCCTGGATTCCATGCATGAAAAATTTATTTCGGACGTTGAGCAAGGCCGGGGTTACAAACTAATTAGCCGCCCGGAGGCAAATGCTGTCGCTCTGTATTCCGGCCGGGTATGGACAACGCAGCAAGCAATCCAGTACGGTCTCATCGACGGTGACCTGACACCAGTCGAGGTCCGTTCGCGTCTGTCTCAAATGTATTCGACCACTACATTCAAAACGTACAACGAGCCGCAACGATCGCTTCGCTCCGCGCTCGGTATGTTAATGAGCCTGTCAACCAACATCGAAACGCTGGCGGGCACAACCTCCCGGTTACTTGATTCTGTTCAGGCCACCAGCTATCCGACGGTGAAATAAGATGGACGTGATCCTGATGGCGTGGCGGGTGATAGCAATAAGTATTATTGCCCTGGTACTCATTGTGCTTTATTGCTTGATGGGATTCGTATCGTCAGCCATTGCTGAACGCAGGACGGCCAAGCAAATTGAAGCGTACCTTCCTGATGATGCAGAAGGCCTTCTGAGCGATTTAACTCTGCCGGTTAGTGCCACTGGCACCACGCAGATTGATCACGTCCTTATCGCCTCTCATGGGCTCTACGTCATCGAGCAGAAGAACTATGCTGGAAAGCTCTATGGGAAGCTGGATGAAAGCCACTGGCGAAAATGGAAATCGTCAGGGACACTAAAGTTACAAAACCCGTTCAGGCAAAACTACGGTCACATCAAGGCCATTCAGTCTACATTACGCGCCAGCGAACTGGAGTGTATCAATGTTGTCATCATTAACGGGCCCTGCAAGTTTGAAGGTGAGAAGCCAGACTGGCTTTGCATGGGTATGGGTGATTTTGTTCGGAAAGTCACTGAGCGGCGCCAGTTAACTGTATTCAAGCCTGAGGCAGTAAGTTATATCCGTGGGGAGCTGAAGTTAAAGAGAAAGCCTCCTGGCCTTTATACTGATCTGGACCATATCCACAACGTTACCACCAGATACAAAACAACTATGCGATTGGAGCAGCGTATTACCTATAACCTTTTGCGCTTTCTTCGGAATCTACCGGGTAAAATATTCGGTTCGACAAAGTAAAAAAAAGCCCTGCTAATTTATGCGGGGCTTTTTTATGGATTCAACACCGGAATATTTTGCCATGCTTCCTGCATAATTTGCATGACCTCCCCAATGGGTAGCGACGGCCATAAGACTGTGTCAGTCATGATTACGCCAACCGGCTCACATTCAATGGGAACCAGAATTAAAATCACACGAGTCCCTTTAACCTGATACGCAAGATTAACTACCGCCTGTCTGTAGGTTGCCAGAACACCAGAACCGTACTCCGCTGGTTTGCTGGCCCAGTTCCGTACCAGAGCATAAGCCTGCGGCATATAACGATTATCCAGAACGCCCTGTGGCCGACGAAAAGGCACAATATCATCGGAGCGGTAGATAGTAGTGGTGGTTACGTTGGCCGTTGTCATTATTAAACTCCTCCCGTCCAACCCTATTAAATCTGAATGAATAGGGTTCAACTAACAGTTCCTAGTCGTGAAAACTGGCTAGTGTAGCTAGAATTTTTGTTCCATTTGTTGAGCTTCAAAATCTCTCGTTGCCTTCAATAATGAAGCGCCACTGTAGTACTCCGGTTCAGTAATATCATCCTCTTTATTCAACCATTGCGAGGCTGATTCATTGCCTGTCTTAACTGTACTCACATCGCTGCCTTGGTATTTGGGCAACATTACGGCATCCACTTCTTGATAAACGCCATTGCGTTTCACCAGGATTTTAACCGCTTTCGCTTTGCTGCGTTTTTCGCGCACTTTATTAACCAGATACAGCACGACAATCCAGCCTACCAGTACGTAAAGAAAAGTATTCATAATGCCCTCCTTTGTATGTGTCCATTATACCAGGTTCCGTCCCAGCCCAAATAGGTTCGGTGCATGAAAAATAGACTTTCCCGCTTGAATCTGCAAATCACCTCCGGCGTGCCTTTGCTGCCCCGAGAGATATTTTCTTTCCGGATGCGTCTGACAGATTCAGAAAAGGTACTTTTCTGCACGACGGATTTAATTTAGATTCTCTGACTTCACGCCCCACCAGCCAGAGCCCACGGCCGCAACCTTTACGAAAAAAACCGTCAAAATTACCAATGTCGATAGCTCCCCACCAGCGGACGCCTGCGAACAGCATCAATCACCACCACCCCCACATCCGCCACCAGCGTCACCACCACCCCCACATCCACCATCACCGCCTGAGGTATCGGGGGTAAAGAAGGAACCATTTCCGTCGGCAATCCCCCCTCTCTTACTATCCTGCGTATACCGACGCCCTTCGGTCTGGGAATGGCAAAGTGCCTTTTTATTACGGGCTCTCAAAAATAGACAGCAGAAAAGACATACAACCACATAGAGGGTTAAAACAATATGGAGAATCATAAGCACCAGTGAAATCCTGTGAGTCATCGTTAATTGTCTGAGTATTTATATCAAAGTCCCTCGCGCTTAATTTTTGCTAGCACGTCCCTTTTCTCTCGATCGCGAATTAAGATGGCTCAGTTCAGTTACAGACGACACACCGCAGGCATCCGCCAGGCATATCTACACGCAGGTCGGGAGGTCACGACGATTTCTTTCCGGATGCAAGATACCTTTTCAGTTCCCCGGCGCCATCTCGGCACCGGGCGAAACCATCTGCATGCGGGTCAGACTTATACCACCAGCTGTGGGCCCCGGGCAGACCCAGACTCCCTTCCCCGTTTGCCAGCACTGACAGCTGAGTCCATAAAAAGAAACCCGGAGTTACCGGGTTCTTGTGCTGATCAGCTGGCCTTCAGTCCGTGGCTTTGCAGGTGGCTATTGAGCGCATCATAGGCATCGGGTTCATAATTCCAGTTACGCCAGATCAGCTGGCGATCGTGGTCGCGATGATTACGGATGGCAATCTGGAAATGGCCTGCTGGCTGGAGGTTTTCGATAAAGACGTTCTGGTAACCGGCGGCAACGGCGCGGGCTTGAGCCAGTGATAACGGTGATTCGTTGCTGAAAAATCCGCTCATGGGCATTTCCTTCATAATGGCCAGGCCTGAGCCTGGCACTGGGTGTCAGGCCACAAGGCGTTTCGCGAGTTTAACGAAGTGATCTTGGTTGTTGTAGAGCGGCATCTGATAGGCCCGGTCTGAAATAAACATCCGGATCTGGTCAAACGTCATGCCGCAGTTAAAGCCGGTTTCGCTGACATTAGCCCGGGGAAAATCGGCGCAAAATTCGTTTAACACCTTCTCATGGACAATGCCGATATTAAGGAGTCCGGCAGGTCCGTTATCACGGAAAGACACCACCCGGAATGCACCGTACCAGCCCGACTGGCAGAAGAAGGTAAACGCCTGGTTCGCAAGTCCGTTAAACAGCTCGTAACGCAGGCTGGCACTTAGCGATTGACTGTCCAAGCAGTACACACGGTTGATGAAGACGCCTGGGTCGATATTTGCAGGGGTCTGCCCGTAAGCAATACACGGCATAGGCATTTCCGCAGTGTCTTTGTTATCACCAATTACTTTATATTGGGTGGCGATGATATCCGCCAGCATTGATCCACCAAGTGTGTTAATTGCTGCGATGTCGTTAATCTGAATATTAAGATTTTTCATATTTCACCTCGTCGTTTTTTATTATTATTCCACAATCGGTTTCGTGGCTAATAACCTGAAGTGAAATATTTAATAAATAATTCAGTACGACAGACACAAGCCGGTTGACCGTTCAAAAATGTCCTGTAAATGAATACCACAGACATCCAGATTAAAGCGGACAAGCTCTGCTTCATTATTTGAAGTAGAAAATAAATAAAAATCAAATCCACCTGTATTATCATCTTTGAAAATTCTGAAGGAATTATTATCAACAGCGTCGGCCAGTTCAACGTGAACGCCATAGCGCACTTCACCGTCGTCAAACTGTGCAATTCGGCGCACAGATTTAAGACGGACAAATTTCGCCAGCTCCAGTTCGGGCGCCTGGGAAAACGTCAGTGCCTCGAAGATGAGATCAGCCGTTTCATGTTGCTTCCTGCGGTCGAACTCAAACAAACCGCCACCGTTGTTGCGATAGACCGGCTGAAGCGCATTGACCAGGTTGAACGACTGCCGGTTCCTGTCATATCTGTACATTTAAAGGTACTCCAGACCTGCCAGCATCCACCAGCAGGACATAATGTGATTAGTGCCAGTCGGCGATCAGTTCTTCGCACTGCAAAAAGGATAAGCACTGCTGTGCCAACACGGGCAGTACGGCAATGTTGGGTAGGCGGTTGTAACACCAGGCGTTAAACAGCATCTGCCACGGACCGGCGTAGTAACCGGCCATTTTCTTTTTTTGCTTCGGAGTACGGCACGCTGAAATAGCCTGCTGATAGAGACTTTCATTTTCGGCACCTGAGCGTTGTTGCAGTGCCTTGTAAATAAAGGAATAGAGAGAGTCGGAACAATTAGATGCGTAAGCCAGACTGGTTTTCATAATACCTCCTGTTTTTTGGTATTATATAAAATTCGACCTGCTAGCTAATAACCTACACTGAATATATTTTTAAATTCCCATAAATATTAAATATGGACGAATGTGGATTTAAGCGTTGTAAATTATTAAAACCATATCTTATTCTACCATTATGTATTCCCTACAATACGCTTGCTAATTCGTAATTTTGCAGTTATTTGAATATCACCATCCTAAAAGCTGGTAGCCACCTATTTTCCCTCGGATGTAAGTTCACAATAACTCTGTTTATTGCCTGTTCAGTGGCGGTTAAGATTTATAAATGGGTGTGCCATTCGTCAAATCGGTATCCATGGGGTTTGCAGGTACTTATTAAAACGGATCATTCACCTTTTACGTTTACTGCAAACGAGCGTAAGAATTCAGTTGCAGCTCTGCGTCCGCCTGCTGTTGCAGCACGTCCATCACCCGGCTGAGCATGGTCAGCGCCTGGGAGGGGGAGCCGCCAAAAGTCACTTTAATTTCGTTGGTGGTGTGGTGCTGCTCCAGATCGAGAATATTCACTTCCACGTCTTCGCCCTTCTCATCCTTCGCCGTACACTGAATGCTGACCCGGGTCACAGGGTCCTTAACTGTCTGCAATGGTGCCTTCGTGCTGACGTTGATCGCGATATTCTTCATTACCCTGTTTCTCCTTGACCTGTGGTGGTAACCGACCCTACCGGGTGGAGGGTCGGTCAGAAAATCATGCCTGGCCCTGTTGCTGCTTTTCGGCATGCTTACGCAGGTACTGCGTGAGATTGCCGTGGGCTTCACAGATGGCATTCATCTCATCATTGGTCAGCACTAAGGTGTACGTATCGTCGCTGAGGTTCTTAGCGGCACGTTGTTCTGCTTCTTCCGCAATACGCGAAAAAAGCGGGATTGCCGTGTCCGCAATCGTCGTCACGGTCTTTTTGTTGAGTACGCTGGAGACCGATACAGTTTTAGGCTCTGGCGTTTTGATCGGATCTTTCGCCTTCGGCTCCGGGGTGTTTTCCGGAGTTGGCTCCGGGTTGGTCCCAACATTCCCGTCCACCAGCTGCGGCGGGGTGGTCTCATCCGTAGTACCTTCGACGGATGTTTGTTCCGTCACGGTGGTTTCAGGGGTGTTTGCGTTCGTTTCCTGCACGACCGGCGCTTTCGGCTGCATGGCTGCATCAATGTTGCCAGCTTTGACGAATTTAAGGGTTTTGGCCGTCGCCTTGCCATAGACGTCGATGGCTTTGGTGATATTATTCACGGCCTTATCGCCGCTGTAGAGATATTCATCCAGCGCGACATACATGCTCACTTCCCCTGTCACCAGCATAACCTGGAGGGCTTCAGGCAGGTCCAGGACGCGAACCATCTGACGCAGGTGCTGTTCTGTTTTACCGCGACGCTTGGCCAGTTCTGCGAACGTTTTAGGTTCTTCAGCATCTTCGACCATCCGTTTGATGGAGAGCGCCTCAGCCACGACAGACAGAGCCAGATTAGAGTTACCGTCCAGCGTAAACTGTTCGGCACTGGCGCGGCTACCGCGAAACTCCTCGCAGCGAATTAACGAAATCAGTTCACGCCCTTCCTCTGCCAGCTCGATGTTTGCCATAGCGGCGGCGCGGATACGACATGCCCCCTGACGCAGAACAGGACGACCATTCAGAACCTGCACGACGATAGCTGGTACGCTTAAAGGCTCAGACTTATAGGACTCTTTAAGACTGTTCAGGTGGGCTACCACGTGGGGTAAGGAGTAGTAGCTTTCTCCCATGCCAGCGGTACGGGTGTTAAAACCTTCTTCCTCTTCGACCACTGCCGGGTTGATGACCAGACCATTGCTTTTGCGTGCGCCGTTACCGGAACGCTCCAGGTAAGTGCGCAGGCTGATATCGTTGTTAGCGGTTTTTACATCATTTTCGATAGTGGACATTGTGGCCTTCCTTTTAAATTTTCGTTTAGGGTGGTTGTTCGCTACAACACAACAATACCAGGTTCGATTCATTTCCTAATAACCTGAGGCGAAAAAAAAAGTAACTTTTTTTCCCGGGGTAATAGTACGTGATCCGTCCGTTTTAATTTTTCGCTAAGGAGGCCAAATTTAACTTTAGTGTGAAATCGGGTACCAAAAAGCCGGAATTTATCGAAAAAGTTACTTTTCCGTCTGCAAGAACCCACAATAATGCAGAACCGTCAGCATGAAAGGTGTTACATGCGCTGAAGGGAAGATGAGTAAGAGGGGAACTGCGGCGTCACAAGGCATCTAAAGTTACTTTTCCAAAATATGGAATGGCAATCTATCTATCGCTATAAAAGAATAACCGGGATCACTGTCGAACATCTCAACGCGGGGCAGGTAGAATGAGGGAATTAAAATCGGGCCAGGCTAAATCTGCCCGGCCATCGGGAAAGGATACGGCGGCATGGGTCTTACACGAGATAATGCGAATGTATGGTCTTTTCCGGTTGCGACTGTTGGGTTTCTTTCTCACCTGTGGCTAACCGTCGGTATTCGGCGTCACAAAACATCCGTAAGTTGGTAAAGACTTTCTCCATAAACTCAGCGTGAGCAAACGACTCACCCGGGGATTGTGTACGTTCTTTCATACATTCCTTTTTAATCATGTCGACACCTTCGGCACAGGTTGCAGCGGGTACGTCAGCGGGTCACCGGCTGGCGCTGATAATTCGTGAATCCGGAATAGTATTCTACCCTGTTCGCATGCCACATCTGGTCGATAAGCGGGGAATTTCAATCCTATATTGAACCCAGCGACCACCGCAGGGAGAAGGGGCACATTCTCCCCCGCTCTTCTTCCGTCTGCGGGAGGTCACACTCGGCGCGGTGTCCCCGGGCAGAATCATGCTGTGACGGCTGGCGTCCATATCAAGATGTCAGCTCCTGGATTAAACCGCCTCCATCTTCTGTAAATGCAGGGGCTAATGACTGTGTGCAACTGAATTTACCGCAGCATCCGTCCTGTATAAAAAATCCTCAAAACGTTGTTTTCTATTGTATTGACAATAGAAGTTCAGAAGATCATAGTAATCCCATGGCGCGGCATCCGCACCAACGCCCCGGCGTTTCCGGGCATAAGGTAAGCATCATGACCCACGATATCGACACCCTCATTCGTCTGTCCCAGCATAAGTCCCACATCGTCGCTGTACGCCGCCTGCAACTGGCCTTTGAGCTAGAGCTGCGCGACGCAAAAATCAACTCACGTGACGTCGCTGATGCGCTGGCTACCTTGAATGCGGCTATCAGTCTGGAAGAAGAGCTGAACGGCTCTGCGTATGACGATCTGCATTTTGACCTGACCGATGGCGCGAAAGTCGACGCAGCCGAACTGGCAGCGTACCGGGCACAGAAACCGGTGGCTTCCTGCATCGTGGCCGATGGCAGCATTGTGCCAGACGGTTTCGGTGATTACTGCGAGCCGCTGGCAGATGGGGCGCATGACTTGTTTGTCCGTCCGGTCTCGGCATAAGGAGCGATCCATGAGCAAAGAGACTCTGTCACTGGCAACCCGTTACGCAGGCAACTCCTCTGTGATTTCGGAAATGCAGACAGCGCTGGACGTAATGCCGCTGGTGACGGAAGCCGTTCAGAGCGTGTGCGAACGGGTTGAATGTGAGCCCACTGAATTTCTGGACGCGATGGCGCTTGTAAAACGTTTCCTGCTGGCAAAACAAGATGAACTCCGTGCGGAAAGCGTTTCAATCCGCAAGCAGCTGGGTGAGATGGGGGAATAATGATGATTAAGGCTACTATCAGCAACGATGCGCTTCGCACCCGTATTCAGGCGCTGCGTAAAACCAGTGCAAACACCCTTGTCAGCACGACGAAATTCGACGCTGATGCGCTGGAGGAGCTCCTGCGCCTGCGTACCGCAGTGAAGCTGAGACGAGTACGCGTGGTCCAGAGTGGCACCTGCGACTGCGAGGAGCCCTGTGAATGCATGCCCGGGCTGTATGTAACCGTCGACTCCGGCGTGGGTCACGGCCAGGCGGTCTGGACTTACCGGGACGACGGAAAATCCGGTCTGGCGTACTGGTGCGAATTTATGGGACTCGCTCCATTCTGGGCCGAAGACCAGATGCATGCCGCCGAACTGCTTCGCGAGAAGCTGGCCTGGCTGGGTGAACATGTCGAGGTGGTCCCGTGGTAATGAAGCTGTATTGCCCCGAGTGCCTGGCGTACCTTGAAGGGGGGGATGGAACGCTACAGGACTGTCACTGCGGCTGGAAACAGCCGGTCAGCTCTTCCACTGAAGAGGGCGATGATCATGACGCTGACTAACGCCCAAATTTATACTCTGCGTCGGCTGAATACCGGAACCCGCTACCTGATGCAGGGCAACGGAAAGAAAGGGATGGAGCAGCGTCCAGATTGCCTCAGTACGCTGGGATATTTTCCGGTTAATGCCCCCAGTCTGCCACCCCTCTTCCGGCTGGGCCTGATTGAGTTCACTCTGAAAAGTGGGTTAGAACAGAGCTGTTTCTATCGCGTACGGCTGACCGGGCGTGGGCAGGAGTTAGCCACAACGGCGGTGATCTCGGTGGGCTGACTCAGCCCGCTGCTGCACTGCTCATTACAACTTTAACAGTCTGATTTAAAAAATAAATACAGCTATCAGGTGGAAAAAGCACCCGTTGTTTTGTATTGACAAAACAACTCTGATTCTGTATATTTAATCACACAGCGGCACTCTGGCCGCACGCCCCGGCGTTTCCGGGCATACAGGATAACCCCATGAAACCGATGCTTAAATCCGCTTTCTTCTCAGCTGTTAAATCACTCCTCACCAACGGCTTCAGACCAACCTTCTACACCGTTAACTGTGGCCGAATCGGCATTATCGCCTTTACCGATAAAAACGGTTCTAAGCAGGTTGAACAGGTCTATTCCTGTACCTCGCTTGCCGTGAAGACCATTGCTCCCCGTTTCGAAAAGTGGTTTGCTGCTGCCGTGGCGGAATTTCATGCGGCCGCAGCTGAGACTCTGGAGTCGGGCCAGCGGGTCCTGGACAAGGGTACTGTTCGTACCGTGACGGGATTTCGAAGTGCATTCATCCGCAGCGCTAACGGCACACCCCGTGCCCAGGCACGGACTGGCATAGTCATGCTTGATCATCGGCACGAAGTTATGGCCGGTGATCTTGTTCGAATGGCTGACAATCCATCAGACACCGTCGTCCATAATACAGACCAACAGCCTGACCAGACAATTCATTCTAACGTGCAGAACGTTTCCGTAAACCTCGCCACAGGACTGGCCCCTGACCCGACGGTTTCAACAGCGACATGACACGGCTGCACTCTCCCCCTGGGAGCCGCACTACGCGGCTCTGTTTGACCGAGAACACTATGACCGATAACAATGAAAAGCACGTTAACGCGATCCATATGAAGGGCAACGATAACGCGAAAAAAGATGAGGCCGACAAAGCAACGGCACTGGTCCAGATGCGTATGACCCCGGAGAAAAAATCACGCTATGTCCGTGAGGCGAAGCGTAATGGCCTGACTATCTCGGCATGGATTCAGCGTCATATGGATCAGGTATGTGATGAGTCAGACGTAAACTATCTAAAGAAAAAGGCTGGCGAGCAATAGGCGACAGTCCACCAGCAGCAGCGAAAAGTTACTTTCCCGGTTGCCTGAAAAGGACCGCATACTGCAAACACAAGGTGTGAACATCACACCCCCGCCCCGGCGGCTCCGGGCAAAGGAGTATCCAATGAAACTTTCCCGCCAGACCACGAACGACACTGCTGTAATCGAAGGTACCCGCAGCCACTTCTGGGGTCGCTCGCTCTACTTCATCATTGAGAATGCGCCCAGGGCACACCTCGTCGCTATTGATGAATTGCTGGATGCAGCGGGTTGGGAAAGCGATCACTGTCCAAACTACGAAGATGACGATGCGTTTGGGCATGCCGGTTACAGCTGCGGGTACATGATTGAGATCGATGACGTGGCACGCTTCAGGGCTGACTATAAGCGCCTCAAAAAGCAGATTGCCGCCCATATCGCCGCCCAGCGTAAAGCCGCAGCCAAACAGACGGCATGAATTTTAATGCAAGCGTTGAGCCTGCATCTAAAAGGAACTGTGCAATGACCGAACAACTATCGGATGAAAAACTGCACCAGCTGGAAGGTGCTGCCGCAAATTACCGTACGACATACCAGGCGCACCTCGCTAATCCACTGGATGGCTCCGCAGTACAGGACTGGGATGAAGCGACCCGTCAACTAATGGCGGTCATCAATTACGATGAAGCCAATATTATCGCGCACCTACTGGCTCGCCGGGATGCAGATCTTGCCAGGCATGAAAGCGACATGACCCGGGCTATCGCAGCTTGGCAGACGGCATCCGTGAAGCTGTCCGAGCAGGCCAGCCAGCAACCAGAATTCCACCTCCGCCGTGTTGGTGGGGACGAGGAGCTCTATGCCCCTTGTGGAAAAGATTATCCACGGGGAAGAGCGTACTACGTTAAGCCGGTAGTGAGCCTGGTTACCGTAAATTCTCCGCCCTGCGACCAATGCTTTGATTCTGCCGACGCCGCAACGGCCTACCGGGATGAGCAGTGGAGACATGTGCTGAGTGAAGCTGGTGTGCTGGTTACGCCGGGGGAGACAGCCCCGGTTCAGCCCACTGAAGACAAGCCGCTTTCCAAATAGTGCGATTGAAAATGAAAACGAAGATGAAACAGCCCAAATCTGCACTTCAGAATGCGATGAAGGGCGAAGAGCCTGCGAGCGTACAAATTCAGATGCGTGCCACTGTAACAAGAAAAGAACGCTATAAGGCGCAGGCAATTCAGGAGGATCTGAATTTAACCGAATGGATGGCGAATCATCTGGACGCCGTCTGTGACGCCGCCGAAGGAAAGGCATCCGTCAGCATCTTTTCCCCGGTTGTACCGGAGAAGATCCCAGACAGCGTCTACCAGGTCATCTATCAGGAATGCGGCGGGTTCGTGGACTGCGATGCGAATGCCCAGACGATCTGGAATGCCTGCCGCCAGGCCATTCTGAAAAACGTGAAAGACTGAATACCCGGCGTCATTTTACCGGATGCAGCAAGGACAAACATGACCATAATTGAACGCCGTGCAGAGATGCGCCAGACGGCCATTAAAGCTCTGCTGGATGCTGAAGAAGCACTGACCGCACTGGCTATGTCCTATGAGCTACAGCCCAATGAGAAGACCAGTGCATGTCATCCACAAACCAGTACTCTCTCCACGACCAGCCAGGTTCGGAAAATGCGGCGGGTCCTCGAAAAATTGAGGCGTTGAGAATTAAACAGGACGCAGGAGGAGGTACCCAGTGCGAGCCGCAGCCGTTCTGGGGAGAATTTTAATCCGACGGTATTCCACTGAGACTGTTGAATGCCTTGGGTAATTGAGTGGCGGTCTGCCACCGAACGGAAGGAAAAAAGGGTTTCCCCGACC
The DNA here is from genome assembly GCF_002920195.1 of Leclercia sp. LSNIH8. NCBI lineage: Bacteria > Pseudomonadati > Pseudomonadota > Gammaproteobacteria > Enterobacterales > Enterobacteriaceae > Leclercia > Leclercia sp. LSNIH8. The sequence goes on along the minus strand of NZ_PQJY01000013.1, from coordinate 9,153 downwards.
GGAGAAACCCTTTTCTAAAGGTGCTATTGGCTTGCTGGCCACATCTGAATCGAGGGGGGTTACCCCCCTCTTTCAGCTACTTACCGGATTCGTAGTCCATCACAGCCGACACTTCCCGCGTACCGTCTTTCAGCCGCAGTTCGCAGAGCGAATTGCGCGTAAGCCAGGTGAATATCAACAGCGTAAGACATACTATCAATACGCACAAAACAACGGGTTGGTTCGGCAGTTTCATGGCTTCTTCTCCTGTCAACGCAAAGCAGAAGTGTCACCATCGGTGCGAAACAGAGATGTCATGCTTTGGTTCAGAGAATGCGTTTGACCGCCTCGCTATATACTTCCGAGCGTTCTCTTTTCCCAACAGAAATCACGAAAACGACAACTTTCTCGTCTATAACCTGGTATACAAGGCGATAGCCTGAAGACCGGAGCTTAATCTTGTAACAATCAGGCATACCACGGAGCTTGTTTGCTTCAATCCGGGGTGACTCAAGTACTTCAACCAGCTTCTTTTTCAACTGTTCACGTACCGTCGAGCCCAGCTTTCGCCATTCCTTTAGTGCCCGCTCGTCAAAATCCAGAAAATACGCCATCAGAGTTCATCCAGCGTCACACGTACTGGCTTAGGATTACGAAGTCGTTCTTTCACTATCTCCACAAGTTCAGCATCTTCATCACTCAGGAGTGTCTGTTTGAACGGCAAGCGTTCATTGTCAGCGATATACTCGAGCATGAGACGAAGCGCTTCAGAAGGAGTTACGCCCATTTTTTCAAGCGCGGCGTAAGAACGCGCTTTAAGTTCATCGTCAATACGTAGGTTAATGCTACCCATGTCTTACACCCCTTGTAATTACAAATGTCATTACAAGTATCGCACTACAACATGCTTAGGGCAAGTCACGAAGTAAGTCAGAAAGTAGTCGTAAGAACGGTGATCACTGTCCGCTTTGTGCCAGAAGCGGACTTTTTAAAAATATTGCGTGCCCAACAATTGGGCGCAGGTCACATCAAGTACCCTCAGAATTATAGAGAATACCTGAAATTTTTGTAGAGCGAGGTTTGTTACCCTGCCCGACCAGCGACATGTGGTTAGTTTAGTGATCAGAAATGTCGAGCGTTTGGTCGTTCATTGACGCGGGATCTTCCAACGGTTCCACATGAGTGGTGATATGGATAAAAGGCAGTGCGGTGCGGATATCATTCTCTATACGCTCGGCCCAGTCGTGCCCATATTGAACAGTCCATCGCCCAGGAACTAGGATGTGCATTGTCATAAACGCCCGCCCGCCAGCCTGGCGTGTACGTAGTGCATGGAAATCAAGCCCCTGTTCACGATATCCTGCCAGCAGTGACTCGATTTTTTTGAGTTCTTCCGTGGGTAGCGATACGTCCATCAGACCTGCAGCTGAACGACTCATAAGCTGATAACCAGTCCAAACGATGTTGGCTGCGACCAGCAATGCAACGATCGGATCGACCCAAAACCAGCCGGTCAGATAAACCAGTCCGACACCAAAAATGACACCGACCGACGTCCAGACATCGGTCAGCAGGTGATGAGCATCTGCCTCAAGAGTGATAGAGTTGTGCTGCCTGCCAGCCCTTAACAAAATGCGAGCCGTCACAAAATTAAGGATTGATGCGACTGTTGAAACCAGTAATCCGAGACCAATCTCCTCAAGCGGCTGTGGAGTTAACATCCGCTCAACTGCGGTATAGGCGATACTGGCTGCCGCCAATAGGATCAGAAATCCTTCGAAAGCACTCGAGAAATATTCGGCTTTGCCGTGCCCATATGCATGGTTCTCATCGGCCGGAAGCGCAGCCAAGGTCAGCATCCAGAGCGCCATTAGGGCTCCTGCGAGGTTAACTACGGATTCGATGGCATCAGATAGCAGACCGACCGAACCGGTCATTTTCCACGCCACACCTTTGAGTCCGATAGTGGCAATAGCCGTGGCAATGGAAAGCCAAGCGTAGTGCGTCAGCGGACGAGGTAACCCTTTTGTTTTAGTCATTATTAACTTCCTAAAATAGGACGACTAACTCACATTTCTATCCATGATAGATAATTAAACAATCATTTCGCCATGAATATTTTTTCGTTTTTATTAAATTTAATTAAAAAGTCTCTGCAAGTGCTGTTTCATCTTCTAGTAAACTAAATTTTATTTTTAGGGTTTTCTTCAACTTGAAGTAATATTATCTCACAACAGATTAGTCACTTAGGTTAACTGAGCGGCTTTTATATTTTTCAATTAAAATATGCAAAACTCCCATTGCACCATGTGCATAAAAATAGACCTCAATGAAAGTAGTAAAGAACTTATGCCAGTGGATTACTGTTTCAGCCAGATTTGACTGCATGGTATTCAACAAGAACCATAGGCCACCTGAAAGTGCTACAATTAGCAATGCTAGAACTCCAAATCCTTGGATTGTACTGGCAATACCTCCCGAATGTGCATCGGGCAGTCGGAAACTAGTCAACGTTTTTATATCTTGCTTAATACCACTAAAGTCAAGCCCTACCCATGAAAAATAATAAGTAAAACCTCTTTGAGTAAGCATCCAACTTAACATAATAAAACCACAAATAATCAGTCCTAACCCTGAAATAATGTGCATCCAGGTTATAACTCCTTCAAGACTATGTTCACCAATTGCTTCGGTCTCTGTCAGATTAGAGTTAATAATTTGTGATAATATTAGAAATGCCACAATGATGTGAAGAATACGAAAAAAAGGAGCGTAATCATGGGGTAATAGATTCCAGAGTCGCAATTTCATTAATGAGTCCTTAGTAAATTTATCGATGATCTTAATCATACAAAAGAATTATTAGGATAACCTTAATTCTTAAAATTGCAGCAGGCATTAGTTCACCTCTGATATGGCCACTTGCGAAATGGGAATGGTAACTGTTATTACTATGTATTTACTTGCTGTTCTTGTTACGCAGCCCCTTAAACACATTACTTTCAAATATGATTTCCTGCTGGGTTTAAATATGTGTCTTTCTATAGTGCGGCAACCTATTTTTACACCAACTCATGAATTAAATAAGAATCATAAATTAAATGAGAGGTTTAATTCTCTTGCTTAACGCGATGATATTAAATGGAAATTTTAATTTTTGTAATTTATTAAACAGTTAGAATGAGACATGGTAAATACGATCTTCCTTTAGATAATTCTGATAGCACTTTTTCTACTGGGCAGTCTGCAATGTCCGCTTCTCGCTGTGAGTTCAATGGGTCGATGCAACGCAATCCTTAATCAAGGGGGACGTTGTCATGAAACGAAGAACTCGGATTAACTACACGCCAGAGCAGAAGGCAATTATCTGGGACAGATATAAGCAAGGTGATTCTCTACATGATATCGCCAGAATGTTCGACAGATATCATTCTTCCATTATGCCCACTATCCACCAGACAGGCGGCTACCGTCCTCCCGTGCGAAAACGGCACCGATTAGCGCTTTCGCTTGATGAAAGAGAGGAGATATCCAGAGGGCTGGTAGCAAAACTCAGCATCAGGGACATCGCCGCCAAATTATCAAGAGCGCCCTCAACGATTAGCCGCGAGGTCAGGAGGCACAGTGGTGCAAAACAATACCGAGCAGCAAAAGCCGATGCTACTGCGTGGGAAAATGCGCTGAGACCAAAACCGTGCAAGCTAATTGAAAGCCCCGCATTGTGTAAAATCATTGCAGAGAAGATGCATCAGGACTGGTCGCCGGAACAGATCGCCGGTTGGCTGAAACGTTGTTATCCGGATAATCAGGAAATGCATGTGTCACACGAAACGATTTATAAAACGCTTTTTATACAAACCCGGGGAGCATTAAAAAAAGAGCTGCAGCAATGCCTCAGAAGCGGAAGAGCAGTGCGTAGATCCAGAACGTCATCGCTTAAAGGGAAAGGATTAGGGTCAATCCCGAACACGATACCTATCAGCGAAAGGCCACCAGAGGCGGCTGACAGAGCCATTCCAGGTCACTGGGAAGGTGACTTGATTCAGGGCTCGAAAAACTCCTATATAATCACCCTCGTAGAACGTCATTCCCGTTTTGTTATGCTGGCGAAGATCAGAGACAACAAGACCATAACGGTTATATCTGCACTCATCAGACAAGCCCGGGAATTACCTGCTGAACTTTATAAAACATTAACCTGGGACCGGGGCGCTGAAATGACCAGCCACACCCGGTTTACTGTAGCCACAGATATTCAGGTTTACTTCTGCGATCCTCAATCCCCCTGGCAACGTGGCTCAAATGAAAATACGAACAGATTGCTCAGACAATATTTTCCAAAAGGAACTGACTTATCGGTTCACAGCCAGCAAAGACTTAACAGTGTTGCCAGACAGCTCAACGAAAGGCCGAGAAAAACGCTAGACTATGAATCACCCGCAGAACGGTTCAATAAGTGTGTTGCGTCCATCAGTTGAACTCACAGCTCTTAGCGGACATTAGCATAGGCTATTTACCATAACGCCGCATTACGCGTACCGCTCAGACGGCCTGAGCGCGTTTCTGACGTGTCCCCGTTAAAAACAGTAACAAACCACCCGAAAATGCACGCCAGAAACGCTACGTAAGAATCTATCCTATGACTGGATATGCACTCAACTGAATAACGCCTGGTTTCAGTCCATTTTATCGGGATCAGCCTTCTTTCTGGGTAATTTAGGGGGCTTCACTTGCTGATTACTTTGCGTGCGGCGCGTGAGCCAAGGATGGTCAGCTTTAGGTTTTACGTAGAATTTTGAGCGTAAATCAAAACGGGCATTATCCACACGTTCATGGACACTTTTTTCATCATCCAGTGGTATAGGCTCCGGGCCATCAACATATTTTTCCCATCCCAACGCTTTCCCATCATACAGAACCTTAATTTCACCGTTAAAGCTTTCGCATACCGTGACAACCGAATGCCGAAGTCGATATCCCCGGCCTTCACTGCGAATCTGAAACGCACTGCTTTTGTACTGGAAAGTGAGATTTTTGGAGAGAACGCGCTTCGCCTGGAGGCTGAAGATATAACCCAGTTCCTCTTCAGAATGGTGTACATCAAGATGGGCGTTATCAGCAATACGAGGCGGCGTAGCAAACCGGTTGTTATAGGCTTCAATAAAGGTCGGCAACCATGCGTTTGCTGTTTCAATATCACTGATACCCTGAAGCCGCATTTCTTTGACCAGCCTGTCCTGCAGTGTCTGATTGGCACGCTCTACCCGCCCTTTTGCCTGCGGGCTGTTGGCATGGATTGGCTCGATGCCCAGTGTCTTTATCGCACGTGTGAACTGAGTCAACTCTCCTTCCCGCTCCGGGTTATTTACTCTGAATATACTGTGTCTGTCAGAATAGAGAGCCAGTGGTACGCCATGATCATTAAGGTAACCCCGGAGGGTTTCCATGTAAGCCCGGGTTGTTTCTGCAGGAGCGAATCGTAGCGCCATCAGAGCGCTGGTAGCATCATCGATAAAGACTATCAGTGTGCATTTGGGGCCCCGACCTTCAAACCAGTCATGAGGCGAGCCATCAATCTGGATGAGTTCACCGTAGGATGGGCGCCGCATCCGGCGCTGATAAATTCGGGCAAACTTACGACGACGTTCGCGCCATATGCCCTCCTCTACCATCCACTTCCTGAGAGTTTCAATGGATAAACACAAGCCGTGTATCTCGCGCAATTTTTCGCACGCAAGCGTAGGTCCAAAATCAGCGTAGCGGCCTTTGAGGAGTGAAATTACTGTTGCTCTGAATTCGGTAGAAAAGGAATTATTGGGACGCTTTCCACGTCGGCGGGAAACTAGACCAGAAGGCCCTTCATTTCTATACCGTTGCACCAGACGTTTAACCTGCCGAATAGAAATGCCAATGCGTGCCGCAGCTTGTTCCTGAGTAATATGGCGATTAAGTGACTCCTGAATAATGTGAAGTCGGTCGAGTTCCTTATGACTCATCGTAACAGTCTCTTTGATCATGAAAAATCCCCCAGAGAATTGTCTGGGGACATTTTAGAATGGTTCAAAGGGGACATTACAGCTTGGTGTTAACACATGGCTTCTTCTCCTTGCATTTTTGCAGGTAAGAGGCTAACCTTTAATGTGACTAGCATCAGGGGCCTCGGGTTAATTTGAAAAAATTACTCGGGGCTTTCTGCTTTTTACCACAGTCAAACAGTGATTCTGCTGGCTGGGGCAAAAGCCTCCAGCACCGAAGCCATTATACCACCCAGCCCCCTTCAAACGAACAGGTCGACCGCCTAAATATTTAATAAGTAAGTATTTCAGGTTTTGCTGCCTCGCAGGCCGTAACAGCGGACGGCTGACGTAATCGCTGACGAAACAGACGGATGCAAATCTCTACACTCAACGCCGCCAGCCCGTCCGGTCCCCCGCTTCTTTCCGGCTGTAATCAGTCAGTCTTCGAACCCGCGATCAGTGACAAACGGTGAGCACGAACACAACTGTGCATTAGGCTATCCGGGTAATGGGCGATTTTCTCCAGTTTCTCATCGAGGCGGGTATACGTCAGTCGCCTGATTTTCGTTAGTTCCTCGTGAAGCCAGCGTTTGATAAAGGGATTGCTGGAAAGCAGCACCAAATCGGAGTCCTCCACTTCATCAAAAAGCCAGACGGGTTTTGCCGGAGTAAGACGATAGAGCCAGGGACGCGAATAGTCCCCCGTCGCAATCAGGAACCAGACAACAATGCCAAGTGCGAGCTCCATGACCAGCATCAGGGTAAACTGAATATCCCGGACGTCAGGCTCTCCGGTAAAGCTCATCAGTCGGTCGCCAGTTGCCACACGCTGGATAATACATACCAGCATCAGCAGAGCAAGCAAAAGCCCCATGAGCAGCCCGCCATTCACCTCAAAAGTAGCTTTCTGGACGCGATCAGGCGGTACCTGTCTACGGTAGCGGCCGACCACTTCGCCGATCAGTTCCCTGATGGCCATGCGTTCTTCATCGACCGTTGTTGCGGTATATCCGGACGGGTCCGATTCAGTTTGGTTCATGTACCCTCTCCTCACTCTGAAAATTAATGGTCACAGACACGCTGATCATACCCGGTGAACGGGAGCTAGTTTGCGGGTTAAGGGCTCGAAAAAAACGGGAATAAAGAGGGAAATGACAGCAGGAAGGTGGGATGCAATGAGCTGTTTTGTTTCCCTACAGTTAAGTGGGGGGGAAAACTGCCATCACCGGAATACGCTGAGAACGGAACGGGCCAAACCGATAAGATGGACGGGCGCTATTTTGATTCCAATATTCGGGATTTTTCTTCCCGCGTCGCCAAACGGACACTTCCGGAACGGTCGCGGATGAGTAGCGGCTTATCTTTTTTCCAGCTACTTATCGCCGTTTCCCCGAACCGACGCGGCGCATTGCGGTTCCAGCTGGCGATAACGTGGTTATCGTAAACCTCCTGAATAACGACAGAATGAAGAGTTACTGTCTTAATGGTGGTATTGCCCATTTTGGTTCGGAAGAGTGACCAAACGGTCATCCCCGCCTCCAACTGACTGAGTTTCATCTTTGCTCCGGTGATATCGGGGAAATCGACGTGGTGACGTATTTAATCATAATCACTCACAGCGGATAATGCCGCCAGGTAACAGGGTACTGTCAGCCCAGGCATGAGCAGTCCTTACGGCTATCGTGATTCGGCCAGTGTGCGGGTAATAGTCGCACGCTGACGCTGACGCTCAGCCTTACGCTGGCTGCGGCGGTAAAGCGGTTTCGCAGCAGCATAACGGCAATCCTCCGGGTAGTACCAGCAGCAGCCACAGGGCTCAGGCTGCGGTTTTCCGGCAAGTCCAAATGGTTTCATAATGTCACCTTTAAATGGAAATATTGTTCAGTTCCCGGCCTTCAGACACGGGTTCATTAATGAAGCGGCGTTGCATAAACAGGTACAGATAACCCTCTGTCGAGAACATACAAAGATTCTCAGTAATACAGGCATCGAGATATTCTGTGTCGCTCTGGAGTCGTTTAATGACGCTCATCTGGTTAGCCGCCGACTGAATCAGCGGATAGCCATTAACAGCACGATGAATACCTGAGCGGAATAACGAACGAGCCTTTCCAATCTTTTCCCGGGCAGCGGTCATTTCCATCTCGATAACCGACTGTCGCGCAAGATTAATAGCATCGCCAGATAATTCCGCAAAGCTGACCAGAGACTTATTCATCTAAAACTCCTTTCAGAAATGTGAGCTCATTATATCAATACGGCCTCTGGCCCAAATAACCCGTGGTGAAATATTTTGACGAATATCTGAAAAGTGAAAATGGCAACCGGGAAAAGGACGGTTTTTATTTTAAGTGTGCCGATGACGTCTGACAGGGGAATTAAATTTGACGGTCTTTGATTTAAAAAAAGGTAGAAGGAGGTCACCTGGACACCTCCTTCTCCGGCGCTCAGTTTGAGAATACGTTAACGCTGTAGCGTCTACCGAGCACCTCGGCAGTGGTATCCACAATTTTCTGAATATCATCGGTAATCGTGGGTTTACTGAATGCGACAGTATGCAGTTCGCCAGCTTGTTCCGCCGTCGCGCCATCATGAAAGCGGCTGGCATCGTACAGCTGGACCCGGAGCGTCCGGGTGTGATCAACATGGGGCAATGTTCTTCTCCTGTTCAGCCAGTCGCCATAAGCGTTAATAATCACTTTCTTCCGGTTGCGGCTGAGTGACAAACTGGTACTTTACTCCATTAGGGACACCAACGGCTTTTGCTACGGATTCACACAGCAGCGACAGGTCATTCAGCGTCATCGGATATTCGATGTCGACTGAATATAGGGCCCCGGCATTCTCGGCGTCTTCGATGTTTTTAAACTGGGCGCTGAAAATGGCGACGGTAGAAATTTCAATGTTGTGCATGAGTCAGTCCTTATGAAAAAAAAGCCACCGAAAGGTGGCTGAGTAAAAGTTACTGCGCCTGGCTGGCCTTGTCCGCATTTTTGGTGTAACCAACTCGGGCAATGACGACGGCAATTGGGCTTTGTTGAATAAATCGAACTTTTGCTGAGTTGAAGGATCAGATCACGCATCCTCCCGACAACACAGACCATTCCGTGGCAAAGCAAAAGTTCAGAATCACCAACTGGTCCACCTACAACAAAGC
>NZ_PQJY01000012.1:0-110297 GCF_002920195.1 Leclercia sp. LSNIH8 | reverse complement strand
ATTTGCCTGGCGGCTGTAGCGCGGTGGTCCCACCTGACCCCATGCCGAACTCAGAAGTGAAACGCCGTAGCGCCGATGGTAGTGTGGGGTCTCCCCATGCGAGAGTAGGGAACTGCCAGGCATCAAACAAGCCGAAAGCCCATCCTCACGGATGGGCTTTTTGCGTTGGGCGTTAAAAAAGCCGGGTGACGGCTTCGCCTTACCCGGCCTACTACGACCTCATCCATTGTTGAATGAACCCGACGATCTCCTCCGCATTATTGATATCCAGGACCGGTACCTGAAGCGACAGTGAAATATCACTGGCCACCGCGATAACATGTTCATCAAGCGTTAATTCATTAATCCCATGTCCGGTATCACTGCGAAACAGCAGGATCTTTGCCACCGGTTCATGCTTAAAACCCTCTACCAGGACCAGATCCAGCGTCGAATGATCCATCCGACTGATGAGGTAAGGCAGATCAAGGTCCTTCTCGTCCGGTGTCTCGGTCATTAAGGCCCAACGCTGGTTGCTGGCAACAATGGTTTGTGCCGCGCCAGCTTTGCGCAGTTCATAGCTGTCCTTGCCAGGAATATCCACATCCATATTGTGATGCGTGTGTTTGATAAGCCCGGGGCGCACGCCCCTCGCACAAAGTGTTGGGATAATGGCTTTTAACAGGGTGGTTTTCCCCGTGCCGCTCCATGCGGCGATCGCTAAAACAGGTATCATTTGTACCTCTGCATAGTGTCTATCTGTTCGAGGGTATTGATGTTAATAAACGCCTGTTTCATATCGCTAAAATCGACAGAATGTCCGCCAGCCTGTCGCATAAAGACCATTACCCGACGCTCTCCTGCAGCCAGGTAGCTCTGTAATGCCGGTATCAGCTGACGGTGCATTAGCGCAATGGTTGGATGATCGCGTTCGCCGTCATGCGCCCAGACAACTGCTGACGTTCCCCTGTGTTTAACAAAGCGCTCAGCCAGACAATCGGGGATAAACGGTGTATCGCAGGGGCAAAACAGAAACCACTCGGCATCGCACTGCTGCATAACAGAAAGCATGCCCGCCAGCGGCCCCGGGTAATCAGCCAGCGAGTCGGGATAGACGGGGTGTCCGCTTTCCCGGTAAACGGCGAGGTTTTTGTTAGCACTGATGGCTAGCGTACTCACTTGTTTACTCAGCGTGTGTGCCACGTGCTGCCATAACGGTGTGCCGTTCAACGTCTGCAGGCCCTTATCGACTCCCCCCATGCGGGATGCCTTGCCGCCGGCTAACACCACACCCGTGATCGTGCTTATCTGGCTCAACAATATCGCCTCTTTTATTGTGGGATTGACCCTGCTAACGTGTCACTCTTAATGAAAGGAGTATTACCATGAAATGTAAACGTCTGAATGAAGTTATTGAACTTCTCCAGCCAGCCTGGCAAAAAGAGCCAGAGCTTAACCTCGTGCAATTCTTACAGAAACTGGCGCAGGAGTCAGGTTATGAAGGCGAACTGGCCGACCTTTCCGATGACATCCTGATCTATCACCTGAAAATGCGCGATTCCGGTAAAGATGCTGTCATTCCCGGTATTCAGAAAGATTACGAAGAGGATTTCAAAACAGCCCTGCTGCGCGCACGTGGCGTAATTAAAGAGTAAAAGCTTGTAAGAGGCGCCACCGAAATCGCCGTTAAATGATATCCTCAATCATTCGTATAATTTCCGGATGATCGGATGAACGACCAGGCCTTTACTTTCCAGACCTTACACCCGGATACCATTATGGATGCTCTGTTTGAGCAGGGCATCCGGGTGGACTCAGGTCTGACCCCATTAAACAGCTATGAAAACCGTGTCTACCAGTTTCAGGATGAGGATCGTCAGCGCTTCGTCGTGAAATTTTATCGTCCGCAGCGCTGGTCAGCCGATCAGATTGAGGAAGAGCATCAGTTCGCCCTCGACCTGGTAGCCGATGACGTTCCTGTTGCCGCACCTCTGCAATTCAATGGTCAGACGCTGCTGTCGCATCAGGGGTTTTATTTTGCCGTTTTCCCAAGCCTCGGTGGCCGGCAATTTGAAGCCGATAATATCGATCAGATGGAATGGGTTGCCCGTTATTTAGGGCGCATTCATCAGACGGGAAAGAAGAGCGTCTTTTCTTCGCGTCCCACAATCGGCATTGCGGAATATCTGCTCGAACCGCGTCAGGTATTTGAAACCTCCACGCTGATCCCCTCAGGGCTGAAAGCTGAATTTCTGGCTGCAACGGATAATTTAATTAACGCTGTCACAGCGCGCTGGGATAACAACGTTAAAACGCTGCGCCTGCATGGTGATTGCCATGCCGGAAATATCCTCTGGCGCGACGGGCCATTATTTGTCGATCTCGACGATGCGAGAATGGGACCAGCGATTCAGGATCTCTGGATGCTGCTGAATGGCGATAAGGCTGAGCAGCGGATGCAGCTTGAGACGATTATCGAAGCCTATGAAGAGTTCACCCCTTTTAATTCAGACGAAATTGCATTAATCGAACCTTTACGCGCCATGCGTTTTGTTTATTATCTTGCATGGTTAATCAGGCGTTGGGACGACCCCGCTTTCCCCAGAAACTTCCCGTGGCTTACCGGAGAAGATTACTGGCGTAACCAGATATCCACATTTATTGAACAGGTAAAGGTTCTGCAGGAACCCCCTTTGCAATTAACGCCAATGTATTAATCGAACACATCCAGGAGAGAGTTGATCATGAAAAAAATATGGCTGGCGCTGGCAGGTATGATTCTGGCATTTAGCGCTTCGGCTGCACAGTTCACCGATGGTAAACAGTATATTACCCTCGACAAACCTGTAGCCGGAGAACCTCAGGTACTGGAGTTCTTCTCATTCTATTGCCCGCACTGCTATGAGTTTGAGCAGGTTCTGCATGTTTCCGAAAACGTGAAGAAGAAGCTGCCTGAAGGCACCAAAATGACCAAGTATCACGTTGAGTTCCTTGGCCCGCTGGGCAAAGACTTAACGCAGGCGTGGGCAGTCGCTATGGCCCTGGGCGTGGAAGACAAAATCACTGCACCGATGTTTGAAGCCGTGCAGAAAACCCAGTCTGTACAGACCACTGCTGATATCCGTAAGGTATTCGTTGATGCAGGCGTTAAGGGTGAAGAATACGATGCAGCCTGGAACAGCTTTGTCGTGAAATCTCTGGTGGCACAGCAGGAAAAAGCGGCCGCCGATCTGCAACTGCGTGGCGTTCCAGCCATGTATGTTAACGGTAAGTACCAGCTGAATATGCAGGGGATGGATACCAGCAGCATGGACATCTTCGTGCAGCAGTATGCCGACACCGTGAAGTATCTGGTTGAGAAGAAGTAATAAAGAAAACGCCGGTCAATGACCGGCGTTGTTGTATTGGGCTTTAATCCTGTCGATTAGCGCATCTTTTTCCGTCCACAGCGTGTTCAGCCAGAGCTGGAAACGCCGCTTAAAGTTCTTATCGTTAACATAGTCCCCATGTAACTCTTCTGCCACAGGCACCAGATCAATTCGCACCACAATCCGGGTTAACTTGCCGCTGAGCATATCGTAAAACGGCGTCTTGTCGTTCTCCGGATAACAGAGCGTCACGTCCAGTAATTTATCGAACTGTTGGCCCAGTACGTTAAGCGCCATGGCGATCCCCGCCGCTTTTGGCGGCAGCAGGTTGCTGTACGGTGAGCGGGTTTGCTGCTTTTTCTCTTCGGTAAAGCGAGAGCCTTCCACAAAATTGACGATGGTGGTGGGGTGCGCGCGAAACTTCTCGCAGGAGCGGCGTGTCGTTTCAACATCTTTGCCGCGACGTTCAGGATGACGGATCAGATAGCTACGGGAATAGCGCTTCATAAACGGCATATCCAGCGCCCAACAGGCCAGCCCAATAAAGGGTACCCAGGCGAGCTGCTGTTTAAGGAAGTACTTATTCATCGGAATGTGTTTGCGGAACAGTACGCATAACACCACGATATCGGCCCAGCTATGGTGGTTGCAGATAAGCAAATACCAGTTTTTCTTGTTAAGCCCTTCCAGACCTTGAACATCCCATTTCAGATGTGGATTAAGACGCAGAAGCACCGCCAGACCTTCACACCAGCAGTACATCATAACGTTACAGAATGCAGATACGGCACGCCAGACAACGGGGATCGGTAATAGCAGTTTAATTATTCCGGCGATGATGATCGGCACAGAACAGGCGATGGTGACCAGAATAGTTAATGCGATACTTAAGAAGAGGGTGATCGCAGCCAGGAGTCTAGACATGATGAATGTTTTCAGGTAGTTAGCTATGGATGGCGCCTGATAAACAGACACCGGACGCTGATTTTATCAGAAAACGGTTAAAGGATGGCGCTTTAACTTGGCGGGAAAGCTGATTTGTATGCGCTGTGGAGAAAAATCCTGTTATGCCGATCCTGCGTGGCTTATATCCACATGGAGTAAATTGTCATCAATCGAAAATATGAGATCGTGATCAAATCACAACTCATTGATTATTAATGTTAATAATTATCTCATCGATCCTTATTAAGCACATTTAATCCAGGTGACAGAAAATATTCACAAACTTATCCACAGTTTTAATTTGCGAGCGATCCTCAGGATCGCAAAATCTTTGGCTGTATTGGCGGTGAAAAACTGATGTTTTCATCCTTCTGTGGCATCCTTTATTCATAAATTACTTAAAGGCACGGACATTATGGTTCAGATCCCCGAAAATCCGCTTATTCTCGTCGACGGCTCGTCTTACCTCTATCGGGCATATCATGCCTTTCCTCCGCTGACTAACAGTGCGGGAGAGCCTACGGGCGCAATGTATGGTGTGCTGAACATGCTGCGTAGCTTGATCATGCAGTATCAGCCAAGCCATGCCGCCGTGGTCTTCGATGCGAAAGGCAAAACTTTCCGGGATGAGCTGTTCGAACATTACAAATCTCATCGTCCGCCGATGCCGGACGATCTGCGCGCGCAAATTGAGCCTCTGCATAAGATGGTAAAAGCGATGGGGCTGCCTTTGATGGCCGTCTCGGGTGTTGAAGCGGATGATGTTATCGGTACGCTGGCGCGTGAAGCTGAGAAAATGGGCCGCCCGGTCCTGATCAGCACCGGCGATAAAGACATGGCTCAGCTGGTCACGCCGGGGATCACCCTGATTAACACCATGACCAATACCATTCTTGGGCCGGAAGAGGTCGTCGCTAAGTATGGCGTGCCGCCGGAACTGATCATCGACTTCCTCGCGCTGATGGGCGACTCCTCCGATAACATTCCTGGCGTACCGGGCGTGGGCGAGAAAACGGCCCAGGCGCTGCTGCAAGGTCTGGGCGGGCTGGATACGCTGTATAGTGAGCAGGATAAAATCGCCGGGCTGACCTTCCGCGGTGCCAAAACCATGGCCGCTAAGCTTGAGCAAAACAAAGAGGTGGCCTACCTCTCTTATCAGCTGGCAACCATCAAAACAGACGTCGAACTGGATCTGACCTGTGAACAGCTTGAAGTGCAGCAACCTGCCGTTGAAGAGCTGTTAGGCCTGTTTAAGCAGTACGAGTTCAAACGCTGGATAACCGATGTCGAAGCGGGGAAATGGCTGCAGGCGAAAGGGGCTAAACCGGCGGCTAAGCCAAAGGAGACCCTGGTGATCGATGCGGAAGAGGAGCCGGAAGAAGAAGCCAGCGTGCTCTCTTCTGAGCATTACGAAACCATCCTGGATGAAGCGCAGCTGCAACGCTGGATTGAAAAGCTCCAGCAGGCACCGGTATTCGCTTTTGATACCGAAACCGACAGCCTCGATAATGTCTCCGCCAATATGGTGGGTCTCTCCTTTGCCACAGAGCCTGGCGTTGCCGCCTATGTGCCGGTTGCCCACGACTATCTGGATGCGCCTGAACAGATCGCCCGCGAGCGCGTTCTTGAGCTCCTCAAACCGATCCTTGAAGATGAAAAAGCGCTGAAGGTGGGGCAAAACCTGAAGTTCGATCGCGGTATCCTGCAGAACTATGGTATTGAGTTGCGCGGCATTGCGTTCGATACCATGCTGGAGTCCTATATCCTCGACAGCGTCGCCGGTCGTCACGATATGGATTCGCTCTCCGACCGCTGGCTGAAGCATAAAACCGTCACCTTTGAGCAGATCGCCGGTAAGGGCAAGAATCAGCTGACCTTTAACCAGATCGCCCTGGAAGAGGCGGGACACTATGCGGCAGAAGACGCTGACGTCACGCTGCAACTGCATTTAAAGATGTGGCCGAAGCTGCAAAAACACGCCGGGCCGCTGAACGTGTTCCAGAATATCGAGATGCCGCTGGTGCCGGTTCTGTCCCGCATCGAGCGCAACGGCGTGAAAATCGATCCGGCTGTGTTGCACAAGCACTCAGAAGAGATCGCCCTGCGCCTGCACGAGCTGGAACAAAAAGCGCATGAGATCGCCGGTGAGCCCTTTAACCTCTCGTCGACTAAACAGCTGCAGACCATCCTGTTTGAAAAGCAGGGTATCAAGCCGCTGAAGAAAACACCGGGCGGGGCGCCTTCCACCTCTGAAGAGGTGCTTGAGGAGCTGGCGCTGGACTATCCTCTGCCAAAAGTGATCCTTCAGTATCGTGGGCTGGCAAAGCTGAAATCGACCTATACCGATAAGCTGCCGTTGATGATCAACCCAAAAACGGGCCGCGTACATACCTCTTACCATCAGGCGGTAGCGGCTACCGGGCGACTCTCCTCAACCGATCCTAACCTGCAAAACATTCCGGTGCGTAATGAAGAAGGGCGCCGTATCCGTCAGGCGTTTATTGCGCCAGAGGATTACGTCATTGTCTCTGCTGACTATTCACAGATTGAGCTGCGCATCATGGCGCACCTCTCCCGGGATAAAGGGCTGTTGACCGCCTTTGCGGAAGGGCAGGATATTCACCGGGCCACGGCAGCCGAAGTGTTTGGTATGCCGCTGGAGAGCGTCACCGGGGAACAGCGCCGCAGCGCGAAGGCGATCAACTTTGGCCTTATCTACGGCATGAGCGCCTTTGGCCTCTCCCGCCAGCTCAATATTCCGCGTAAAGAGTCGCAGAAGTATATGGATCTCTATTTCGAGCGCTACCCGGGCGTGCTGCAGTATATGGAGAACACGCGCACCCAGGCGAAAGAAAAAGGCTATGTCGAAACCCTGGAAGGGCGTCGCCTCTATCTGCCGGACATCAAATCCAGCAATGCGGCCCGCCGTGCCGGTGCCGAACGTGCGGCAATCAATGCCCCGATGCAGGGGACGGCGGCAGATATCATTAAACGTGCCATGATCGCCGTTGACGCCTGGCTGGAGAAAGAGCAGCCGCGGGTGCGGATGATCATGCAGGTGCACGATGAACTGGTGTTTGAGGTGCATAAAGACGATCTGGAACCGGTCTCGAAAAAGATCCATGAACTGATGGAAAACAGCGTCAAACTGGATGTGCCATTGCTGGTGGAAGTCGGTCAGGGAGAAAACTGGGATCAGGCTCACTAACGCTTTCTGGGATATGAACACTTTCTGTAAGTAAGCAACATATCCATGAACGTTTTGTGATGATCATTAGAATTCCCTATGTAAAGAATGAAAAAAAACTACAAAAAGTGCTTTGTCTATAGTCTAAAAAAGGGTAGAGTTATTCGCGTAGGGTACAGAGGTAAGATGTTCTATCTTTCAGACCTTTTACTTCACGTAATCGGATTTGGCTGAATATTTTAGCCGCCCCAGTCAGTAATGACTGGGGCGTTTTTTATTGCGGCAAAGAAAAGTTCAACGCAAAAAAAGCGCGGACATCGCCGCGCTCATCATTACTCATCCGCTTCTGACGCGGGTTCCAGCTCGCTGTACCAGATATCCAGTTTCTCACGCAGTTTGTCCACACCTTGCTTCTTCAGCGAAGAAAACGCCTCTACCTGGATGTCGCCGTTAAACGCCAGCACAGCTTCACGCACCATATTCACCTGCGCTTTACGCGCGCCGCTGGCCAGCTTGTCGGCTTTGGTGAGCAGTACCAATACCTGGATCCCGCTCTCTACGGCCCAGTGGATCATCTGCTGATCGAGATCTTTAAGCGGATGGCGAATATCCATCAGGACGACCAGGCCCTTCAGACACAGGCGTTTTTCCAGGTATTCCCCCAGCGCGCGCTGCCACTTGAGTTTCATCTCTTCCGGAACTTCTGCATAGCCATAGCCTGGCAGGTCAACCAGGCGCTTGCCCGGAGCGACTTCGAACAGGTTAATCAGCTGGGTGCGGCCAGGCGTTTTAGAGGTACGCGCCAGGCTTTTCTGATTGGTCAGGGTATTCAGAGCGCTGGATTTCCCCGCGTTGGACCGGCCAGCAAATGCCACTTCAAGACCCGTATCGGCGGGTAAATGGCGAATATCAGGCGCACTGAGGAGAAAATGCGTCTGGTGATAATTCAGGTTGGTCACGTGGTTGTCTCCAGAAATTCGTAACGTTGGGGGGATTATACCTGAACAGAGAGAAAAGGCTTTTCCCATCGGCAACCCGGCTGTAAGTAAAAACCCTGAGCTTTGTGAGAGATCTGCCATTTTAACTATGGGATATTTAAGAAAAATCGCAGCGCTTTAAAAAATCAAAACGATTAAAATCAAACTATTAACAGTTAGTCTTAGTCTGAAAGTCGCGGAAAATGGCCGTTTGTGGCTTGTGAGTTCAGCCTGAAACGGTAAAGTAGCGTTCAACGGCGAGGATGCCGACAGGAACCGGACTTAAGGACAAGGGTCAGGAGCGCCAGGAGGCGAAGACACAGGAAAGTCAGGAAGACGAACGCCTTGGAGGCGTTAAAAAAGGAAATGGAACCTATCACGGACGGTACCTGCTAAGGGATAGACAGGGTTAGTCGTAAGCAAACAAGGATTGTCAGACCCGTAACGGGTTGTGAGTCAGGAAAAAAGGCGACAGATTGCTCTGTCGCCTTTTTTCTTTGCTTGCTTTCTGCTAGATTTCGCCGCAATTCTATACTCAAGAAAACGACTTAAAGACAAAACACCATGAAAAAACCGACCTCCGCTGCAGGCGCTAAACGTCCTGCTAAAGCACGCCGCAAAACGCGCGAAGAACTGAATCAGGAAGCGCGCGATCGCAAACGCGAGAAAAAACATCGTGGTCATGCTGCGGGTAGCCGCGCGAGTGGCGGTGCTTCAGGCGCGTCTGCGAATAACAAGCAGCAGAAAGACCCGCGTATCGGCAGTAAAAAACCGGTTCCATTAGGCGTGACCGATGCCCCGGTCACCAGGCAGCACAAACCGAAGAGCGAGAAACCTATGCTTTCACCGCAGGCTGAGCTGGATTTGCTGGAGAATGATGAGCGCCTGGACGCGCTGCTGGAACGTCTTGAAGAGGGTGAAACCCTGAATGCCGAAGAGCAGTCATGGGTGGATGCCAAACTGGATCGCATCGATGAACTGATGCAGAAGCTTGGCCTCTCTTACGACGATGAAGACGAAGAGGAAGAAGAAGAGAAACAGGAAGATATGATGCGCCTGTTGAAAGGTGGAAACTAACATTTGCACCCGGCAGGTTCTATTGTCCTGCTAATAACCCTTCCGGTTATATGTTATCTGGTGTGGTTATTCGTTAAACTACGGCGGTTGTCGCGGCGACAGAAGTGGCTGCGCACCCGATTCATGGCCCGCACAGGGGGCAGAACGGGCCGCCGTATACGAACGCGACACCAACGGAAGGAGTGAGCATGTCTGTAGCAACCATCGACTGGGATCTGGCCCTGATCCAGAAATATAACTATTCCGGGCCGCGTTATACCTCGTATCCCACTGCGCTGGAGTTTTCCGACGCTTTTGGTGATAGCCAATTCCAGCAGGCGGTGGCGCGTTACCCTGACCGCCCGCTCTCTCTGTATGTTCATATCCCGTTCTGCCACAAGCTCTGCTATTTCTGTGGCTGCAACAAAATTGTGACCCGCCAGCAGCACAAGGCGGAGCAATATCTGGATGCGCTTGAGCAGGAGATCCTGCATCGCGCGCCGCAGTTTGCCGGTCGTCACGTCAGCCAGCTCCACTGGGGCGGCGGTACGCCGACCTACCTGAATAAAGCGCAAATCAGCCGTCTGATGACCCTGCTGCGGAATAACTTCCGCTTCAATGGCGATGCTGAAATCTCTATCGAAGTAGACCCGCGGGAAATCGAGCTGGATGTGCTCGATCATCTGCGTGCCGAAGGGTTTAACCGCCTGAGTATGGGCGTGCAGGACTTTAATAAAGAGGTCCAGCGGCTGGTGAATCGCGAACAGGATGAAGAGTTCATTTTTGCTCTGTTAAACCATGCCCGGGAGATTGGCTTCACCTCCACCAACATCGATCTGATTTATGGCCTGCCGAAGCAGACGCCAGACAGTTTCGCCTATACGTTAAAGCGCGTGGCGGAACTCAACCCGGACCGCCTGAGCGTCTTCAACTATGCGCATCTGCCGACGCTGTTTGCTGCCCAACGCAAAATCAAAGATGCCGATCTGCCTTCCGCGCAGCAAAAACTGGATATCCTGCAGGAAACCATCACGTCGTTGACCCAGACCGGCTACCAGTTCATCGGCATGGATCACTTTGCCCGCCCGGATGACGAGCTGGCTATTGCCCAGCGCGAGGGTGTTCTGCATCGTAACTTCCAGGGCTACACCACCCAGGGCGATACGGATCTGCTGGGGATGGGGGTGTCGGCCATCAGCATGATTGGCGTCTGCTATGCGCAAAACCAGAAAGAGCTGAAGCTCTACTATCAGCAGGTGGATGAAACCGGCAACGCGCTGTGGCGCGGCATCGCGTTAACCCGCGACGACTGTATTCGCCGGGACGTGATCAAGGCGCTGATCTGTAATTTCCGTCTCGACTTCAGCGCGGTGGAAGCGCAGTGGGATCTCATTTTTAAAGACTACTTTGTGGAAGACATGAAGCTGTTGGCACCGCTGGCGAAAGATGGGCTGGTGGAGGTGACGGAAAGTGCGATTGAGGTTACGCCGAAAGGGCGCCTGTTGATTCGTAATATCTGTATGTGCTTCGATGCCTATCTGCGGCAGAAAGCCCGTATGCAGCAGTTCTCGCGGGTGATTTAAGCCGCATTGCCGGGTGGCGGCTTCGCCTTACCCGGCCTACATTTCGCGCTTTGTAGGCCGGGTAAGCGAAGTGCTAGCTAAACAACCCCACCAGCGCCGCACACAGCACAGCTGCAACTGCCGTTTGCGGCGTATGGCTTTCGACTGCTCCGCTAGTCAACAAATTCACGATTGATTCCAGCATGATGACCCCCCATTTTTCCGGGCAAGATCATACTCAACTCATCAGTACAGTAAAGCGCAAAATAGCACCAGTTTGCGCTTAATTAACTCTCTTTACACAGGGGGGAGGCGATCACTCCATCCCCAGTTCTTTTAACTTACGCGTCAGGGTATTGCGCCCCCAGCCGAGCAGGCGTGCCGCCTCCTGCTTGTGGCCCTGGGTATGGCGCAGCGCGGTGGTCAGCAGCGTGCGCTCCATTTCGGGCTGCGCCTCGGAGAGCAGGTCCTGATGACCGGAGCGCAGGGCACGATCGGCCCATTGCGCCAGCAGTGTCGCCCAGCTGTCGGGCAGGCTCTGGCCAGAGCTGCTTTCCGGAACATGAGTTTCGAAAAGCTCGGGCGGCAGATCCTGAATCAACACTTCCTGGCCAGCGGCCATGACCGTCAGCCAGCGGCAGGTATTTTCCAGCTGACGCACGTTGCCCGGCCAGGCCAGGCGCGTCAGCGCCGCTTCGGTTTCCGGGTGCAGCAGCTTGGCTTCCACACCCAGTTCGCGGGCGGCATCCTGCAGGAAATGACGCGCCAGGCGCGGGATATCTTCCCGGCGCTCACGCAGCGGCGGCAGGTGTACGCGAATGACGTTCAGGCGGTGGAACAGGTCTTCACGGAATTTTCCCTCCTGGACGCGCAGCTCCAGGTTCTGGTGGGTGGCGGCGATAATACGCACATCCACTTTGACCGGGGCGTAGCCGCCCACGCGGTAAAACTGGCCGTCCGCCAGCACGCGCAGCAGACGTGTCTGAACGTCGAGAGGCATATCGCCGATCTCATCCAGGAACAGCGTCCCGCCGTCCGCCTGCTCAAAGCGGCCCTGACGGATGGTGTTAGCGCCGGTAAAGGCCCCTTTTTCATGGCCGAACAGCTCGGACTCAATCAAATCCTTGGGGATCGCCGCCATATTCAGGGCGATAAATGGGGCTTTGACGCGCGGGCTGTGGCGATGCAGGGCATGCGCAACCAGCTCTTTCCCGGTGCCTGACTCGCCGTTAATCAGCACGCTGATGGAGGAGCGTGACAGGCGACCAATGATGCGAAACACATCCTGCATCGCCGGGGCTTCACCAATGATATCGGTGGTAGGGCCGAAAACCGGGGCATTGCGCGGCTGCTGCTGTTCCTGGTAGTGGCTGATAGCGCGTTCAACCAGCGCCACCGCTTCGTCAATATCGAACGGTTTTGGCAGATAATCGAACGCCCCCTGCTGGTAAGCGCTGACGGCGGCGTCCAGATCGGAGTGGGCGGTCATTATGATGACCGGAAGCATCGGATGACGCTGCTTGATCTGTTTTAACAGCGCGAGCCCATCCATTCCCGGCATACGGATATCGGACAGCAGCACATCCGGGGTTTTGGTGGTGAGTGCATCAAGCACATCGGCACCACTCTCAAAAGCCGTACAGCTTAAACCTGCTCCGGTAAGCGCCCGTTCAAGCACCCAGCGGATGGAGCTATCGTCATCAACTACCCAGACTATCCCTCGTTGCATAACCTAACCCTCTATTTCCTGATTGGCAGGTAAACCGAAAACTCGGTATGACCCGGCCAACTGGTAAATTCAATTTTGCCGGAATGCTGATCTATCAAATTACGGGCAATCGATAAGCCAAGCCCGGTCCCGCCTTCACGGCCGCTGACCATCGGGTAAAACAGCGTGTCCTGTAAATGGGAAGGAATGCCCGGACCGTTATCTTCCACATCAATGCGGGCCGCCAGACGGTAGCGCGTGCCGTGCAGGGTGAGCTGAAAGGCGGTGCGGGTACGCAGAATAATCTCTCCGCCTTCCGCCCCTAATGCCTGCAGGGCGTTGCGCACGATATTCAGTAAAACCTGCTCAATCTGGTCGGGATCGTGCGGCAGTTCCGGCAGGCTGGGATCGTAATCCCGAATTAACCTGACGTTATCCGGCAGTTCCATCGACACCAGCTTGACGACGCGCTCCGCCACTTTGTGAATGCTTTCGGTGACATGCATCCCGGGTTGCTGCGGTCCCAGCAGGCGATCCACCAGGTTCCGCAGGCGGTCGGCCTGTTCAATGATGACGTTGGTGTATTCCGCCAGCGCCGGGTCGGGCAGGGCTTTGGTGAGCAGCTGTGCCGCACCGCGCAGGCCGCCGAGCGGATTTTTGATCTCATGGGCGAGGCCGCGCACCAGATCGCGGGCCGCAATCTGCTGAGCATGCTGGAGCTGCTCCTGGCTCAGGCGACGCTGATTATCCATCGGCGCCATCTCCAGCAGAATGAGCCCTTCCGGCAGCCGCTGCGCGGTCAGCGACAGAATATGCGAACGTCCGTCGATCACCAGCGTCACTTCGTTATCGGTAAAGCCTTGCCCCGCCTGCAGGCTCTCCTGCATCAGGCCGATATTCAGGGAAAAATAACTCAACAGCTCGGGCAGCGGCGCGCCAAACAGTTTGCGTGAACTTTGCGCCAGTAACTGCTGGGCCGCGGGATTGGCGTAATGCACCGCCAGATCGTCATCGACCAGTAAAATGCTGTTGATAAGAGAATTGAGGATCTGCCCAGCATCGGGCAGCGTGCCAGTTGCCATTCAGCAGTCTCCTGGAGTTGTTTGCACTATTTTAGTGCAGTATAGCGTTTTTACGGCGAAAAACGCGTCAGATCAGCTTGTTGGCGGTGAAAAAAGCCCATCCGAAGATGGGCTGAAAAGTTTCCACGGCAACAAAAAAAACGGCTATCAATCTCGCGCGGAAAAGGCCGCGCGACAGGGATTGAAGATTAGACGCTGTAGTACAGTTCGAACTCAACCGGGTGCGGCGTCATGCGAACGCGGTCGTTCTCTTCCATACGCAGTGCGATGTAAGCATCGATCGCTTCGTCAGTGAACACGCCGCCCGCAGTCAGGAACTCGCGGTCTGCGTCCAGTGCGTTCAGTGCTTCTTCCAGAGAACCGGCAACCTGTGGGATCTCTTTCGCTTCTTCTGGCGGCAGGTCGTACAGGTTTTTGTCCATCGCTTCGCCCGGGTGGATCTTGTTCTTGATACCGTCCAGACCCGCCATCAGCAGTGCTGCGAAGCACAGGTATGGGTTAGCAGCCGGGTCCGGGAAGCGCACTTCGATACGACGTGCTTTCGGAGAAGCTACCACCGGAATACGGATAGAAGCAGAACGGTTACGGGCAGAGTAGGCCAGCATTACTGGCGCTTCGTAGCCTGGGACCAGACGCTTGTAAGAGTTAGTGGTTGGGTTCGCCAGGGCGTTGATCGCTTTAGCGTGTTTGATAACACCACCGATGTAGTGCAGTGCCTGCTCGGACAGACCCGCATACTTGTCGCCAGCGAACAGGTTAGTCCCGTTTTTGGATAGGGACATGTGGCAGTGCATACCGGAACCGTTGTCGCCAAACATTGGTTTTGGCATGAAGGTCGCGGTTTTACCGAAGCGGTGCGCAACGTTGTGAACAACGTATTTGTAGATCTGAATTTCGTCCGCTTTCTTGGTCATGGTGTTGAAACGGGTGGCGATTTCGTTCTGGCCAGCAGTTGCAACTTCATGGTGATGGGCTTCAACAACCAGACCCATCTCTTCCATGATCAGACACATGGTAGAACGGATGTCCTGAGAAGAGTCAACCGGTGGAACCGGGAAGTAACCGCCTTTAACGGCTGGACGGTGACCTTTGTTACCGCCTTCGTATTTGGTGGAGGAGTTCCATGCGCCTTCGATATCATCGATAGCAACGTGGGAACCGGAAGTGGTCGCACCAAAACGGATGTCGTCGAACAGGAAGAACTCTGGCTCTGGCCCGAACAGAACGGTGTCTGCGATGCCGGTGGAGCGCAGGTACTCTTCAGCGCGTTTAGCGATAGAGCGTGGGTCGCGGTCGTAGCCCTGCAGGGTGCCTGGCTCGAGGATATCGCAACGGATGATCAAGGTAGACTCTTCGAAGAACGGGTCAATGAGGGCAGTAGATGCGTCAGGCATCAGAACCATGTCGGATTCGTTGATACCTTTCCAGCCACCAATCGAGGAGCCGTCAAACATTTTGCCTTCTTCAAAGAATTCGGCATTCACCTGATGAGCAGGAATAGTGACGTGCTGTTCTTTACCTTTGGTATCGGTGAAGCGCAGATCAACAAACTTCACTTCATGTTCGTTCAGCATCGTCAAAACGTGTTCAGCGGACATACTTAACTCTCCAGATTGGTCATTGTCGTCGTGGTAACGAGGTCTTCAAATTCTGTATAAGGCAGGCGGTGGTGCCTTTTGTTGCCGTATTTTTTATAAAGCGAAATCTGTGCCAACTTTTAAAACACCCCAAAAAGGCGCTATCATGCGCACCGTAGTGCAAAAGGGCTGCACCACGGTGGTTTTGTTGCACCATTATAGTGCTTCAATGTGAACATTGAGCACCATATTGGTGCAATTTACGTTAAAGTGCCCTTTTACCGCTCCGTGAAAGCGATCACAAAGCATCTCTGCGATACTTGTTTGCGGGGGATGTTTGTGATCCTGTTTTGTAGTGCGATTAATCCGTGTACAATAACGCGCTATTTCTAATGCCTGAGGCAAAGTTGTGATCGAAAATCTGCGTAATATCGCCATCATCGCGCACGTTGACCATGGTAAAACTACCCTGGTTGATAAGCTGCTGCAGCAATCCGGTACGTTCGATGCGCGTGCCGAAACTCAAGAACGCGTGATGGACTCCAACGATTTGGAGAAAGAGCGTGGGATTACCATCCTCGCTAAAAACACCGCGATCAAATGGAATGACTACCGTATCAACATCGTTGATACCCCAGGGCACGCCGACTTCGGTGGTGAAGTTGAGCGCGTGATGTCCATGGTGGATTCCGTGCTGCTGGTGGTTGACGCATTTGACGGCCCAATGCCGCAGACGCGCTTCGTAACCAAGAAAGCATTCGCCCATGGCCTGAAGCCAATCGTGGTAATCAACAAAGTTGACCGTCCTGGCGCGCGTCCTGACTGGGTTGTTGATCAGGTCTTCGACCTGTTCGTTAACCTGGATGCAACCGACGAACAGCTGGACTTCCCGATCGTTTATGCGTCTGCGCTGAACGGTATCGCTGGCCTGGACCACGAAGACATGGCTGAAGACATGACCCCGCTGTACCAGGCGATTGTTGACCATGTTCCGGCACCAAACGTCGATCTCGACGGTACCCTGCAGATGCAGATCTCTCAGCTGGACTACAACAACTACGTTGGTGTAATCGGCATTGGTCGTATCAAGCGCGGTAAAGTGAAGCCAAACCAGCAGGTCACTATCATCGATAGCGAAGGTAAAACCCGTAACGGTAAAGTCGGTAAAGTGCTGACTCACCTGGGCCTTGAGCGTATCGAGAGCGACATTGCGGAAGCTGGCGACATCATCGCTATCACCGGTCTGGGCGAGCTGAACATCTCTGACACCATCTGCGACCCGCAGAATGTGGAAGCGCTGCCAGCGCTGTCTGTTGATGAGCCGACCGTAACCATGTTCTTCAACGTCAACACCTCTCCGTTCTGTGGTAAAGAAGGTAAGTTCGTTACCTCCCGTCAGATCCTTGACCGCCTGAACAAAGAGCTGGTGCACAACGTTGCGCTGCGCGTTGAAGAAACCGAAGATGCTGATGCATTCCGCGTTTCTGGTCGTGGTGAGCTGCACCTGTCTGTTCTGATCGAAAACATGCGTCGTGAAGGTTTCGAAATGGCGGTTTCCCGTCCGAAAGTTATCTTCCGTGAAATCGATGGCCGTAAACAAGAGCCATTCGAGAACGTGACGCTGGACGTTGAAGAGCAGCATCAGGGTTCTGTAATGCAGGCTCTGGGTGAGCGTAAAGGCGACCTGAAAAACATGAATCCAGATGGCAAAGGCCGCGTACGTCTCGACTACGTGATCCCAAGCCGTGGCCTGATCGGCTTCCGTTCTGAGTTCATGACCATGACCTCTGGTACCGGTCTGCTGTACTCCACCTTCAGCCACTACGACGACGTTCGTCCGGGTGAAGTCGGTCAGCGTAACAACGGCGTTCTGATCTCCAACGGTCAGGGTAAAGCGGTTGCGTTCGCCCTGTTCAGCCTGCAGGACCGCGGTAAGCTGTTCCTGGGTCACGGTGCTGAAGTTTACGAAGGCCAGATCATCGGTATTCACAGCCGTTCTAACGACCTGACTGTAAACTGCCTGACCGGTAAGAAACTGACCAACATGCGTGCGTCCGGTACTGACGAAGCAACGGTTCTGGTTCCACCGGTTAAGATGACGCTGGAGCAGGCTCTGGAATTCATCGATGACGACGAACTGGTAGAAGTAACACCACAGTCTATCCGTATCCGTAAACGTCACCTGACTGAAAACGATCGTAAACGTGCAATGCGCGGTTCAAAAGAAGATTAATACAGTCAGTCTGTAGGCCGGGTAAGCGCATGCGCCTCCCGGCAGGTAAAAAGCCGCTGAGCGATCAGCGGCTTTTTTATTAGAACGCGTACCGCACGCCCAGACGGATTCGGTACTGCTCGCGGTTGTAATCATTCCATCTGTCCAGCCACTGGAGTTCGAGGTACGGCAACCAGTTTCTGTCGATCTTATAGCTGAACTTGTTCGTTATTTCCCAGTGGTGATCTTTGCCATTCTTACTGTGGTAATCATTTACCCGCTGGAAAAAGTGCGGCTCAAAGGTGTAGAAAAACGCATCCGTCACTTTAAAATTCCAGTAGTTAGCAAACTCGTGCGTGTCGTTCTTATCCATCTGCCCGTTATAGTCCGGCGTATCGTAATTGTTGTGGTTATAGCGATAGCGGAACGTCAGGTTGAACCCATCCGTAAATTTGTAGTTGGTATCTAAATAAACAGCGCCGCCCGACCCTGCGCTGCTGTCGTTAATTAAACCGCCCGGCTGGAAGGTGAGTTTGTTGGTTGGTTTAAAGAGCGGATACCACCCCTCTATTTCGTTATAGCTATGCTTAAGCTCATCCCATCTCCCCACGTTATAAGCGTTGGTGAACATCAGCCCCGCGCCCATATCGAAGTTATAGCCAGCTCGCAGGATCACCTCATGTAGCTCGGAGGCCGTATTGTATGCTTCTCGTGTTTCGACATACGCCCCGGCAAATATTGGGCAGGAGACAGACGACACGATCAGTGCAGTAATGATTCTTTTCATAACTTATCCATGTATCAGATAAAGAAAGGCCACCCCTCCCGTGGAATGGGAAGGGATTCATGGCCAGATTTATTGTTATAAAGTGACTGCTGACGCTTTATCGTTGGTGGTTATCTCAGGGGTATTCGCTGATGGTTTTTTTCGTTTGGCAATCTCCTCAATAATAAAGGCGAAGCGCGCTTCGTTGAGTTTATAAAAGAGTCCCATCGTGATGGCGGCGATAATCGCCAGGCCGCAGGGCCAGAGAAAAATAAGCTGGCGCAGCCCCAGCAGCGTGCTTGCGCTCTGCACCGCATGGGGCACGTAACCGATCTGGGTCAGCATAATGCCAGGCAAGAAACCGGCGAGGGCCGCGGAGATTTTGCGCGAGAAGGTGTAGCCGGTATAAACCGACTCTTCGGCGCGAATGCCGGTTTTCCACTCGCCATAATCAACGGTATCCGGCACCAGGGCCCAGTTCAGGCTGTTGACGAAAGCGGTGCCGAAAAAGGCCATACAGGAAAAGAGCACAAACAGCAGGGAGTTGCTCCCCCAGAAGAAGTTCAGCACGTCGCCCACCGCCCATAGCGTCAGCCCGCCCAGGTAAACCGGTTTTTTGCCGAAACGCTTAACCGCGCCGGGTACCAGAAAAACGCCGACCAGAATGCAGCCCATGCTGAAAAAACCCATCCACGACAGCAGATGCAGATCGTTCAGCACGTACTGGGTGTAATAGACCTGAATCGCCAGCTTGATGTTAAAGGCGGCAAGGGTACAGAGGTTGGCGATGCATAAGACCAGCAGCGGCGGGTTGCGGAAAATTGCGCAGAACGATTTCAGAATGCCGGGTTTATGGTGATCGGGTGTGACCTCCACGTAGCGCTCCTTCACGCCGCTGTAGCACCCCCACATGCAGAACAGCCCGCCAGTGACAAACACCAGAGCGGCAACCAGATAGCCGAGGGAGGGCTGGCTGACGAACAGCGCCTGAATGGGCATAAAACCGACGGTGCAGAGCAATAACCCCACCGTTGCGCCGCCCTGGCGCCACGCCGCAAGCTGCGCGCGTTCGTTCGGGTTTTTGGTGATGGCCGGGACCATCGCACCGTAGGCGCAGTTCATCAGGCTATAGCAGAGGCCGAACATCATGAAGAGCACGGTGGCGATAGCCGTTTTCACCGTCAGGCTAAAGTCGTTAGCCATAAACTGCGCCGCGGCAACCAGCGCGACCGGTACCGAAGCATAGAGAATAAAGGGCCGGAATTTTCCCCGTGCGCCGATATTTCGCCGGGAGTCCAGCAGCACGCCGGTCAGCATGTCGGTAAAGGCGGTAAAGAACTTCGCCACCAAAAAGATAATGCCGCCATAGAACGCGGGCATGCCCAGTTCGTCGGTGTAAAACTTCAGCAGATAGAGCGTGCCGATACACAGCATCAGGTTAGAGCCAAAATCGCCCATCCCGTAGGCGCACTTCTCGCGCAGGCTCAACTTCAGGGTTAACGGATCAGGAGTGTGTGTCATGGTCGATCCTCATAGCGCCCCGCAGGGCGCTCGCTCAAGTCAGTTATGCCGTACGTTTGCGCAGCTCGATCTCTTCCACGATGCGCACATACATCTTCTCGTTGAGGTTGTAGAAGCAACCCATCGCCACAATGGTGATGACCGCCAGCAGGCTGGGGTAGATAAATATCAGCTGCCGCAGCCCTTCAACGGTTCCGGCGGATTGCACCACGTTGGGCACATAGCTGATCTGCGTGAGCATGATCCCCGGGAAGAAGCCCGCCAGCGCCTGGGAAACCTTACGGAAGAAGGTAAAGCCGGTGTAGACCGTCCCCTCGGAGCGCACGCCGGTGCGCCACTCGCCGTATTCCACGGTATCGGACACCAGCGCCCAGTTCAGGCTGTTCACAAACGCGGAACCAAAGAACGCCAGGCAGGAGAACGCCACAAAGCTCACGGAGCCGCCGCCGAAGAAGTAGTTGAGCAGATCGCCCGCCACCCAAATCATCAGCCCGGTGATATAGACCTTTTTCTTGCCGAAGCGCCGCACCGCGCCGGGCATCATAAAGACGCCGATAAAAATACAGCCCATACTGAAGAAGCCCATGTACGACAGCAGGATCGGGTCGTTCAGCACGTACTGCGTGTAGTAGACCTGAATGGCGAGCTTGACGTTAAAGGCACCCAGCGTGCACAGGTTGGCGATGCAGAGAATAAACAGTGGACGGTTCCCGGCGATGGCGCGAAACGACTGCAACAGTCCCGGTTTTTGCGCCGGATTAGCAGGCTGCGTCTCGACGTAACGCTCGGTCACGCCCTTATAGCACCACCACATAAAGAACAGCCCGAACAGCGAGAAAAGGGTGGCGGCAAAGATATAGCCAAGCTGGTCATTGCCCTCAATCAGGTTCATTACTGGGACAAAACCGACGGTACAGAGCAGCAGGCCAAGCGTGGCACCACCCTGACGCCAGGCGGCCAGCGAGGCGCGCTCGTCCGGGTTTTTGGTAATGGCGGGCACCATCGCGCCGTAAGAGCAGTTCATCATGCTGAAGAACAGGCCGTACAGCATGAACAGCACCGTCGCCATCACCGTTTTACCGGTGATTTCAAACGGCGTGCCGACGAAGTTGGCAATCGCCAGCAGCGTCACCGGGAAGGCGGCATACAGCACGAACGGGCGGAATTTTCCTTTCGGGCCGATCTTGCGCCGGGCGTCGAGCATGATCCCGGTCCCCATGTCGGTGAAGGCGGTAAAGAACTTGGCAATCAGGAAGATGATCCCGCCGTAGGTCCCCGGCAGGCCCAGCACATCGGTGTAGAACTTCAGCAGATAGAGCGTGCCGATATCCAGCAGGATGTTAGAGCCGAGATCGCCCATCCCGTAGGCGAGTTTTTCTTTAAACGGCAGGCGCAGGGTTGCCGGATCAGAAGTATGTTGACTCATTATTGTTCTCCGTCTGCCCGCAGGTTTCCCCGCGGGCGAGCCTTATCAGATATGACGTAAGGTGCTAAACAGATCTGCCCATTCGCTTTGCTGGCGATAGAAGACCGGCGGTTTGCCGAGCGGGGCATTAACGGTTATGTCACCGCCCCGGCAGGTTTCACCCGTCCACGCATTCACCCAGCTGTCCTGCGGCAGATAAAGCGTCCAGTCATGGCGGCCCTCTTCATACACGGGCGCCACCAGCAGATCGCGGCCAAACAGATACTGGTATTTCAGCGTGTAGGCGCGTGCGTCCTCTTCATAGTGCAGGAACAGCGGACGCATCACCGGCAGGCCGCTTTTCGCGTTCTGCGCGACGGCAGCTTTGATATAGGGCTTCAGGGTGGTGAAGACGGTGGTCATGCGCGCGAAGTGCGCGATGGTTTCGGCGTCGCCGTCGAACTGCCAGTTATCGCCAGGGCGGTTGCCTTCATGGGTACGCATCATCGGCGTAAAGGCGCTGAAATCGCACCAGCGCAGCAGCAGCTCTTTGCTGCGTTTCATCTCGAACAGGGTGGTATAGCCGCCGATGTCGCTGTGATGCAGGCCGTGGCCGGTCATCGCCAGCGAGAGCGCAGCAGGCACGACGGACGCCAGACCGTCGTCCAGGCTCCAGTCGACGTTCTGATCTCCCGCCCACATCATCACCGAGTGTTTCTGGCTGCCGGTGTAACCCGCGCGCATAAAGAACAGGATCTCGCCGAGCTTGCCGGTCTCTTCCAGCGCCTCGTAGTTACATTTCGCCCACAGGGCAGGCCAGGCGTTATGCATGATCTCCGCGCTGACGCCGTTGTGCAGGAAGGTATCGGTTGGCAAATATTCCCCGAAATCGGCCATCCAGCCGCCGCAACCCAGCTCGATCAGGTTCTTTTTGATCACCTCTTTGTACCAGCCGTAGGCTTCCGGGTTGGTCAGGTCGATAACGCCCGCGTAGAACTCGCCGAACTCGACGTGGTAATCCTTGCCGTCGGCGTCTTTGGTCAGATAGCCGCGTTTTGCCGCCTCTTCACAGAGGTCTTTGTCGCTGGCAACGTAGGGGTTGATATAGGAGAGGAACTGCACCCCTTCCTGTTTCCACTGCGCAATACGCTCATCGAGCTGCGGATAGAGTTCGCTGTTCCACTTCCAGTTCCACATCACGCGTTTGCCGAAGGAGGTCATGCGGATGCCGGACCAGTCCTGCGCCCAGATGCCGTTCACCTTCACGCCGCCTTCGCGCATGAGGTCGAGTTTCTGCTGGCATACGTCGGTGCCACCCTGAATACCCAGCGTCACCCCGTCGTAAACCCAGTCTGGCAGCTCCGGCTGACGCCCCAGCAGGCCGGTGAGTTTTTCCAGCAGATCGACATACGTTTCCGCGCAGTCGAAGCGTAGCGTGGCGTTATCTTCCCAGAACGCCAGCTCGTGGAAGTCCGGCGCACTGAAGTCGAAGTTCATGTAGCAGCTGTTATCCACGTGGCAGTAGTACTTCTGGGTGCTCACAAAGGTGGGTTGCGGGAAGAAGGTCCAGTAGTAATCCCCGCCCGCGTTCTCTTTGCAGTCGGCCTGCCAGGTCACGTAAGTCTGCTTATTGCGGCCCACGCCCTGTTCGCTGGTCCACAAGGGGAACGGCTTGCCGCGCAGGTCGAAGTAGGAGAACTGCTCCCCGCAGCCGTAGATATGATCCTCAGGCTGTGCCGCCAGCCGCAGCCAGATGCGGTTATGGCGGGTGGCATCGTTTTTGAGCTTTAACGTCAGGCGGCCTTCCGTATCAAGATCCACCAGCAGCGTGGCGCTTACCGCATCGCCACGGGTGAAGCGGATCGCCCAGCCCGCCTTTTGCTGCGTGACGGTCGCGTCGGTCAGGGCAATCTTTTCGTTGAGCTTATCCTGAATGCTGAAATTGCCGCGGAACATCTCAATATCGGCAACGCCTGCGCCGATCCACAGGCAGGGGGCGTCGGGCGAATGGGACAAAATCAGGCGATCCTGCCAGTGCAGGGTGAAACCGCGATCGTGAGTTTTCAAATCAATATCGTGTAGGGTACGCATAAGATCTCCGTTTTTATTATTTGGCCTGGCTATCCAGTAAGCCGGCGGCAACGGCTGGGGCTAACCCTGGCGCCAGCGGTAAGCGCGGGATCACCAGGCAGTGCAGCAGATGGTAAATATCCTGCTTGCCGTCCCAGACCTTAGTGGTCACTTCGTTATTGGCATCCAGCTCCTGCCACCAGGAGCCGTTCTAGTAATCCATCAGGTATTTGATGCAGTAATCCCACCATTTCTGATACCAGGCTTCGTACTGCGCCTCGCCGGTCACGGTATAGAGGGCATAGGCCGTGCCCATCGCTTCGACGATCGGCCAGCGCACGCGTTCGCGCACGATAGGCTTACCATCCCAGCCGACGGAGTAGACGAAGCCGTCGGCCCCGTCCGGCGCCCAGGCGTCGCGGATGGTGGCGTGGAACAGTCCTTTTGCATCTTCCAGCAGCCACGCCGGCGGGGTTTCAAAGCGGGCTTCCAGCGCGGCGCGCAGATGCAGCATCAGACGGCCCCACTCAATCCAGTGTCCCGGCGTACCGCCGTAGGCGCGGAAACGGTGGGCGGGATTATCGATGTTGTAGTCGCGGATCGGGTTCCAGTTGGTATCGAAATGCTCGTTAACGCGATACTCACCTTTGCGCGCCACGTCGTGAATAATCACCGAGGCGATGCGCAGGGCGCGATCGAGCCATTTGCGATCGTGGGTGACGTCATAGACGATCAGGAAGGCTTCCACGGCATGCATGTTGGCGTTGCCGCCACGGTAATCTTCCGTTTTGCTGAAGGCTTCGTCCCAGGATTCCAGACACATCTGTTCCTGTTCGCTCCAGAAGTAGCGCTCAATCACCTCGATGGCGTCGTCCAGCAGCTTGCGTGCCTGTGGGTGTCCGGTAGTAACGGCACTCGCTGCGCCGAGCAGCACGAAGAAGTGCTGATAGCCCTGCTTGGAGGCATCTATCACCCCTTCATCGTTAACGCAGGCGTACCAGCCGCCGTGCTGTTTGTCGCGCAGCGGACCGTTCAGGGCATTGATGCCGTGCTCAACCAGGGCGTATGCACCCGGGCGTCCCATGTTGGCCGCCACCGCGTAGACGTGCAGCATACGGGCGGTGATCCACAGATGGGTGCCCATATCGCTACGAACCTGGCCGTTATTGCCCAGCCAGCCAAAGCCGGTGGGAACGGCGGCGTTTTTGCCGAAGTCGAGAATGCGGTCGGTCTCTTGTTCGAGCCAGCGGTTATGGCTCAGGGTGTTAAACCATTTCATATTCGGATCCTCTCTTAGCGGCGGGCCATCATTTCGTCGACGATCTCGCCCAGACGCTGCAGTTTCGGTACAGAAATATCGCGGAGCATCAGCTCGGTGTCTGGCAGGCCAATCACCGATGACCAGACGGCGCGCCCGGCTAAAAAGCCCGATGCCCCCGCCTGCATCGCCACGCTTACGGCGCGCGGGAAGAGCTTGTCGTCCACGCCGGAGGAGAGGATCACCCAGGGCATGTTGATCTGTTCGTTGAGCTTCTGCGAGGCCGCCAGCAGCGCCTGCTGCGTCCCTTTGCCAAACAGCGGCATCTCCACTTTGTAGAGATCGGCACCGCTATCTCCCAGCTCTTTGGCCGCGTCGATAATCGCCTGCTCGCGATTAAACGCGTCACCGCGGCGCGGCGGACGCACCACCGGCTCGATAATGCTCAACAGACCGTTGTCATGACACAGCGTGTTGAACGCCTTCACCATCTCCAGACGCTGCTGCGGATCTTCATCGCTGCGCCACAGCACCAGCAGCTTCAGCGCCTTGCCGCCATCGCGTTTGACTGCCTGCGCGTCGACGTTCTTGTCGATCACCACGCTGTCGACGGGAATACCGTTCCCTGGAATAAACTCGTCAGCGGCCACAATCATCGCGCAGCTTTTCGCAACCGCCTGCTGCTCCACGATCTGGCGATAGCAGAACTGCTGGTCGACGAGGATCGCAGAGGCGTATGGCGACAGAATTTTCGCCGCGTTGACCTTAAAATCCGTGAGGTGCTGGTCAGTTACCGGCACCGGCGCGCCTGCCGCGGCAAACATCAGGCGCATCGCTTCGCGCTGATCGACGGCCAGCATGGCAAAACCGCCGGAAGGTCGGGTGATATCTTTCAGGGTGTACATCGTCATTCCTCAGTCCTTTCGTATCAGTGTGATTTTTTCAGCCCGGCGGATGCGCGAACCTGTTCGAGAATGGCTGTCCAGTCTTCGCGCCCGCGCCCGGCGGCGCGTGCCTGGTTGTAAACTTCGCGGGAAGCCGCGCCCAGCGGCATCGGAACGTGGAGCTGGTTGGCCACGTCCAGGGCGATCCCCAGATCTTTATGTGCAAGGTCGATCATAAAGGCCGGGGAAAGATCCCCTTTCAGCACCTTGTTCGGCCAGGAGGTGGTGAAGTGGCCTTTGCCCGCAGGGGTGCCGCTCATCACCTTCAGCGCCACGTCAAAGGAGAGGCCGAGGGCTTCGCACAGCACGGCCGCCTCGGCGGAGAGGGCGTTCAGGGCGATACTCATGTAGTTATTGATTAGCTTCACGCGGATGCCCATGCCCGGCCCGCCGGCGTTAATCAGCTCATTGCCCATCGCCATTAAGACGGGGGTGGCGCGCTCAACCTGCTGCGCCGTGCCGCCTGCCAGCAGGAGCAGCGTGCCGGCGATGGCATGGTCTGACGTGCGCCCGACGGGCACATCCATCAGGCTGAAGCCGCGTTCAGCCATGTCACGGATCAGGGCGTCGGTTTGCAGGGGATGAATGGTGGACATATCAATCACCAGCGCGTCGCGGGATAACCCTTCGCACACGCCGTGCTCGCCGAACAGTACGCTGCGCACCAGGTCACCGTTGGGCAGCATGGTGATAACGAATTCGGCATCCGTTGCGGCCTGCGCGGGCGTTGCCGCCGCCTGGGCACCGCTTGCAACCAGCGTCTGAACCGCCTGTGGGTTCACATCAAAGACCTGAAGCTGGTGGCCTTGCTTCAACAGATTCTTCGCCATTGGCGCGCCCATCTGCCCTAAACCGATAAATGCGATTGCTGACATGCCTCTCTCCTGTCATATCGTGTCAATTTCTGCGCGTTTATGTTGTCTGTTTTTGATCGTATTTGTAATTTATAGTCAAAAAATAGACATGGGTCACTTTTTAAATATTTGGTGAAATTAAAATGAGAGCAACAGAAAACGCAGAAGGAATTACCATGACTCGCATCGTTTGTGTCGGCATCACCGTGCTGGATCGCATCTGGTATCTCGATGATTTACCAAAGGAAGGTGGGAAATATGTCGCAAAAAATTATACGGAAGTGGGCGGCGGCCCGGCAGCAACCGCGGCGGTGGCGGCGGCAAAACTGGGCGCGGAAGTGGATTTTATTGGCCGGGTGGGGGACGACGATACCGGGACAAGATTGCTCACGGAGCTGGAATCCCTGGGGGTGAATACCCGCTATACGCGCGTCGTGAAAGGTGCCCGCTCGTCCCAGTCCGCCGTGCTGGTGGATGCAGGCGGGGAACGCGTTATTGCCAACTATCCCAGCCCGGATCTCCCTGCCGCGGCAGACTGGCTGCATGAAATCGACTTCTCTCAGTGGGATGTCGTATTAGCAGACGTGCGCTGGCATGAGGGGGCCAGAGAGGCGTTTACCCTTGCCCGCCAGCAGGGCGTGCCGACCCTGCTTGATGCGGATGTCACCCCGCAGGATATCGCGGAGCTGATTACCTTAAGCGATCACGCAGCCTTCTCTGCGCCGGGTCTGCAGCGTTTAACGCAGCGGGATGAAGTCGAAGAGGCGCTGAAAAAAGCACAAACGCTCACAAATGGACATGTGTATGTCACCCAGGGGCGAGGCGGTTGCTTCTGGCTGGAGAACGGCGCGCTATGTCACCAGCCTGGCTTTGAGGTAGAGGTGGTTGATACCACCGGGGCGGGGGATGTTTTCCACGGTGCGCTGGCGGTCAGCCTGGGGCAAAAGCAATCTCCGTCGGAAGCGGTACGCTTCGCCAGCGCTGTGGCAGCACTGAAATGCACGAAGCCTGGCGGGCGGGCTGGTATACCCGACTGTGATCAAACCCGCTCTTTTTTGTCACTTTTTGTATAAAATGCGGGGCGTGATGGTTTTCAGAGGACAGCCCATGAGCCTTACCGAACTGACCGGCAACCCGCGTCACGATCAGCTGCTAACGCTGATTGCCGACCGTGGCTATATGAACATTGATGAACTGGCGCAACTGCTGGATGTCTCCACGCAAACGGTGCGCCGGGATATTCGCAAGCTGAGTCAGCAGGGGCTGATCACGCGTCATCATGGCGGCGCGGGCAGGGCATCCAGCGTAGTTAACACCGCCTTCGAGCAGCGCGAAGTCTCCATGACCGAAGAGAAGCGGGCGATAGCCGAAGCCATTGCCGACTACATTCCCGATGGCTCGACCATTTTTATTACCATTGGCACGACGGTAGAGCACGTTGCCCGGGCGCTGCTCAACCATAATCATCTCCGCATCATCACCAACAGCTTGCGGGTGGCGCACATTCTTTATAAGAATCCGCGCTTTGAGGTGATGGTCCCCGGCGGCACGCTGCGCCCGCACAATGGAGGCATTATCGGGCCTGCCGCCACGGCGTTCGTCTCTGGCTTTCGCGCAGATTATCTGGTGACCAGCGTTGGCGCGATCGAGCAAGACGGCGCGATGATGGAGTTCGATGTCAATGAAGCCAGCGTGGTGAAAACCATGATGGCCCACGCCCGGCACATCTTACTGGCGGCCGATCATACGAAATATCACGCCTCTGCTGCGGTTGAAATTGGTAACGTCGCACAGACGACGGCGCTCTTTACCGACGAGCTACCCGGCTCCGCGCTGCAAACGCACCTTAAATCGAGCAAAGTTGAAGTTATTGAAGTCAATTCAAACGACGAACAGCAGGCGGGTTAACCCTCTCCCGGTCCGACGGTGAGCGTCGGGCCGTTCCTTTCTTTAAGCTGAAGCTGGCGCATAGCCAAACATCTCCATTCCCGCTACAGTTACTTTTCACGGCAAACAAGGAGAGATAAATGCTCTATATCTTTGATTTAGGAAACGTAATTGTCGATATCGACTTCAATCGCGTGCTGGGCGCCTGGAGTAATTTCAGTCGCGTGCCGCTGGCGACGCTTAAACAAAGTTTTACGATGGGCGAGGCTTTTCATCAGCATGAGCGCGGCGAGATTTCGGATGAAGTTTTTGCCGAAAAGCTCTGCCATGAGATGGCCCTCCCCCTCAGTTACGAGCAATTTTCCCATGGATGGCAGGCGGTCTTTGTCGGTATCCGCCCTGAAGTGATTGCCATCATGCACAAACTGCGCGAGCAGGGGCATCGGGTGGTGGTGCTTTCCAATACCAACCGTCTGCATACCACCTTCTGGCCGGAAGAGTATCCCGAAGTGAAAGCGGCTGCAGACAAGATCTATCTCTCTCAGGAGATGGGAATGCGTAAGCCGGAGGCGCGCATCTATCAGGCCGTTCTGCAGGCGGAAGGATTCTCTGCCGCCGATGCCGTCTTTTTTGACGATAACGTCGATAATATAGAGGGAGCTAACCAGGCAGGTATCACGTCAATTCTGGTGACCGGAAAAGAGACGATACCCGACTACTTTGCGAAGCAGTTATGCTAAAAAACGTTCATCAAAAAGCCAGCCACCATACCAGGCCGCTACGTGCGTGGCTAAAACTCCTCTGGCACCGCATCGATGAGGACAACATGACCACGCTGGCAGGCAACCTTGCCTACGTGTCGTTGCTCTCTCTGGTGCCGCTGGTGGCGGTCATCTTTGCGCTTTTCGCCGCCTTTCCGATGTTTTCGGATGTCAGCCTGCAGCTGCGGCATTTTGTCTTTGCCAACTTTATGCCGGCAACCGGGGATGTCATCCAGAACTATATTGAGCAGTTTGTTGCTAACTCCAGCAAGATGACGGCGGTCGGGGCGGTGGGCCTTATTGTCACCGCGCTGTTGCTGATGTATGCCATTGATAGTGCCCTGAACACTATCTGGCGCAGCACCCGCGCACGGCCTAAAGTTTACTCGTTTGCGGTCTACTGGATGATCCTGACCCTGGGGCCATTGCTGGCTGGAGCCAGTCTGGCGATCAGTTCCTATCTGCTCTCATTGCGTTGGGCCAGCGATCTCAACAGCGTGATTGACGATGTGCTGCGGATCTTTCCGCTGTTCCTCTCATGGCTCGCTTTCTGGCTGCTATACAGTATTGTGCCGACGACGCGTGTGCCTAACCGGGATGCGATGGTGGGCGCGCTGGTTGCCGCTCTGCTGTTTGAACTGGGCAAGAAAGGATTCGCGCTTTACATCACCATGTTCCCCTCCTATCAACTGATTTATGGCGTGCTGGCGGTGATCCCCATTTTGTTCCTCTGGGTTTACTGGACGTGGTGTATCGTCTTGCTTGGCGCAGAAATTACTGTCACTCTCGGGGTATACCGCGAGCTAAAAAAAGCAGCAGAAGCCGAAAAAAAACGAGAAGCAGACCAACCATGATTGCATTGATTCAGCGCGTAACCCGTGCCAGCGTCACCGTGGAGGGGGAAGTGACGGGTGAAATTGGTCCGGGACTTTTAGTCCTGTTAGGTGTCGAAAGGGATGACGACGAGCAAAAAGCCAACCGCTTATGCGAACGCGTGTTGGGTTACCGCATCTTCAGCGATGCGGATGGCAAGATGAACCTTAACGTCCAGCAGGCGGGTGGCAGCGTGCTGGTGGTGTCACAGTTTACGCTGGCAGCTGATACCGAGCGCGGCATGCGCCCCAGCTTTTCTAAAGGGGCGGCGCCGGATCGGGCAGAAGCGCTCTATGAATACTTTGTTGAGCGTTGTCGCCAGCAAGAGATGCATACACAGACCGGACGATTCGCTGCGGATATGCAGGTTTCGCTGGTAAATGATGGCCCTGTCACTTTCTGGCTCCAGATATGAGTGAGCTGACGGTATGGCCGCGGGTAACCAGAGAGAGTACAGCTATGTATCACCTTCGAGTACCGCAGACAGAAGAAGAGTTAGCGCTTTACTACCAGTTCCGCTGGGAGATGTTACGTAAGCCATTACATCAGCCGAAAGGGTCGGAACGCGACGCCTGGGACGCGATGGCGCATCACCAGATGGTGATGGATGAAGAGGGCAATCTTGTCGCGGTGGGGCGACTCTATATCAATGCCGATAATGAAGCCTCTATCCGCTTTATGGCGGTGCATCCTTCCGTGCAGGATAAAGGTCTGGGCACATTAATGGCGATGACTCTGGAGTCCGTAGCCCGCCAGGAGGGTGTTAAGCGCGTCACCTGTAGCGCGCGCGAAGACGCGGTAGAGTTTTTTGCCAAGCTGGGTTTTATAAACCAGGGCGAAATCACCACCCCACAAACCACTCCGATTCGTCATTTTTTGATGATCAAACCCATCGCCTCGCTGGATGATATTCTGCACCGCGCCGACTGGTGTGGTCAGCTACAGCAGGCCTGGTATCAGCACATCCCCCTGAGTGAAAAGATGGGGGTGCGCATTCAGCAGTACACCGGGCAAAAATTCATCACCACCATGCCGGAGATCGGCAACCAGAACCCGCACCACACCCTGTTTGCCGGCAGCCTCTTCTCGCTGGCGACGCTCACCGGCTGGGGGCTTATCTGGCTCATGCTGCGCGAGCGTCATCTTGGCGGCACCATCATTCTGGCCGACGCCCATATCCGCTACAGCGCGCCAATCAGCGGCAAGCCGAGCGCAGTCGCCGACCTGGGTGCCCTGGGTGGCGATCTCGACCG
The DNA here is from genome assembly GCF_002920195.1 of Leclercia sp. LSNIH8. Taxonomy (NCBI): domain Bacteria; kingdom Pseudomonadati; phylum Pseudomonadota; class Gammaproteobacteria; order Enterobacterales; family Enterobacteriaceae; genus Leclercia; species Leclercia sp. LSNIH8. The sequence continues at coordinate 79,052 of NZ_PQJY01000012.1, read as the reverse complement.
CCTGGCACGAGGCCGCAAGGCGCGTGTGCAGATGCAGGTTGAACTGTTCGGCGATGAAACACCGGGCGCGGTGTTTGAAGGGACCTATATCGTTCTTCCTGCGAAGCCGTATGGCGCGTATGAAGAGGGGGGGAACGAGGAGGAGTAGTGTCCGGGTTCTGGAAGACGACTCGCAAAAGCGCTCGCCATTTTCAAATTGTTCTTTAACCCTGGATTCGCTAAGCGTACTTTGCCTGAAAATTAATCGCGGGTGATATACTAAGGTGATATATGAGCGTTTTGGCGGAACTTGATATGGGCAGAATACTTATCGATTTGTCTGATGACGTGATTCAACGGTTGGATAACCTCAAGCAGCTAAAAAACCAGCCGCGTGCTGAACTGCTGCGGGAAGCCATAGAGCTGTACCTCGACCAACAGAGTTCTTCGATTATCCGCGATGCGCTTGGCCTGTGGGGAGATCGCAAAGAGGATGGGCTGGAGTATGAGCGTAAGCTGCGCGAGGAGTGGTAATTGTGGAACACATGGCAGTGTTTGATACCAATATTCTCATCGATCTCTTTAACAATCGTGTTGAAGCGGCGGATACGATCGATCGTACCGCAGCGCATCGTGCTATCAGCTTAATTACCTGGATGGAAGTCATGGTTGGGGCTCGTAGGCACGGTCATGAGGCGAAAACGGCGGCAGTTATGGGCGCTTTCGAGATTATCGATATTACGCGTGAGATTGCTGAAAGAAGTGTATTGCTCCGCGAGAAGCATGGGATGAAACTTCCTGATGCCATTATTCTGGCCACAGCTCAGAGCAGAAACTGCCCGTTAATTTCACGCAATACCAAAGATTTTGCAGGTATAGCAGGGGTGGTTTCGCCCTATCAGCTGTAGGCCGGGCAAGCTTGCGCCGCCCGGCACTCTCACAGGAGATTATTCCCCTTCACCCGGGAACAGGAACGGGTTAATAGAGCTGCGGGCAAAGCCCTCCTGCTCCATTTTGGCGTCCAGTATCAGCGTGGCAAGATCGTCGGCGACGGCCTCTACTTTCGGGTCTTTTTCCTGATACAAAATCTTCAGGTAGGTGCCGCAGTCGCCGCAGCTCTCGGCTTTCACCGCGGACTGTTCATTTTCCAGCGACCAGTAGTGCAGATCGCGGGTCTGTTCACAGTTGCTGCACTTCACGCGCACCACGTGCCACTCGGTTTCACACAGGTTGCAGTGCAGGTAGCGCAGCCCCTGAGTGGTCCCAATTTGCACCATGCTGGAGACCGGCATTGAACCACACACCGGGCAGAACTGGCGGGCTTCACCATATTCAGCGCGGGCTTTACCCGGGATGAGGCTCGCCATTTGCGCCCAGTAGAGCGACAGGGCAGCCCAGATGAACGGGGCTTTATCGCTGCTGACCGAGGCAAAATCAGAGGCAAACAGCGCGCTCGCCATCTGCTCCAGCTCCTGCTCGGAGGCTTTCTCAAGATTCTCGATCACCGCCAGCGCCGGGCCGCTCATCTCAGGCTTCAGCTCGGCAATCAGGGAGTGCAGCAGCTTGTGCCAGTGCTTGTCGCGCGGCAGAACGTGGATATCCAGCGGCGGTTTGCCCTGCTCGCTCGCCTCTTTGATGCGCGCGGTCAGGTCCATCTGCAACGGATGGTCATACAGCACCACTTCCTGGGCGTGGGCGATCAGCGCCGCAAAGCGCAGATAGTCGCCAAGTGGGTTGCTCTCAGCCAGCTCACGCAGGCGTTCCGCGCGGCGGTTGTAGAGGTTTTTCAGTCTGGGGAACAGTAACGGCGGAATCACTTCCGCCGTGCGTTTCTCGCTCGAACCCAGCTCATCTTGCGGGATTATGCGAATACTCATTCAGTTTTATTTTCCGTTGTCTTTCGGACTTCGCGGTACCAGCGCGGGTGATGTTTCTTCGCCCACGTTTTGGTAACCCAGCCCTCCACCATCGCGGTAATGGTGCCTTTCACCCAGAGGGCGGCGTAAATATGCACCATGATAACCACAATTAACGCTACTGCGGCAAATGAATGCAGCATTAACGCAAATCGGATCACCGGGATTGAGAAAGCAGGCGCAAAGTACGGACGCCAGATGATCACGCCGCTGACCAGCAACAGGACCAGGAAGATAATCGCCGCCCAGAATACGCATTTCTGGCCGAAGTTATAACGCCCGGTGTCACCTACTTCCTCGTTGACGACGATCTTACGAATATTCTTCGCCCAAAAGATATCATCCCGATTGATTAGGTTATGGTGCCAGTAACGGAAAAACATGATGATGAACGAGGCAAACATCACCACACCCACGAACGGATGCAGGATGCGCGCCAGCTGCGGCGTACCCAGGATCTGCATCAGCCAGTTGAAGGAGGGGAAGAAGAACCCCAGCCCGCTTATCGCCGCCAGCATGAAGCAGAAGGCGGTGACCCAGTGGTTGATACGTTCCGGCGCCGTGTAGCGCACGATGGTGTCACGTCTTTTCATTTGCGCACCTCGTCTTTCTCTTCATGCAGGTTGTCCTCTTCCTCTTCCGCACGGTTCGGACCGACACCCACGTAGTGGAAGATGCTCGCGGCGAAGGTGGCAGCAAAGCCCACCGCGGCCAGCGGCTTCCAGATACCTTTCCAGAACTTCACGGTCGCGCTGATCTCCGGGTTCTCCGGCAGGCCGTGGTACAGATTCGGCTTGTCGGCGTGGTGCAGCACGTACATCACGTGCGTACCGCCAACACCGGCCGGATCGTACAGGCCTGCGTTGTCGTAACCGCGGGTTTTCAGTTCGGCCACACGCTCGCCCGCCAGGGTTTTCATATCCTCTTTGGAGCCAAAGTGGATAGCGCCGGTCGGGCAGGTCTTCACGCACGCCGGCTCCTGGCCGACGTTCACGCGGTCGACGCACAGCGTGCATTTGTAGACGCGGTTGTCTTCCGGATTCATGCGCGGCACGTCGAACGGGCAGCCCGCGATGCAGTAGCCGCAGCCGATGCACTGCTCTGACTGGAAGTCGACGATGCCGTTAGCATACTGGATGATCGCCCCTTCCGACGGACACGCCTTCAGGCAGCCCGGATCCGCACAGTGCATACAGCCATCTTTGCGGATCAGCCACTCCAGTTTGTCGTTCTGCTCCACTTCCGAGAAGCGCATCACCGTCCAGGACTTGGCGGTCAGGTCGGCGGGGTTATCGTACACCCCGACGTTGTGACCCACTTCGTCACGGATGTCGTTCCACTCTGAACAGGCCACCTGACAGGCTTTACAGCCGATACAGGTGGTTACGTCGATAAGCTTCGCCACTTCCTGCTGGTGGTCCCGCGCCTGGGGCGCGGGGGTGAACCCGTTAGTCGCGGAACGACGAATGATGTCTTGCGATTGATAAGCCATAAGTCGTCTCCGTTACACCTTTTCCACGTTCACGAGGAAGGCCTTAAACTCCGGCGTCTGCGTGTTCGCATCGCCGACGAACGGCGTCAGGGTGTTGGCAATAAACCCTTTCTTCGCCACGCCCTCATAACCCCAGTGAATCGGAATACCGATGGTATCCACCTGCTGACCGTGAACGTTCAGCGTGCGAATACGCTTGGTCACCACCGCCTTGGCCTTGATGTAGCCGCGGTTAGAGGAGACCTTCACGGTGTCGCCATGGGCGATGCCGAGCTTGTTCGCCAGCTTCTCGCCGATCTCCACAAACTGCTCCGGCTGCGCGATGGCGTTCAGCAGCGCGTGCTTGGTCCAGTAGTGGAAGTGCTCGGTCAGACGGTAAGTGGTGCCCACATACGGGAACTTGTCTTTTTTGCCCAACGCCTCGAAATCGCTTTTAAAGATACGGGCGGCCGGGTTAGAGACCACGTTCGGGTGCAGCGGGTTAGTGCCCAGCGGCGTCTCAAACGGCTCGTAGTGTTCCGGGAACGGCCCTTCCGCCATCTTATCGATAGCAAACAGGCGTCCCATCCCTTCAGGCTGCATGATAAACGGCCCGACATCGCTGCCCGGAGGCGCGGTGCTGTAGTCCGGAATATCCACGCCGCCCCACTTCGCGCCGTCCCACGTCAGCAGCTGACGCTTCGGATCCCACGGCTTACCCTGCGGGTCAGCAGAGGCACGGTTATAAAGAATGCGGCGGTTCAGCGGCCACGACCATGCCCAGCCCAGCGTATTGCCGAGGCCCGACGGGTCGGCGTTATCGCGGTTAGCCATCTGGTTGCCTTTCGGCGTCCAGCTACCGGCAAAGATCCAGCAGCCGCTGGAGGTGGTGCCGTCGTCGCGCAGATGGGCAAAGGTACTCAGCTGATCGCCTTTCTTCGCCAGCACCGCACCGGTAGCCGGGTCGATAACGTCTGCCAGCGCCTTACCGTTGCTCTCCATCGCCACCTCTTCCGGGGATGGATTCTCCGGCGTCGAGTAGTTCCAGGTCATGTTCAGGACCGGTTCCGGGTTCGCGCCGCCTTCAGCCGCGTACATCTTACGCAGGCGTAAGAAGATACCGGCCAGGATCTCACCGTCGTTCATGGCGATGCCCGGGGCATCCGCGCCTTTCCAGTGCCACTGCAGCCAGCGACCGGAGTTAACGATAGAGCCGTTCTCTTCCGCGAAGCAGGTGGATGGCAGACGGAACACTTCGGTCTGAATCGTCGACGGATCGACGTCGTTCGATTCGCCGTGGTTCTGCCAGAAGGTCGAAGTCTCGGTATTGAGCGGGTCAATGGTGACCAGGAACTTCAGTTTCGACAGGGATGCCACAACCTTATTCTTGTTCGGGAACGAGGCAACCGGGTTAAAGCCCTGGCAGATATAGCCGTTGACCTGGCCCTGGTTCATCATCTCGAAGTACTGGAGTACGTCGTAGCCTTTGTCCCACTTCGGCAGCCAGTCAAAGCCCCAGCTGTTTTCCGCCGTCGCCTTGTCACCGAAGAAGGCTTTCATCATCGAGACGAAGAACTTCGGATAGTTGCTCCAGTAGTTCACCTGACCTTCAAGCAGCGGTTTTGGCGTGCTGGCCGTCAGGTAGGTTTGCAGATCGGTCTGTTTTTCGCTTGGCAGGTTCATATAACCTGTCAGGCTTTGTGACAGCAGGCCGAGGTCGGTCAGACCCTGAATGTTGGAGTGGCCGCGCAGGGCGTTCACGCCGCCGCCTGCCATCCCCATGTTGCCGAGCAGCAGCTGAACCATCGCCATGGTACGGATGTTCTGCGCGCCGATGGAGTGTTGCGTCCAGCCGAGGGCATACAGGAACGAGGCGGTTTTATCGTGAACGCTGGTTTCAGCGATCATCTCGCACACCTTCAGGAAGTCCGCTTTCGGCGTCCCGCAGATGTTTTCGACCACCTCCGGCGTATAGCGGGAAACGTGCTCTTTCAGCAGGTTCCACACGCAGCGCGGGTGTTGCAGGGTGGTGTCCCGTTTCGCAAAGCCGTTCTCGTCCAGCTCGTAGTTCCAGCTGGTTTTGTCGTACTTGCGTTTTTCGGCGTCATAACCGCTGAACAGGCCATCTTCGAAGTGATAATCCTCACGCACGATCAGGCTGGCGTTGGTATAGGCTTCGGTGTATTCGCGGTTATATTTTTCGTTAGTCATCAGGTACAGCAGTACGCCTGACAGGAAAGTGATGTCAGTACCTGAACGAATAGGGGTGTAGAAATCCGCCACTGACGCAGTACGCGTAAAGCGGGGATCGATCACAATCAGTTTCGCACCGTTGTGGATTTTGGCTTCCATCGCCCAGCGGAACCCAACAGGGTGCGCTTCAGCGGCGTTACCGCCCATCACCACAATGAGGTTGGCGTTCTTGATGTCGACCCAGTGGTTGGTCATCGCACCGCGACCAAATGTTGGAGCAAGACTTGCTACCGTTGGTCCGTGTCAGACACGCGCCTGGTTGTCGACCGCGAGCATACCGAGTGCGCGCGTAAATTTCTGGGTTAAATAGCCGGTTTCGTTGCTGGAAGCAGAGGCACACAGCATCCCGGTGGAGAGCCAGCGGTTAACGGTGGTACCTTCAGTGTTCTGCGCGATGAAGTTGGCATCGCGGTCTTCTTTCATCAGCTTAGCGATGCGATCGAACGCCTCTTCCCAGCTAATCTGCTGCCATTTGTCGGAGCCTGGCGCGCGATATTCCGGGAATTTCAGGCGGCTTTCTGAGTGGATGAAATCCACCAGACCGGCCCCTTTCGGGCAGAGCGCGCCGCGGTTGACCGGATGATCCGGGTCACCTTCGATATGGAAAATAGATGCTTTGGCGTTTTTCGCGCCGTCGCCGAGGCTATACATTAACAGCCCACAGCCGACGGAGCAGTACGTACAGGTATTACGGGTTTCGCGGGTGCGCAGCAGTTTGTACTGCCGTGTTTCCGCCAGCGCGACGCCGGGCGCAAAGCCCAGTGCTGCTGCCGTGGTGCCTGCCATACCGCCAGCGCAGATCTTAAAGAACTGCCTTCTGCTGACCTGCATGGGTCACTCCTTGTTTCGACATTGCTACCTTTTATAGGGCGTGTCGCAGGGGCGTTCTGCCGCTTTCTGCAACGCGCCTTATTCAGGTACATATAGTTTTACTTTACGGTTACAAAATAACCGCAAAGGGATGGGATTTTGGATTCCCTCGGTTCCGTGAGGGATAAGGGGCAGAATACCACATTGTCGGTAGGCTTGTTTGAATGTAGTTAAAACAAAGTGAACGGAATCTAAGCGTGCTAATTTAAAATTGTGAACCAGATCGCTTTATTGATCCTGCGTGTTACAGGGGTGTAGCAACCTGTTCGCCGGGCTCCCCCGCAGGGAGTAAAGCCAGCTAACCGCTCCTTCACTGAAAAATTGATCCATCTCCGGCGCTAAACGCTGCTATTTATGCTGCAATAGCGCCCTTATTTGCGAAGTTGCCCAGGAATGATGTCGTGTCAAAAGAAAACCGTGATAACCCTTCCCAGCCCGTTGGTGTAGTAGCCTGTGAGGTGCGCAGACCTCCGCAGCTTAACCAGCCCATTCCCGACTGGCTGGCACAGGAAGTGCCTGTGGCGCTGGTTTATAACGGTATTTCGCACGTGGTGATGATGGCTTCGCCTAAAGATCTGCCTCTGTTTGCCCTCGGTTTTTCGCTCTCGGAAGGGATTATCGACCACCCGCAGGAGATCTACGGGATGGATGTGGTGTCGGTCTGCAACGGGATGGAAGTGCAGATTGAACTCTCCAGCCGACGCTTTATGGCTCTTAAGGAACGCCGCCGCGCGCTGGCCGGGCGCACCGGCTGCGGCGTATGCGGCGTGGAGCAGCTGAACGACATCGGTAAGCCCATCACGCCGCTGCCCTTCAGCCAGACCTTCACCCTGGCGAACCTCGATATCGCGCTGCAAAATCTCAACTCGGTACAGCCGGTGGGCAATCTGAGTGGATGTACGCACGCCGCCGCCTGGGTCCTGCCGTCGGGTGAGATTGCTGGCGGGCATGAAGATGTCGGACGCCATGTGGCGCTGGATAAACTGCTGGGCCGCCGGGCGGGAGAAAGCGTCGCCTGGCAGCAGGGGGCCGCGCTAGTCTCCAGCCGGGCCAGCTACGAGATGGTGCAAAAAGCGGCGATGTGCGGCGTAGAGATCCTCTTTGCGGTATCCGCAGCCACCACGCTGGCGGTTGAGGTGGCAGAGCGTTGCAACCTGACGCTGGTGGGGTTCTGCAAGCCGGGAAGAGCCACGGTCTATACCCATCCGCAGCGGTTGATTGTTGATCAGTAATTTTGAATGAAGTAAGCAAATCCTTCCGCTATCAGTTATTGGTGATGAGGCCTATTATTTATCACATCAAGGCACGGCGCCTTACACCAACAACTTATTGAAAGGGTCACTATCATGAAAAGCATCAAAACTTTTGTCGCTGTTATCGCTCTGGCTACTTCTTTCGGTTCTTTCGCTGCCCAGTCCGTCACCGCATCCGCCAGCACCATTGATGGCGCGGAAGCGAAAATTGCCGCTCAGGCTGAGCAGGCCGGCGCCTCCTCTTACACCATTACCCAGGCCTTCTCCGGTAACCGTGTACACATGACCGCTGAACTGAACAAATAAGCACACAGCATCTGTCGAAAGAGCGCCCCCGGGGCGCTTTTTTAGTTTATGCCCGCCAGACGTAATAGTGCCGTAACCACCGCCGCCGCGACGATCACGAAAATCAACGGTACCTTGCGCCAGGCGAGGAACACCGCAAAGGCCACACCCAGCACCCGCGCCATCCCGGCGAAATGTTCTCCTTCATAGAAGGTGGTCGCCAGCGCCACCGAAAAGAGCAACACCGTTGCCGCATCCGAGAGCAGCGCCTGAGAACGTTCAGACAGCGCTAACCGGCTGCCCAGTTTCGCTCCGCCGAGACGCATCAGGTAGGTGCCTGCGGAAAGCAGGGCGATGCCGAGAATAAAAACGGTCATATTTTCCATTATTTCTTCCTCGCCGCGAGACCAAGCAGGGAAAGCAGCACCGGCAGGCCCACCGGCGCAAACGGCACCGCGGCCAGGGAAAACGCCGCCCCGCTACAGGCGCGAATCAGCGTGGTGCGGATTTTAAAGGCGGGCACGACTAAGGCCAGCAAAATGGCCGGAAAGACCGCATCCAGCCCGATGGTCTCCGGCTCCGGCAGCAGTTTGCCGACCATCGCTCCCAGCAGGGTGCCCAGCGGCCAGATGATGGCCACCCCCAGGCCGCAGAGCCAGTAGGCGGCTTTGCGCTGTTCCGGCGTTTTTTGCGACAGGCCAAAGACCACGCTTTCGTCATTCATAATGTGGCAGCCCAGCAAGCTGGCGCCGCGTTTGCCCACCAGCTCACGCACCGTTACGCCAAACGGCACGTGGCGGGCATTGACCAGCAGCCCGGCGGCGGCCGCGGCAAGGGGATTACCGCCGCTGGCGACAATGCCGATAAACATAAATTCCGAGGCGCCCGCCAGCACCGAAATGGAGAGAACAAACGGCACCCACAGCGGAAAACCGTACGCCATCGCCAGCGAGCCGTAGGACATCCCCACGACGCCCACCGCCAGACAGACCAGGATGATGGCTTTGACCGTGTCGCCTTGCAGGCAAGAAAAAGTGTGCTTCATACAAATTTAGCCATATCGAACGAGTATCCATTATAATGAACGCAATAATATCGTTTATCAAGATGAACGAATCGTTCGTTTTAACAGTGTATGAGATCGTTTTATGACGCAGCCAATTAGCGTGATCGCCAAAAGTCTGGTGCGAGAGCGCACGCGGACCGGACTTTCACTGGCGGAGATCGCCCGCCGTGCCGGGATCGCCAAATCCACGCTCTCCCAGTTGGAGTCCGGAAACGGCAACCCCAGCCTCGAAACGTTATGGTCGCTCTGCGTGGCGCTGGATATTCCGTTTGCCCGCCTGCTTGAACCGCAGCAGCCTGCCACCCAGGTGATCCGCCTGGGTGAAGGCACAAAAGTGGTTGCGGAACAGGCAAACTATGAGGCCATTTTACTGGCGGCATGCCCGCCGGGCGCCCGACGTGATATCTATATTTTGATGGCCCAGCCCGGCGCGGACCGTATCTCCCATCCGCACCCCCCGGGTTCGGTTGAGCATATTATTGTGATGAAGGGGCGGGCGCTGATTGGCCTGACCGAATCGCCCGAGGAGCTGGGGCCAGGGGACTATATTTGCTATCCTGCCGACCAGCCGCATCTCTTCAAAGCCCTTGAGCCCGATACCTATGCGCTCATGGTGGCGGAACAAAACTAACCCAAAGACACGGATAATCATGTCGCTTAAAGCCATTGCTAAAGAACTGGGACTGTCGGTAACGACGGTAAGCCGCGCCCTCAACGGCTATTATGACGTTTCCAGCGAGACGCGGGCCCGCGTGGAGGCTGAAGCGCAGCGCCGCGGCTATCGGCCGAATACCTTCGCCCGTCGTCTGAAGATGGGCAAAATCGACGCCGTGGGGCTGATCTTTCCGGTGCATCCCGTTCCGCTCAATAACAGCGTCTTTATGGACATGGTCGGCGAAATTAGCCACCAATTAGCGCGTCATGAGATCGACTTATTGCTCATTGCCGATGACGATCTGGCTGATAAACACAGCTATATGCGTATGGTGCAGAGCCGTCGCGTGGATGCGCTGATTGTGGCCCATACGCTGGATAACGATCCGCGTCTCGAGCAATTGCAGGCCGCCGGGTTCCCCTTCCTGGCGCTCGGGCGCAGCCATCTGCCAAAGCCTTATGCCTGGTTCGACTTTGATAACTATGCGGGCACGCATACTGCCACCCAGCACCTGATTGCGCGCGGGCATCAACGCATCGCGTATCTGGGCGAAAGCCACAATCAGGCTTTTATCACCCAGCGCCGTCAGGGCTATCTCGATGCCCTGAAAGAGACCGGACTCTCCAGCGAATGGCTGCGCACCATGCCCCCTTCACGCCGCGCGGGCTTTACCACTACCCAACAACTGCTGGCGCTGGATGCGCCCCCGACAGCGATCGTCACCGACTGCAACACTCACGGCGATGGTGCGGCGATGGCGCTGGCGCAGATGGGACGCTTAACCGGCGAGCATGCTGTGTCGCTGGTGGTGTATGACGGCCTGCCGCAGGACAGCATTGTCGATATCGACGTGGCGGCGGTGATCCAGTCCACCCGTCAGGGCGTGGGTAAGCAGATCGCCGATATGGTGCTGCAGCTGATTAATGGCAGCGAAATCAGCCAGCTTCAGGTCTTATGGCAACCGGAATTCTCTCCAGGCCAGACGGCATAATTCTCCCTAATTTCTAAACCCGATCACAAATCCGAAACGTTTTGGTTTCTATCCGAAACGTTTCGGATCAACACTCAGGATATCCCGATGACAGGAGATGTCCGATGCAAGAGGCTATTTTACGACTCGCGAGTGAAACGGTGGATGTGGTGATCAAAACCCAGCCCTTCGCCGAAATTCTTTACTGGGGGCCACACCTTCGCCACTTTTCGCCGCAGGATGCGGCCACGCTTTCCCGCCCGATTGCTAACGGCAGACTGGACGTAGACTCGCCGGTGACGCTGATGGCGGAGCTGGCCCACGGCCTGTTTGGCGCGCCGGGCATTGAAGGCCACCGTCAGGGGCTGGATGGTTCGCCGCGGTTTCGTACCGTCGCGCTAGCGCAGCAGGGACAAGCTCTGACTCTCACCGCCGAAGACGACACCGCTGGCCTGCGTCTGACCAGCGAGATCGCCCTCGATGACAGCGGCGTGCTGGCGATCCGCCACGGCCTGACCAACCTCAAAAGCCTGCCGTGGCAGGTGGATCGTCTGGCCGTCACCCTGCCGCTGGCAGAACGGGCCCGCGAAGTCATGGCGTTTCATGGCCGCTGGATCCGCGAATTCCAGCCGCATCGGCTGCTGCTGGAGCACGACAGCTTTGTGATCGAAAACCGCCGCGGCCGCAGCTCCCACGAGCATTTTCCGGCGCTGATCGGCGGCACGCCGGGCTTTAGCGAAATGCACGGCGACGTCTGGGGCGTGCATCTGGGCTGGAGCGGCAACCATCGCCTGCGCGCGGAGGCCAAAACCGATGGCCGCCGTTATCTGCAGGCCGAAGCGCTCTACCTGCCGGGTGAAATGGCGGTGGAGGAGGGGGAAACCCTGTGGACCCCACGCCTTTACGCCAGCTACTCCGCGCACGGGCTGAACGGCATGAGCCAGCAGTTCCACCGCTATCTGCGCGCCAACATCATCCGCTTCCCGGAGAACAAACCGCGCCCGGTGCATCTCAACACCTGGGAAGGGATCTACTTTAACCACGATCCGGAATACATCATGCGGATGGCGGATGAAGCGGCCTCGCTGGGGGTGGAGCGCTTTATCATTGACGACGGCTGGTTCAAAGGCCGCAACGACGACCATGCCGCGCTGGGGGACTGGTATCTCGACGAGCAGAAATACCCCAACGGCTTAACGCCGGTGATCAACCACGTCAAACGTCTCGGCATGGAGTTTGGTATCTGGGTTGAGCCGGAGATGATCAACCCGAACTCCGATCTCTACCGTGCCCACCCGGACTGGGTGCTGGCCTTACCGGGTTATGAACAGGCCACCGGCCGCCACCAGTGGGTGCTGAACCTCAACATTCCTGCCGCCTTCGACTACCTGCTGGAGCGCATGAGCTGGCTGCTGGGAGAGCATCAGGTTGACTATGTGAAGTGGGACATGAACCGCGAGCTGGTGCAGCCGGGCCATAACGGTAAGGCCGCGGCCGATGCCCAGACCCGCCAGTTCTACCGCCTGCTGGACATTCTGGGCGAACGCTTCCCGCACGTGGAGTTTGAATCCTGCTCCTCGGGTGGCGGGCGTATTGACTATGAAGTGCTGACCCGCTGCCATCGCTTCTGGGCCTCGGATAACAACGACGCGCTGGAACGTAATACTATCCAGCGTGGCATGAGCTACTTCTTCCCGCCTGAGGTAATGGGCGCGCATATCGGTCATCATAAATGCCATGCCACCTTCCGCCAGCACAGCATCGCCTTCCGGGGCCTGACGGCGCTGTTCGGCCATATGGGGCTGGAGCTGGATCCCCTCGCCGTGGATGAGCAGGAGCGCGAAGGCTACCGGCACTACGCGACCCTGCATAAGCAGTGGCGCGAGGTGATCCACCACGGCACCCAGTGGCGGGTGGATATGCCCGACAGCACCACGCTGGCGCAGGGGATAGTGAGTCAGGATCAGCGCCAGGGGCTGTTTATTGTCAGCCAACTGGCGATGCCGGACTACACCCTGATGATGCCGCTGCGCATGCCGGGGCTGGCGGCCAACGCCCGGTACCGCATCACGCTGCTCGATCACCCCAATATCCGCCTGACCGGCGAGGGTGGGCACACCATGCGCAAGCTGCCAGCCTGGATGGAGACGCCGCAAACGGTGAGCGGCGAATGGTTGATGCAGGCGGGGCTGGCCCTGCCGGTTCTGGATCCGGAAACCGCCATTCTGATTGGCGTTGAACGCGTATAAGGCCAACGGGCCGGGCAACCGGCCCTGAGTTGAGGATAAAAATAATGAACACGACTGCCTGTACCCATAAAGACAACCCGAACTTCTGGATCTTCGGGTCGTTCTTCTTTCTCTACTTCTTCATCATGGCCACCTGCTTTCCGTTCCTGCCGATCTGGCTGTCGGATATCATCGGTCTGAATAAAACCCATACCGGGATCGTCTTCTCCTGCATCTCGCTGTTTGCCATCTCGTTCCAGCCGGTGCTGGGGGTGGTGTCGGACAAGCTGGGGCTGAAGAAACACCTGCTGTGGATCATCGCGGTCCTGCTGTTTCTCTTCGCGCCCTTTTTCCTCTACGTCTTCGCCCCGCTGCTGAAGACCAACATCTGGCTCGGGGCGTTAAGCGGTGGGGTCTATATCGGCTTTGTCTTTTCGGCGGGATCGGGCGCCATTGAGGCCTATATTGAGCGCGTAAGCCGCAACAGCTTCTTTGAGTATGGCAAGGCGCGCATGTTTGGCTGCCTCGGCTGGGGGCTGTGCGCCTCGACGGGCGGCATCCTGTTTGGCATCGATCCGTCGTATGTCTTCTGGATGGGCTCCGCCGCGGCGCTGGTCCTGATGGTGTTGCTGGTAGTGGCAAAACCAAAACCTAACCAGACCGCGCAGGTGATGAATGCCCTCGGCGCGAACCAGCCGCAGATCACCGTCAAAACCGTCATCAACCTGTTCCGCCAGCGCAAAATGTGGATGTTTATTCTGTACGTGATTGGCGTGGCCTGCGTCTATGACGTCTTCGATCAGCAGTTCGCCACCTTCTTTAAAACCTTCTTCGCCACGCCGGAGGAGGGGACGCGGGCGTTCGGTTTTGCGACCACCGCCGGGGAGATCTGCAACGCCATCATCATGTTCTGCTCCCCGTGGATCATAAACCGCATTGGCGCGAAAAATACGCTGCTGATTGCCGGGGTGATCATGGCGACGCGTATTATCGGTTCGTCATTTGCGACCACCGCCGTCGAAGTGGTGGCCCTGAAGATGCTCCACGCGCTGGAAGTGCCGTTCCTGCTGGTGGGGGCGTTCAAGTACATCACGGGGGTGTTCGATACCCGACTGTCCGCGACCATCTACCTGATTGGCTTCAACTTCGCCAAACAGCTGGCGGCGATTTTTCTCTCCGCCTTCGCCGGGAATATGTATGACCGGATCGGCTTCCAGGATACCTACCTGATGCTGGGCTGTTTTGTGCTGGCGGTGACGGTGCTGTCGGCCTTTATGTTGAGCAGTAAGCGGGAGATCGCTGCCGCGAACGCGGCAGCGTTAACACATCAGGCCAGGTAAAACACCTCTTTCAGCCCGGAGCTCACCGGGCTGTTGTCCGGGTTAGCGGGCATCACCTCCCCCATATATTTCCACCAGCGCTGGCAAACATCGGTGTTCGCCACCGCGTTCCAGCGCTCTTCCGACTCGATCTCCACTGTGGCAAACAGCAGGTGACGTTCTTTATCCAGATAAATGGCGTAATGGTGGGCGCCGTGGTCTTTCAGCACCGCTTCCAGCTCGGGCCAGATCGGGTTGTGACGGCGTTCATACTCCTCGTGTGCGTCAGGGTTCACCTGCATCACAAAGGCTTTGCGGATCATAATGCCTCCAGATAGAGTTCGCGCACCTCGTCGCGGCTGGCGCTGCGTGGGTTGCAGGGGGCGCACGGGTCGGCGAGGGCTTTGTCGAGCCAGCCTTCGATATCGGCTTTGGTGACGCCCAGCTTGCTGAAGCCGGACGGAATACCGACGCGACTGCTCAGGGCGCGGATGGCGTTGATCGCCGCCATGCTGGCCGCTTCGTCGCTCATCTCACGGGTGTTGACACCCATTGCCTGGGCCACGCGGGCAAAGCGTTCCACGGCGTTCGGGCGGTTAAAGTTTTCGATAATCGGCAGCAGGATGGCGTTGCACACGCCGTGCGGCAGGTTGTGCGTGGCCCCCGGCTGGTGGGCCAGGGCATGCACCAGCCCCAGTCCGGCGCTGTTAAAGGCCATACCTGCCAGATACTGGCCGTAGGCCATCTGCTCGCGCGCCTCCAGGTTATGTCCGTTGTCGACCGCCTCCGGTAGCCAGTGGGTAATCAGGCGAATGGCTTCCAGCGCGTTAGCATCGGTGAGGGGGTGAGCGCCGACAGAGACATAGGCTTCGATGGCGTGGGTCAGGGCATCCATCCCGGTGGCGGCGGTAACGGAGGCCGGAATGTCGAGCATTACGCTGGCATCATCCACGGCGATATCCGGGATGATGTTCGGATCGATAATCACCTCTTTGACCTGACGCGCCGAGTCGATGATCACCGCATTGCTGGTCATCTCTGCCGCCGTACCTGCGGTGGTGTTGATGGCCACCAGCGGCACGCCGGGGTTGAGCACTTTGCCGACGCCGGAATAAGCGGTAGACGGGCCAGGATTGGCGGTGAGAATTTTAATTGCTTTGGCGGTGTCGATCGGGCTGCCGCCCCCGAAGGCAATGATGTAATCGCACTGCGCATCCTGGAAAGCGGCAAAGCCCTGCTGCACCAGTTCTTCCGTCGGATTCGGGAAGACCGCGTCAAACAGGTGATACGACATCTGCTCTGCGTCGAGGGCGGAAAACAGGCTGTCGAGCAGGCCCATTTTCACCAGCTGACCGTCGGTGACAATCAGCGCGGTGCCCCACTGTTTGTTTGCCACCAGCTTAACCATATCGCCGATTGCGCCTGCGCCGTGCAGGCTGATTTTCGGCAGCGCCAACATAAAGCTCATGATAATTCTCCTTAATTATGGTGATTTTTATGCCCGGCAGCGCTACGCTTGCACGCAGCGCCACCCGGCACTAGATCCGTCTTCGCTGCATCAGGCGGCGGGTGATGATCGGCAGGGAGATCACCACAATGAGCATTGCGCCGATGATCACCGACATCACAATGCCCGGCACGTTGAGTAGGCTCAGGCCGAAGGTGACCAGCCCCATCAGGAAGGCGGCGATAATCACGCCCACCATGCTGCCGGACCCGCCAAGAATATTGACCCCGCCAAGCACCGCCATGGTCACCACCGCCAGCTCCCAGCCCATCGCGATGGTCGGGCGGGTACTGCCCAGACGCGAGGTGAGCAGCACCGAGGCCAGCCCGGCCATCAGCCCCACCAGGGCAAAGAGGATCAGGTTGTGACGCTTCACGTTGATGCCGGAATACCATGCCCCGGTGGGGTTATTGCCGATGGCGTAGGTGCGACGCCCGAAGTTGGTTTTGTGCAGCACGAAGGCAAACACCACCGCCAGCACCATAAACAGCGCGAACTCAAACGACAGTGCACCCCAGACGTATCCCTGGCCGAACCAGGCGAAGCTCTCCGGCCAGGTATTAAGCGCCTGGTCACCCAGCAGAATGTAGGTGATGCCGCGGTAAAGGCTCATAGTGCCGATGGTGATCACAATCGACGACAGGTTAAAGCGGGTCACCAGCAGGCCATTGAACAGCCCGCACAGCAGGCCAACCCCTAACCCCACGCAGACCAGCCACGGTGTATCCAGCCCCGCCGCCGCGCAGAAGCCCATCACCGTCGAGCTCAGGGCGATAGTGGAGGCCACCGACAGGTCAATCTCCCGGGCGATAATCAGCATCGCCATCGGCAGCACGATGATCGCCTTTTCAGTGAAGTTGAACGTCGCATCCGACAGGTTCCAGATATTCAGGAAGTACGGGGAAGCCAGGGCATTGCCCACGAACACCGCCAGGGTGACCGCCAGCAGAAAACCTTCCCAGCACAGCAGGCGCCGGAAAATGCCCGCCGGGGCCGGAGTATTTTTCATCTCTTCAGAGGTCATCACTTTACTCATGATCTCACCGCCTGTTTCTGACGTGCCAGCGCCGCATCGCGCAGGATCAGCCGTCCTTTGCGTTTGTTGCCGCGCTCATTGAGCAGCACCGCAATCACAATCACCGTCCCGGAAATCGCCATCTGCCAGAACGGCGACACGCCGATCACCGGCAGGGCATTGTTGATGACGCCGAGGAAAAGCGCCCCGCACAGGCAACCTAATACCCGGCCCGTACCGCCCATGGTGCTGATGCCGCCGATCACACAGGCCGCCACCACCTGAAGCTCAAAGCCGTTCGCCACATCGACATAGGCCACCGCGAAGCGCGAGATCCACAGATAGCCGCAGAACCCGGCCAGCGCCCCGGAGAGGCAGAAGCTGACAAACTGCATTTTGCCGGCGTTGATGCCGGTGTAGTACGCCGCCGTGGCGTTACCGCCCGCGGTGTAGAACGCCCGCCCGGTGCGGCTGTAGCGCAGGAAATAGCCCACCAGCAGCAGGGCGGCGATGGCGCACCAGCTCAGCACCGGTAAACCCAGCACCGACGCACGCGGCAGACCGAGGAAATCGGCCCCCATCTGGTTGGAGTTGACCCAGCCGCCGCCGGAGAGCAAGAAGATAATCCCGCGGTAGATGCTCATGGTGCCGAGCGTCACCACTATCGCCGGGATGCCCATCTTCCACACCAGCAGACCGTTGATAACGCCCATCAGCAGGCCCAGGGCCGTCGCCAGGATGAGCAGCACCCAGACCGGCACCTCGGGGTAGTTAAAGTTGATCAGGGCGACAATCATCCCGGTCAGCGCCAGGTTGGCCGCCATCGACAGGTCGATGCCTTTGGTGAGCAGCACCATCATCTGGCCGAGGGCGAGGATGATCAGAATCGAGGTATCGTTAAACATCTCCACCAGGTTACCCGGCGCGATAAACGACGGGATGCGGGTGCCGATGGCGATCACCATCAGCACAATCACCGCCGCCAGCAGCGCCTCGCGGTGTTTAAGCAGTTGTTGCACCATTATGCAGCCTCCTGTCTGGCACCGCTGGCGGCGCTGACGATGGTTTCCGCCGTCGCGCCCCCCGCCTGATACTCCGCCACCATTAACCCTTCATGCATGACGATGATCCTGTCGGCCATGCCTATCACTTCCGGTAGTTCAGAGGAGACCATGATCACCGCCAGCCCCTGACCAACCAGCTCGGACATAAACTGATGCACCGCCGCTTTGGAGCCGATATCGATCCCTTTGGTCGGTTCATCGAGGATGATGACGTCCGGGTGGGTCGCCAGCCATTTGCCGATCACCACTTTCTGCTGGTTGCCGCCGGAGAGGGTTTCCACCGCCTGCTTCCAGCTAAAGGCTTTCACCTGCAGCCGCTTCGCATATTCATCCGCCAGCTGCCACTCGCGCGCGTCGTTCAGCACGCCGCTGGCGTTGAGCTTGCTGAGCTGCGGCAGGCTGATGTTCTGCGCAATCGACAGCTCAATAATTGCCCCCTGCTTCTGGCGCTCTTCCGGCACGCAGACGATCCCGGCTTTGATGGCGTCCGCCGGCTGGCGGAAATGCTGCGCTTTGCCGTTCAGCACAATGCTGCCGGAGGAGGGCCGCGAGACGCCGGAGAGCGCCTGCATCAGCTCGGTACGCCCGGCGCCAACCAGGCCATAGAAGCCGAGGATTTCGCCTTTGCGCAGGGTAAACGAAATATTGGCGAACTCGGTGGGGTGGCAGAGATCCTGCACCTCCAGGACGATGTCGCCCTTCTCGCATTCCACTTTTGGGAAGGTCTGGGTAATGGCGCGCCCTACCATCATCGCCACCATCCGCTCTTCGGTGATGTCGTTGATGGCCCCGGCGCCGACAAATACGCCGTCGCGCAGGATGGTGTAGTGATCCGCCAGCTCAAAAATCTCGTCGAATTTGTGGGAGATAAAGAGGATGGCTTTTCCTTCCTGCTTTAAGCGTTCGACAATCTGATAGAACTCGAGAATTTCATGCTGCGACAGGGCGGCGGTGGGTTCATCGAGGATCACCACCTGGGCATCAAACGACAGCGCACGGGCAATGGCCACCATATGCCGCTGGGCGATGCTCAGGGTTTTCAGCGTCGCGCGCGGGTCAATCTGCACCTCCAGACGGGTGAGGATCGCCTGCGCCCGGCGGTGCATCTCCGGCCAGTCGAGCTTTTTGAAAAAGCCTTTATAGAGGTACTGGCCGACAAAAATATTTTCGGTGACCGACAGCTCATCGAACAGCACGGTCTCCTGGTGGATGGCGGTAATACCCACCTTGTGCGCCGCGTCAGGGGTCGGCAGCTGAATGGGGATCGCTTTATAGAGGATTTCGCCCGCGTCGGGCTGGTAGATGCCGGTCATCACTTTCACCAGCGTCGATTTGCCCGCGCCGTTTTCACCAATCAACGCGGTGGCTTTGCCGGGCCAGAGTTCAAGCTGCACATTCTCAAGGGCACGCACGCCAGGGAAAACCTTGGTGATGCCGTTGAGTGCCAGTAATGGGGTCATGATAGTTCTCCACCATAGGGGATTTTGTAGGCCGGATGGCGCTACGCTTATCCGGCCTACAAAACGCATCAGAAGATTTTCGAGAACTTATCAATGTTGCTGGCATCGTAAACGAACGGCTCAGCCATCGCACCGTTGCCGTCGGCATCCAGCTTCACTTTGCCCAGTTTGCCCATGCTGGCTTCGTCTTTGGTCGCCGTGCCTTTCACCAGATCGTCCGCTAAGTAGGTCGCGGCATAACCGAGGTCAATCGGGTTCCAGATAGCGAAGCTCTTGCTGGCGCCGGATTTCACCGCGCCCGCCATTTCAGACGGCAAGCCTAAGCCGGTGACGTACACTTTGCCGATCTTGCCCTGGTCTTTCACCGCCTGCGCCGCCGCCACGATGCCGACTGACGACGGGGAGACGATCACTTTCAGATCCGGGTAGGTTTTCAGCAGGCCAACCGCTTCGCGGTAGCTCTTGTCAGAGAGATCGTCGCCATAGGCCACGGTCACCAGATTGACGGACGGGTACTGCGGCAGCACCTTTTTCATCTCGGCAATCCAGGTGTTCTGGTTAGTGGAGGTAGGGGTAGCGCTCAGCACCGCCACGTCGCCTTTCTCCACATTCAGCGCTTTCAGCGCGTCGGCCGCCAGCTTGACGTTGGTCTCGCCAATCAGCGCGTTATTAGAAGGGTTAAGGTGGATCTGGCGCCCGGCTTTCGCCACGCCGGAGTCCCAGGAGACCACTTTGATCCCGCGCTGCATCGCTTTTTTCAGCACCGGCACCACGGCGTCAGGATCGTTGGCGGAGATGGCGATCGCATCGACACCCTGAGCGATCAACCCGTTCAGCACTTCGATCTGCGCTTCTGCGGTGGTGGTGGTCGGGCCGGTATAGATGACTTTGACATCCCCCAACTCTTTAGCTGCCTCCTGGGCACCCACGTTTGCCGCTTCAAAGAAGCCATTACCTAAGGATTTCGCCACCAGGGCGATTTTCACTTCAGCTAAAGCAGAACCGGACAACGCCAGGGCGGCAACGGTGAGGATCAAGCTTGTCTTTATTTTCATTGCTTTTACTCCACTTAATTGAGTTTTGTAGGGTTTGCAGGTGTAGATTCGCCCCGTCTCAATGAGCGGGGCGCGATGTTCTTATTTGTAGAGATCTAACGCTGACTGCACAGGATTGACGCCAAAGCGTTTACCCAGCGCAATCAGTTCTTCCCGGGTGATGGTCTGCTTCATGCCACCCATTGAATAAACTTTTACCAGCACTTCCGCCGATTTCTCGGCGGTATCGATCAGGCCAAAGGTTTCGTCCAGCGTCGGGCCGCTGCCGAACACGCCGTGGAATGGCCACAGCACCAGCGAATGTTTTTGCATCTCCACCGCCGTGGCGCTGCCGATTTCGTCGGTACCCGGCACCATCCACGGCAGAATGCCCACGCCATCCGGGAACACCACCAGACACTCGGTGCTGCCTTCCCACAGCTGGCGGGTGATAACGTCTGAGTTGTTCTCCAGCACAAAAGTCAGGGCGATCAGGTTGGTGGCGTGGCAGTGCATGATCACCCGATCTTTCCCCCCCGTGGCTTTGATGCGCTCGCAGTGGGAGAGGAAGTGGGCCGGCAGTTCAGAGGTTGGCACCGCTTCGTCAGTCAGCCCCCAAAGAATGTGGTAGCCCGCGCCGTCGCTGTCCACTTTTACCACCCCTAAATTGGCGGTGGGATCGAGCTGCACATTGCGGAAGAACTTGCCGGAACCGGTGACGATAAACGGCGTGTTAGCGAGCAGCGGCATCGGCTGGCTCAGGGCGATATAGCGCGGATTGGCGTGGAAATCCGCTTCAAACGGGGCGATATCCGCGTCATCCAGGCGCAGCGTCAGGTTGCCGCCGTTGCGCTCGTCCCAGCCTTTCAGCCAGGCGTCGGAGGTGGCTTTGATCATGCCCTGGACGAACCAGGATTGAGTGATGGTCTGCATTCTGTGTTTCCTTTGAAAATGCCGGGTGGCGCTACGCTTACCCGGCCTACTTGTACTTGTAGGCCCGGCAAGCAAAGCGCCGCCGGGCAATGTCTTTACTTACGATTAGCTAATACGTCCTGCTCATACGCCCGGACGTTATCCAGCCACTGGCTGCCCGCCGGGGCGTCGTTGCGCTGGCAGTACATCTCCCATACCGCCTGCCACGGCAGTGATTTTTGCTCTTCCAGCAGCGCCAGACGCGCGGTGTAATCCCCTGCGGCTTCCAGCGCGCGCAGCTCGGCGGTGGGCTCCAGCAGGGCGCGCAGCAGGGCTTTCTTCATGTTGCGGGTGCCAATCACCCACGCCGCGATGCGGTTGATGGAGGCATCAAAGAAGTCGAGGCCGATATGCACCCGGTCGAACAGGTCATGGCGGATAATTTCGCTGGCGATGGCCTGGGTTTCGTCATCCAGCAGCACCACGTGGTCGCTGTCCCAGCGAACCGGACGGCTGACGTGCAGCAGCAGGTGCGGCACATAGAGCATCGCGGCGGAGATCTTGTCGGAGATGACTTCAGTCGGATGGAAATGGCCCGCGTCCAGACACAGCGCGGTCTGGCGGCTGGTGGCGTAACCCATGTAGAACTCGTTGGAACCCACGGTGTAGCTCTCGGCGCCAATGCCGAACAGCTTGCTCTCCACGGCATCGATGTGGTGCGCCGGGTTCAGCTTTTCACTGATGGCTTCATCCAGCGCCGCCAGCAGGCGCTGACGTGGGGCGAGGCGGTCAACGGTGATGTCTTTCATCCCGTCCGGGATCCAGATGTTCATCACCGATGGGGTGCCAAGCTGCTCGCCAAAGTACGCCGACACGCGGCGGCTGGCCTTCACATGGTCGATCCAGAACTGGCGGATCTCGTCGTCGGCGTGGGCGAGGGTAAAGCCGTCGGCGCTCAGCGGATGCGAAAAGCAGGAGGGGTTAAAATCCAGCCCCAGCTTGTTGGCTTTCGCCCACTCGACCCAGTTTTTAAAATGTTCCGGTTTGATGGCGTTACGCTCGACGGGCTCGTCGGATTCCAGATAGATGGCGTGCAGGTTCAGGCGCTTAGGGCCCGGGATCAGGCTCAGGGCCAGCTCCAGATCGGCCCGCAGTTCGGTGGCGTTGCGTGCCTTGCCCGGATAGTTACCGGTGGCCTGAATACCGCCGGTCAGCGCGCCGCCTGGGTTTTCAAAACCGGCGACGTCATCACCCTGCCAGCAGTGCATAGAGACCGGCAGACGGTCGAGTTGACGCAGAGCCTCCTCGACATCCACGCCCACGGCGGCGAAACGCTGTTTAGCCAGTTCCCAGGCTTGTTCAAGTTGAGTGGTCATGCGCAAAGCTCCTTTGTCGGTCGTTGTTGCTGAAACTGCGCCCGGTAGCGGGCAATCTCATGATCGGGATGAGGGGTAAAGGTGGTCAGGCCATAGTTGCCGGTCACCACCTGGCGGAACTGGTCGACGTTGTTCAGTTCGTCGAGGGTCATCAGCTGAATGCCAATATTGCCGAGGGTAGAGGCCTCAATCGGCCCGGCTAACACCGTGATGCCGCAGGCGTTGGCGCACAGCTGGTTGAGCAGCTGGTTCTGGCAGCCGCCGCCCACAATGTGCAGCTCGCTGAACGGCTTCCCGCGCAGGGTGGCCAGCTCGTGCAGCACCTCGGCATAGAGCAGGGCGAGGCTGTCGAAGATGCAGCGCGCCAGCTCGGCGGCGCTCTCCGGTACCGGCTGCGCACTTTCGCGGCAGGCGGCCTGGATCTCGGCGCTCATATTGGTCGGATTGATAAAGCGGTCGTCATTGGGGTTGATCAGGAAGCGGCACGACGGCAGGGTTTCCGTCTCAGCGATCAGGGCAGCCAGGTCGCTGATACCTTTTTCCTTCAGCACCCGCTGCAGCAGCCACAGCCCCATAATGTTTTTCAGCACCCGGTAGCGGCCCTCTGCGCCGCCCTCGTTGGTGATGTTGGCCGCCAGCGCGCTATCGCTGGTGTAGGGGGTTTTGCTCTCAAAGCCCATCAGCGACCAGGTGCCGGAGGAGAGGTACGCCGCATCCTTTGAGGCCAGCGGGGCAGCGATCACCGCGCTGGCGGTGTCATGGCTGGCGACAGCCACCACCGGGATGGCATTCTCCTGGGGGCAAATCCAGTGACCGATCACATTGCCCGGATGGGTTGGCGTGCCAAACCAGTCGCGCGGCGCGCCGGTCCAGTTGAGCAGGTTCTCGTCCCAGGTATCGGAATTGATGTTCACCAGCTGGGTGGTGGTGGCGTTGGTATATTCCCAGTTCATCTGGCCGGTGAGGCGGTAGCTGAAGTAGTCCGGGATCAGTAGGGCGTGGGCAACGTTCGCCACCAGCTCCGGCTGCTGTTCCACCAGGGCACGCAGCTGATAAAGGGTATTAAACGGCAGGAACTGGATGCCGCTGCGGCCATAGATCTCCGCTTTGCCCAGCTGCGCCAGCGCGTGCGTCATCACCCCGTCGGTGCGGCTGTCGCGGTAGGAGACCGGCAGGCCGACGCGCTGGCCGTGGCTGTCCAGCAGCACATAATCCACGCCCCAGGTATCAATCCCGATGCTGTCGATGCGAATGCCTTCTTCACAAACCTTATTCAGCCCGGTGCGGATCTCCGCTTCCAGGGTGTCGATATCCCAGCAGTCAAAGCCGTCCCGCTTTTGCAGACAGTTAACGAAACGGTGGATTTCGCGAAGCTGAAGCGTGCGCGCCTCGCGGTGGTAGCTTGCCAGCATCACCCGGCCGCTGGATGCGCCTAAATCGACAGCCACACAATGGCGAAAAGTCATGGTCCGGTCCTTCCTGAAGTCATTGCCGGACAGTGTAAAAAAGGGAAGGAAAGGCGACCTTCTTGCCACTGACAGTGCATTTCAGGCGCTGGCAAGAAAGCAAAGATGAACGTGAGAGAGTTCACATTTTCTGTTTTTAACGGCTCTTGCAGGCGATGTGACGGTGACCGCATTTCCAGATCTTTCCCGCCGCTTCTTGAAAAAGCGACAGGGTTTGCGCCATTTGCTGTCGAAAATTTAAGGTGAGGCGGGGAGCCCTAAATTACTATTTTGAGAACTCTTATCATCTGGTGACCCGTTATGACCGTACTGCACAGCGTGGATTTTTTTCCTTCAGGCCACTCGCCTGTGGCGATTGAGCCGCGGCTGCCCCAGGCTGCCTTTCCGGAACATCATCATGATTTTCATGAGATTGTGATCGTGGAGCACGGTACGGGTATCCATGTCTTCAACGGCCAGCCGTACACCATCAGCGGCGGAACGGTGTGTTTCGTGCGCGATCATGACCGGCACATGTATGAACATACCGATAACCTGTGCCTGACCAACGTGCTCTATCGCTCCCCGGAGGCGTTCCAGTTTTTGTCGGGATTGAATCAGCTGCTGCCCCAGGAGCAGGACGGGCACTATCCGTCGCACTGGCGGGTGAACCAGACCACGCTGCAACAGGTGCGCCAGCTGGTGAGCCAGATGGAGCAGGCTGAAGAGGGGCAGGAGACCCACGCCCTCGCCAGCCGTGAAATCCTCTTTATGCAGCTGCTGGTGCTGCTGCGCCGCGGCAGCCTGGTCGAAGGGACGGCGGATAACGACGCCCGCCTCAACCAGCTGATGGCCTGGCTGGAAGATCACTACGCGGAGGATGTCTGCTGGGAGACGCTGGCGGATAACTTCTCTCTTTCGCTGCGCACCCTGCATCGCCAGCTTAAACAGCACACCGGGCAGACGCCGCAGCGCTACCTCAACCGGCTGCGGCTGATTAAAGCGCGGCATCTGCTGCGCCATACCGATGATAGCGTCACGGACATCGCCTATCGCTGCGGTTTCGGCGACAGTAACCATTTTTCGACCCTGTTTCGCCGGGAATTTAGCTGGTCGCCGCGCGATATTCGCCAGGGCCGGGATGCTTCACTTCAGTAACGCGAGGAAAATCACCGTTTTATTGCCGTAAAGCGGGTAATAATGTCAGGTTATTCCCCGGTGAGGTTGTGACGTGGCAGGACAATTGATTCTTCGCAGAGCCGATTTTTTTGCATCCGCTGCTCAGGCCGTCGCGGTAGCGGACCGCTATCCGCAGAACGTCTTTGCCGAACATACCCATGATTTCTGCGAGCTGGTGCTGGTGTGGCGCGGCAACGGCCTGCATATCCTCAACGATCGCCCCTACCGTATTACCCGCGGTGACCTGTTTTACATCCGCGCGGAAGACAAACACTCCTACGCCTCGGTGAACGATCTGGTGCTGCAGAACATCATCTACTGCCCCGACCGGCTGAAGCTCAACGTGGACTGGAGTACCAACATCCCTGGCTTTATGAACGCCCGCGGGGCACCGCACTGGCGGCTGGGCAGCAACGGTATGGCCCAGGTGCGCCCGGTGATCGCCCAGCTGGAGCAGGAGAGCCTGAAAAACGATCCCCACGCGTTCGACATGGCCGAGCTGCTATTTGCCCAGCTGACGATCATGCTCAAACGTTACCGCTACGCCCCGGACAACCCGACCGCCAGCGAGCCGGAAGCGCTGCTGGATAAGCTCATCACCGCGCTGTCCGGCAGCCTGAACCGCAGCTTTGTGCTGGAGAAGTTTTGCGAGCAGGAGCAGTGCAGCGAGCGCGCCCTGCGCCAGCAGTTTCGCACCCAGACCGGCATGACGGTGAACCACTATCTGCGTCAGCTGCGGATTTGTCACGCCCAGTATCTGTTGCAACATACCGAGCTGATGGTCAGCGAAGTGGCGATGCAGTGCGGCTTTGAGGACAGCAACTACTTCTCGGTGGTGTTTAACCGCGAAGTAGGGATGACCCCGGTTCAGTGGCGCCACCGCAGCCATAACGCCGCGTAATAGAATCCCGGCTCTATCCCTGACTTCTCCGCAGCCCCCGCCAGATCAGTGACATAACGAAAAGTTATAACCATATTAAAACTACGGCATTGATAAACATTTTCAATATCATTTAATTAACTATAATGAACCAACTGCTTACGCGGCATTAACACGTTTGCCGCCCGACAATAATGGAGATGATTATGAGCTATACCCTGCCATCCCTGCCGTACGCTTACGACGCCCTGGAGCCGCATTTCGACAAGCAGACGATGGAAATCCATCACACCAAACACCACCAGACTTACATTAACAACGCCAACGCGGCGCTGGAAAGCCTGCCAGAATTCGCGAGCCTGCCGGTTGAAGAGCTGATCACCAAACTGGATCAACTGCCAGCCGACAAGAAAACCGTACTGCGTAACAACGCGGGCGGCCATGCTAACCACAGCCTGTTCTGGAAAGGCCTGAAAACCGGCACTACCCTGCAGGGCGACCTGAAATCCGCTATCGAGCGCGACTTCGGCTCCGTTGAGAACTTCAAAGCTGAGTTTGAAAAAGCGGCTGCTACCCGTTTCGGCTCCGGCTGGGCGTGGCTGGTTCTGAAAGGCGACAAACTGGCGGTAGTCTCTACGGCTAACCAGGACTCCCCGCTGATGGGCGAAGCGATCTCTGGCGCATCCGGTTTCCCAATCCTGGGCCTGGACGTGTGGGAACACGCTTACTACCTGAAATTCCAGAACCGTCGCCCGGACTACATCAAAGCCTTCTGGGACGTCGTCAACTGGGACGAAGCTGCGGCACGTTTCGCTGCTAAAAAATAAGGTTGCAAAGCCTTCTGTGAGAAGCGAGTCTGATGACTCGCTTTTTTTGTATCTGAAGGAGTAGAGATGCATTACCCGGTGAACGTGTTTACAGGCAAGGTAAGGGACTACGACGGCAGCCGCCCGAGCGCAATTGCTAAAGTGCAGGTCGACGGTGAGCTGACCTTAACCGACCTTGGACTGGCAGGTGACGAGCAGGCGGAAAAGAAGATCCACGGCGGGCCCGATCGCGCGCTGTGCCACTATCCGCGAGAGCACTATCAGCACTGGGCAAGGGAATTTCCCGCTCAGGCCGATCTCTTTGTCGCCCCGGCGTTTGGCGAAAACCTCTCAACCGAGGGGCTGACGGAGGAGAACGTCTTTATCGGCGACATCTTTCGCTGGGGGGATGCCCTGATCCAGGTGACCCAGCCGCGCTCGCCGTGCTTCAAACTCAACTTCCATTTCGGCATCAGCGATATGGCTACGCAGATGCAGAACGCGGCGAAAACCGGCTGGCTCTATCGGGTGGTGCTGGCAGGGCAGGTATCGGCGGATGCGCCCCTGGAGCTGGTGTCACGCCTGAGCGACGTATCGGTACATGATGCCTGCGCTATCGCCTGGCATATGCCGTTTGACGACGAACAGTATCAGCATTTGCTGGCGGCGGCGGGCCTGTCAACAAGCTGGACCAGAACCATGCAGAAACGGCGTTTAAGCGGGAAGATCGAGAATAATTCGCGGAGATTGTGGGGAAACCAGGCCGGGTAAGGCGAAGCCGCCACCCGGCATAATAACTACGAACGTTTATACAACGGCAGCCAGAGGGTTAAACGCAACCCACCCAGCGGGCTGTCGTCCGCTTTCACCCAACCGCGATGCTGCTGAATGGCGGTTTCGACAATCGCCAGACCCAGCCCGGTGCCGCCAGATTCACGGTCGCGGGCTTCGTCAGTACGGTAGAACGGACGGAAAATCTGCTCGCGATCTTCCGGGCTGACGCCAGGACCATCGTCATCCACGTTAATGGTAATGCCGTCTTTATCCACCGAGAACGCCACCTCGATTTTGGTATGCGAATAGCGCAGGGCGTTACGGACGATATTCTCCAGCGCGCTTTCCAGCGCATTCGGGTTACCGTACAGCGGCCATGGGCCCGGCGGGAAATTAACGGTGAACGATTTACCCATCTGCTCCGCTTCGAAGGCGGCGTTATCCAGCACTTCACCCCAGAGGTGGTTAGCCTTCATCGTTTCGCTGACCAGCGCGTTTTTCTGCTGATTGCGCGACATCACCAGCAGGTCGTTGATCATGCTGTCCAGACGGTGGGCTTCCGTTTCGATACGCTCCAGCTCCTTGCTCTCACCACTGCGGCGGCGCAGCAGGGCGGTGCCCAGTTGCAGACGCGTCAGCGGGGTACGCAGCTCGTGGGAGATATCAGAGAGCAGACGCTGCTGGGTGGTCATCATCCGCTCCAGCGCCGTCACCATCTGGTTAAAGCTGGCCCCTGCCGCCAGGAACTCCTGCGGCCCGGCTTCCAGTTCCGGGTGCTGTCGCAGGTTGCCCTGCGCCACTTCATCCGCGGCGTTTTTCAGTTTGCGCGCCGGCTTCGCCAGGCTCCATGCGAGCCACAACAACAGCGGTGAACTCACCAGCATGGTGACAATCAGCAGCAGCAGCGGGCGGTCAAACAGCAGGTTGATAAAGTCGGACTGGGAGCTGCTCGCCGGGCGGATCAGGTAGAGCTGGTAATTATCCTCCCCGTCATTGACGGAGAACGGCCCCACCATCTCTACCCGACCATATTTTTTCTTTTGCGGGTGATCGGCGTTATCTGCCTGGCCAATGAAGTTACGGATGATCTGCATTTCATTGCGGTCCGCACCAATCACGCGACCTTCGCTGGTCACCAGCAGCAGGCGTTGTCCGGGAGGCGCCCATTTTTCGATAGCGCGAAACAGCCTGCGCCACCACATCAAATCATTGGGTGGATCGGTGGCCAGCTCTGCTTCTACGTGTTGCTCGATCATCACACCCTGACGTTGCTCGCTGTCGAGGA
This sequence comes from Leclercia sp. LSNIH8, assembly GCF_002920195.1. NCBI lineage: Bacteria > Pseudomonadati > Pseudomonadota > Gammaproteobacteria > Enterobacterales > Enterobacteriaceae > Leclercia > Leclercia sp. LSNIH8. The sequence continues at coordinate 50,050 of NZ_PQJY01000012.1, read as the reverse complement.
GCTCCGTCATCTGGCGTGAGTCGAGTTTTGGCAACATCAAAACCAGCATTAAAACCAGTGCCAGCGTCAGCCAGAAAATGGCGAAGATGCGGGCGGTTAAGCTACCTATCATGAAGCGGAAACCATCAGATAGCCGCGTCCACGCAGGGTTTTAAACCACGGGTGACCATCTTTGCGCTCCGGCAGCTTACGGCGCAGGTTCGAGATGTGCATATCAATGGCGCGATCGAACGGCGTCAGCCGTTTACCCAGCACTTCCTGGCTCAGATGTTCACGCGATACCACCTGGCCCAGATGCTGCGCCAGCAGGTAAAGCAGGGTGAATTCGGTGCCGGTCAGCTCCAGCGCCTGGCCGTCAAAGCTCGCTTCCTGGCGGCCTGGATTGAGGCTCAGGGAGTCCACTTCCAGGGTAGGGGAACCGTTGTCGGTGTTCTGCTGCTGCTCGCTCCAGTGCGAACGGCGCAGGATCGCCCGAATACGCGCCACCAGCTCGCGGTCGTTAAACGGTTTTGGCAGATAGTCATCAGCGCCCAGCTCAAGGCCGAGCACGCGGTCAAGTTCGCTGCCGCGCGCGGTCAGCATAATAACGGGGGTCTGGTGTGTCTGGCGCAGCTCTTTAAGGGTGTCGATACCATTTTTCTTCGGCATCATGACGTCGAGCAAAAGCAAGTCGATGCTATCGTCGAGTAGGCTCAGCGCCTGCTCCCCATCATGGGCAACCGACACGTCAAAGCCTTCCATGTCGAGCAACTCCTTTAAAAGGGATGTCAGCTCTCGGTCATCATCAACTAACAGGATTTTATTCATTGTTTAAATACCTCCGAGGCAGAAATTACGTCATCAAGGCTATCTAATCCATGACTTTACGTTGTTTTACACCCCCTGACGCATGTTTGCAGCCTGAATCGTAGACTGGTTCTCGTTGAATCGCGACACGAAAGATTTTGGGAGTAAGTGATGCGCATAGTTACCGCTGCCGTCATGGCCTCAACGCTGGCGTTTAGTGCATTTAGCCAGGCGGCTGGAGTCATCACCGGCGATAACCGTCCTTCATCGGAGGGCATCGCGCAGCAGAGTGGCCAGGGCCATATGTTCGACGGCATAAGTTTAACCGAACATCAGCGTCAACAGATGCGAGATCTGATGCAGCGGGCTCGTCATGACCAGCCCCCTGTTAATGTTAGCGAAATGGAGACAATGCACCGCCTTGTCACCGCAGAAAATTTTGACGAAAACGCTGTGCGCGCTCAGGCAAACAAAATGGCGCAGGAACAGGTTGCCCGCCAGGTCGAAATGGCCCGGGTCCGCAACCAGATGTTTCACCTGCTAACGCCAGAGCAGCAAGCGGTTTTGAACCAGAAACACCAGCAACGTATGGACCAGTTGCGCGAGGTTGCACGGATGCAGAAGAACGCTGAATCGACGCTTTTTAGTAGCAACACCCGTAGTAACCAGTAAACCCTGTTTTCCTTGCCATAGACACCATCCCTGTCTTCCCCCACATGATGTGGGGGTTTTTTTTGCCCATCATTAAAATGCGTTAACCGTTTATTCATCTTATTGACTCCTCTGCATCCGTTATACTAGCGGCATAGCGTGACAGGAGTGTTTATGAATCAATCCTATGGACGGCTGGTGAGCCGGGCCGCAATCGCCGCGACGGTCATGGCGTCGTGCCTGTTAGTCATTAAAATCTTCGCGTGGTGGTATACCGGTTCGGTCAGTATTCTGGCGGCGCTGGTGGACTCCCTGGTGGATATTGCCGCCTCGGTGACGAACCTGTGGGTGGTGCGTTACTCGTTACAGCCGGCAGACGAAGAGCATACCTTTGGTCATGGTAAAGCGGAGTCGCTGGCGGCACTGGCGCAAAGCATGTTTATTTCGGGTTCAGCGCTGTTCCTCTTTTTGACCGGCATTCAGCATCTGTATACCCCGTCGCCGATGAAAGATCCGGGCGTCGGCGTGGTGGTAACCGTTATTGCACTTATAAGCACATTAGTTCTGGTAACGTTCCAGCGCTGGGTGGTGCGTAAAACGCAGAGTCAGGCGGTACGGGCAGATATGCTTCATTATCAGTCTGATGTTATGATGAACGGTGCGATTCTTATTGCGCTCGGTCTGGCCTGGTATGGCTGGCACCGGGCCGATGCGTTATTTGCGTTAGGGATTGGATTCTATATTTTATACAGTGCGTTGCGTATGGGGTACGATGCGGTGCAATCCCTGCTCGATCGCGCACTGCCAGACGCAGAACGGCATGAAATCTTTGAAATTGTGACCTCCTGGCCCGGCGTCAGCGGCGCTCACGATCTTCGCACGCGGCAGTCAGGGCCGACCCGCTTTATTCAGATTCATTTAGAAATGGAAGATAACCTGCCGCTCGTTCAGGCCCATCTGGTGGCGGAACAGGTTGAACAGGCGATTTTGCAGCGTTTCCCGGGGTCAGATGTCATTATTCACCAGGATCCCTGCTCAGTCGTGCCTAAGCCAGGTACTGGACATTTTGGGCTTTCGTAATTCGTTGTAAAAAAGTGAACCGGGGCAGCATTTTGTGGAAAAATAACCGCCATTTGGTCTGACCTGAATCAATTCAGCGGGAAGTGATTGATATACTATTTGCACTATTCGTTGGTCGATAGGACGTCTTCCGGCAACAGATTTCATTTTTGCATTCCTAAGTTCAGAGGTAGTCATGATTAAGAAAATCGGTGTGTTGACAAGCGGCGGTGATGCGCCCGGCATGAACGCAGCAATTCGTGGTGTAGTGCGCGCAGCGTTGACGGAAGGTCTGGAAGTTTTTGGTATCTATGACGGTTATCTGGGCCTGTATGAAGATCGTATGGTGCAGCTCGACCGCTACAGCGTGTCCGACATGATTAACCGTGGCGGTACCTTCCTGGGCTCCGCGCGTTTCCCGGAATTCCGCGATGAGCGCATCCGTGAAGTGGCTATCGAGAACATGAAAAAACGCGGCCTGGACGCGCTGGTTGTTATCGGCGGTGACGGTTCCTACATGGGGGCAAAACGCCTGACTGAAATGGGCTTCCCATGCATCGGTCTGCCAGGCACCATCGACAACGACATCAAAGGCACCGACTACACCATCGGTTACTTCACTGCGCTGGGCACCGTTGTAGAGGCGATTGACCGTCTGCGCGACACCTCTTCTTCTCACCAGCGTATCTCTATCGTCGAAGTGATGGGCCGCTACTGTGGCGACCTGACCCTGGCGGCGGCGATTGCGGGCGGCTGTGAGTTCATCGTGGTGCCGGAAGTGGAATTCAGCCGTGAAGATCTGGTGGCAGAAATCAAAGCCGGTATCGCCAAAGGTAAGAAACACGCCATCGTTGCCATCACCGAGCACATCTGCGACGTTGACGAGCTGGCGAAGTACATTGAAGCCGAAACCAAACGCGAAACCCGCGCGACCGTTCTTGGCCACATCCAGCGTGGTGGCTCTCCGGGTCCTTACGACCGTATCCTGGCATCCCGTATGGGCGCTTACGCGATTGAACTGCTGCAGCAGGGCTTTGGCGGTCGTTGCGTCGGCATTCAGAACGAAAAACTGGTTCACCATGACATCATCGACGCTATTGAAAATATGAAGCGTCCATTCAAAGGTGACTGGCTGGAGTGCGCGAAAAAGCTGTACTGATCGGCGGCTGTTGCCCGGTGGCGCTGCGCTGACCGGGCCTACAAAAGCATGGTTCGTAGGCCGGGTAAAGCGTAGCTGCCACCCGGCTTTTTTGTGCCCTTATCCCCTCTTTTTATTCCCCTATGTTATAGCCAATCTTTTTTTATTCTTTAATCATTGGTTCGCTTTCTGGCACCCTGCACTCATCAAACACAACATTAAGAGAGTTGGGCGATGAATAAATGGGGCGTGGGTTTAACGTTATTGCTGGCATCGACCAGCATTCTGGCAAAGGATATTCAGTTACTGAACGTGTCTTACGATCCGACGCGTGAACTGTACGAGCAGTACAACAAAGCGTTCGCCGCACACTGGAAACAGGAAACCGGCGATAACGTCGTGATCCGCCAGTCCCATGGTGGCTCCGGCAAGCAGGCGACCTCGGTGATTAACGGCATTGAAGCCGACGTCGTGACCCTGGCGCTGGCATACGACGTGGACGCTATCGCGGAACGCGGCCGTATCGATAAAAACTGGATCAAACGCCTGCCGGACAACTCCGCGCCGTATACCTCCACCATCGTTTTCCTGGTCCGCAAAGGTAACCCGAAACAGATCCATGACTGGAACGATCTGGTTAAGCCGGGCGTATCGGTCATCACTCCAAACCCAAAAAGCTCTGGCGGCGCACGCTGGAACTACCTGGCAGCCTGGGGCTACGCCCTGCACCAGAACAATGGCGATCAGGCCAAAGCGCAGGATTTCGTGAAAGCGCTGTTCAAAAACGTCGAAGTGCTGGACTCCGGCGCGCGTGGCGCAACCAACACCTTCGTTGAACGCGGCATTGGTGATGTGCTGATTGCGTGGGAAAACGAAGCGCTGCTGGCGACGAACGAACTGGGTAAAGACAAATTTGAAATTGTCACCCCAAGCGAATCCATTCTGGCTGAGCCAACCGTCTCCGTTGTCGATAAAGTAGTGGATAAGAAAGGCACCCAGGCCGTGGCGGAAGCCTACCTGAAATACCTTTACTCCCCGGAAGGCCAGGAGATCGCCGCGAAGAATTTCTACCGTCCACGTGATGAGGCGGTGGCGAAGAAGTATGAGAACGCCTTCCCGAAACTGAAGCTCTTCACTATCGATGAGGTCTTCGGCGGCTGGACGAAAGCGCAGAAAGATCACTTCTCGAATGGCGGCACCTTCGATCAGATCAGCAAGCGTTAAGTATTTTTTGAAGAACGACACGGGACCCGGTGTGAGAAATCCACCGGGTTTTTTATTTGTTCATTTTTATGCGTTACTCTTTGGCGTCAGGTGGATACAGGGAATGCGCTGTGAAAAAAATAATCGTGCTGGTACTGGTTGTGATTGCGCTCGCGGCAGGTGTCGGGTTCTGGCTGAAAGCGGGTAACCCAAACGCATTGCGGCATATCGTTCTCGACCAGTGTGTGCCTGGTCAGATGCAGAACCGTAACCCGTCGCCCTGTGCGCTGGTAAAAACGGAGGCGGGATATGTGGTGTTTAAAGATCGCAACGGGCCGCTGCAATATCTGCTGATGCCCACGTACCGCATCAACGGTACCGAAAGCCCGCTTCTGACCGAGGCTCAGACGCCCAATTTCTTCTGGCTGGCGTGGCAGTCGCGCCACTTTATGAGCATGAAGCGGGGAAGCAACGTACCCGACAGTGCAGTTTCACTGACCATCAACTCCCCGACCGGTCGCACGCAAAATCATTTTCATATCCATATCTCCTGCCTGCGCCCGGACGTGCGCGAGAAGCTCAATGCCAGTCAGGGGCAAATCAGCACCCAGTGGCTGCCGTTCCCCGGCGGACTGGAGGGGAATGAATACCTGGCGCGTCGGGTGACGGAAGCGGAGCTGGTGAAACGCAGCCCGTTTATGATGCTGGCAGAAGAGCTGCCGGAAGCGCGCGACCATATGGGACGCTTTGCGCTGGCGATGGCGCAGCAGGCGGACGGATCGTTTATCCTGTTGGCAACCGAGCGCAACCTGCTGACGTTTAACCTCGCTTCCGCTGAGGAATTACAGGATCATCAATGCACTATCCTGAATGAACCCCACCATAAATAGCGTTTACTCGTCCTGCCTGTCGCCGTAGACTTGCTGAAAAATTCTACAGGAGACAGGCATGTCGCTCTGGTTCACTCACCCGCTGTTTCTGCCCTCGCTGATTATCGTCGTCACTATCATTCTGTGGGCCACCTCGCTGCTGCCGGAATTCCTCACCGCGCTGCTGTTCTTTACTGCGGCGATGATCGCGCGTATTGCCCCGCCGGAGGTGATTTTTGGCGGTTTTGCCTCGTCAGCATTCTGGCTGGTGTTCAGCGGATTTGTGTTGGGGGTGGCGATCCGCAAAACCGGGCTGGCGGACAGGGCGGCGCGGGCGCTGTCGGCCAGGCTGACCGACTCCTGGCCGCTGATGGTGGCAAGCGTAGTGCTGCTCACCTATGCGCTGGCGTTTGTGATGCCCTCCAACATGGGGCGCATCGCGCTGCTGATGCCCATCGTGGCGGCGATGGCGAAGCGGGCGGGCATTGCGGACGGTACGCGGGCGTGGTTCGGCCTGGCGCTGGCGGTGGGGTTTGGCACCTTCCAGCTATCGGCCACCATCCTTCCGGCCAACGTACCTAATCTGGTGATGAGCGGGGCGGCGGAAGGCTCGTACGGCATCCATCTTAACTATGTTCCGTACCTGCTGCTGCACACGCCTGTGCTGGGTATTCTCAAGGGTCTGATCCTGATCGGCCTGATCTGCTGGCTGTTCCCCGGCGCGCCAAAACCGGCGAAGGATTTGACTCCGCCGGAGCCGATGGGCCGCGACGAAAAACGCCTCGCCTGGCTGCTGGCGGTGGTGCTGGTGATGTGGGTAACTGAAAGCTGGCACGGCATTGGACCGGCATGGACCGGGCTTGCGGCGTCGATTGTGGTAATGCTGCCGCGGGTCGGCTTTATCACCGGGGAGGAGTTCTCGGCCGGGGTGAACATGCGCACCTGTATTTATGTGGCGGGTATTCTCGGGCTGGCGATCACCGTGACGCAAACCGGTATTGGCAGTGCGGTGGGCGAAGCGCTGATGCGGGTAATGCCCCTGGATGCCGATGCGCCGTTCACCAGTTTCCTGGCCCTGACCGGCATCACCACCGCCCTGAATTTCATTATGACCGCCAACGGCGTACCGGCGCTGTATACCACCCTGGCGCAAAGCTTCTCGGACGCCACCGGCTTTCCGCTGCTGTCGGTGATTATGATTCAGGTGCTGGGGTATTCCACGCCGCTGCTGCCGTATCAGGCGTCGCCGATTGTGGTGGCGATGGGACTGGGAAGGGTGCCTGCACGGGCGGGGATGCTGCTCTGTCTGGCGCTGGCGGTGGCAACCTATCTGGTGCTATTGCCGCTGGATTATCTGTGGTTTAGCCTGCTGGGACGGCTGTAAAAAAGCCCGGTAGCGCTGGCGCTTACCGGGCCTGGAGTATCGTAGGGCGGGTCAGCGAAGCGCCACCCGCCACAAAGGCTCTTACGCCTGTTTCGCTGCTTCTGCTGCTTTAACGATCACCGCGAAAGCGTCTGCTTTCAGGGATGCGCCGCCAACCAGCGCGCCGTCGATGTCCGGCTGGGTGAACAGCTCTGCTGCGTTAGATGCGTTTACGGAACCGCCGTACTGGATGATCACTTGCTCAGCCACTTTCGCGTCGGCTTTCGCAATGTGGTCACGGATGAATTTGTGAACGGCCTGAGCTTGTGCTGGGGTGGCAGATTTGCCGGTACCGATCGCCCATACTGGCTCGTAAGCAATGACCGCACCTTCGAACGCGCTTGCGCCCTGAGTGGTCAGGACTGCGTCGATCTGACGTGCGCAGACTTCTTCGGTTTTGCCCGCTTCGTTTTCTGCTTCGGTTTCACCGATGCACAGAACCGGGATCAGACCCTGCTCTTTCAGCACAGCGAATTTCTTGGCGATGAACTCGTCGGACTCTTTGTGGTAGGTACGACGCTCAGAGTGGCCAATAATGATGTATTTTGCGCCGATATCTTTCAGCATTTCAGCGGAGGTTTCACCGGTGAACGCGCCAGACAGGTTAACGTCAACGTTCTGGGCACCCAGAACGATGTGGCTGCCGTCAGCCGCTTTCTTAGCCATATCCAGGTACATGTCCGGCGGAGCGATAGCAACAGCACAGCCAGTCACACCAGCCAGCTCTTTACGCAGGTTAGTTACCAGCTCGTTTACCATGTGGCGGCTGCCGTTCAGTTTCCAGTTACCCATCACTAAAGGATGTCGCATTTCAATTCTCCACGCTCAAGAGCGAATTAAGGAATATGGCCGCCCGACAGGGCAGCATGGTCTGTGAATCAGTATAGAGATTTTCCCTCGAAAGGCTTTGCTTTTTGTCATTAATTCGACCCGCCGAGTGCCTCAGATAGCGCCAGCTTAATCGGTTCAACAGCGAAGGTCAGCCCCTTTTCGCCGTTATCTGCCACAACATAGCGAACCGCGCCTTCCGTTTCGGCGTAATAACGCTTGTTTTTACCGGCTGTGAGGAGCTTTTGCAGCTTTTGCTGGCTTTGCGCTTTGGTCAGGGCAGGGGTAAAGGCCCGTAAAATGGCGCTCATATACTCCAGCGCTTTGGCTTTGGCGGCTTTCTGCTCCGGCCCCTGAATCGGCAGCCAGGTAATCTGCATACTTTTGATTTTGAGGGTTCCGCGCTCAAGCGCCGTCGAGGCGTACAAATTCTCATTAATTTTGCTGGCAGCCCGGGTCAGGTTCGGGGTGTCGCGGGTGCCATCAATGGAGCGAAACTCATTGAGCGGCAGCTTTGGATTGTCCTGATTGAAGGCTTCACGGAACAGGCTGATCGACTGATCAAAGGTCGGCGCGCCCGGCATCACATAGGGTGCGGTAGCCGATACGGAAGTCTCAGCAGCACGCAGAGGTGCGCTTGCGCTTAACAGCGTTAAACCCAGCCAAATAAGGTGAAACCACATCTTCATCAATAAAGTCTCTGAATGTTACTGCCCACGATTAAAACGGGATCCGGCTGGCTTGTCAAAAGGAGGCGACTCCAGGGTAAACTACGCGCCGCGATGACTTTTAGGAACCTGACATGACCATACAGCAGTGGTTGTTTTCATTCAAAGGGCGTATTGGACGCCGTGATTTTTGGATCTGGATTGGCGTATGGATTGTCGCCATGCTGGCTCTGTTTATTTTTGCCAATAACGCCTGGTTGAACACCCAGACGGCAGCCTTCGCGCTGGTGTCGCTGCTGTGGCCGACCGCGGCGGTGTTAGTAAAACGTCTGCACGATCGTGGACGTTCGGGATTGTGGGCACTGCTGGTGATACTGGCGTGGATGCTGCTGGCAGGCAACTGGTCGATGCTGCCCTCCATGCTGCCGTGGGTAGTGGGCAGGCTGATCACTACCATTATTTTTGTGATGATCATTGTCGACCTGGGCGCGTTTGTGGGCACCCAGGGCGAGAATAAATACGGTAAAGATACGATCGACGTAAAGTACCGCTAATTACCAGTAGTGTTCTGCGGTCATATGGCCCGGCCGACGGCGTAAATGCTTGGTCATTTGCCGGGTCTCTTTCAGGAGCTGTTGGGTATCACGCACCATTTGCGGGTTGCCACATAGCATCACGTGGCTGGTGTCGGCCTCCATCTTCAGACCCACGGCGGCTTCCAGTTCGCCATTTTCAATCAGGGCCGGTACGCGCCCGTGGAGTGACCCCGGCACCGTTTCACGGCTCACCACCGTCTGGATTTTCACTTTCCCTTCATAACGCTTCTGCAGTTCCTGCATCAGCGGCAGGTAGCTCAGGTCTGCGGCGTAGCGCGCGGCATGCACGAGAACGATATTTTTAAAGCGATCCAGGTCCTGCCCGTATTGCAGGATCGACAGGTAAGGGCCGATGGCGGTACCGGTTGCCAGCATCCACAGCGTCTCGCAGTCTGGCACTTCATCCAGCACGAAGAAGCCTGCGGCTTCGCTGACAATCTGGATCTCATCGTCGGGTTTAAGTGCCGCCAGGCGCGGGCTGAGTTTGCCATCGGGAACGGTGACAAGGTAGAACTCGAGATCCGGATTATCCGGCGCGTTGACATAGGAGTAGGCGCGCTGCACGCGTTCGCCGTCGATCATCAGCCCCAGCTTGGCAAATTGCCCGGCCGTGAAAGGCTGGATGGGTGCATGAACGGTGAGGCTAAATAGCGCATCGGTCCAGAACTCTACCTTTTTGACTTTACCTGTTACCCAGTCTGCCATGATGTTCTCCTGTACTGATCTCGGGATCTATCTTCCTTACCTGAGAGGGAGATTTCCAGCCCGGGCGGGCCGGAAAGCTCAATTGATCAAACGGTTTTACAGAATGTGGGTCTGCACGTCCGGATCTTTACGGTCGAGATAGTGAATCGACTGGATGCGGCGGATGGTGCGTGACTTACCGCGGATCAGCAGCGTTTCGGTGGTGGCCATATTGCCTTTGCGGGTGATGCCGTCCAGCAGATCGCCTTTGGTGATGCCGGTCGCCGAGAAGATAACGTTATCGCTGCGCGCCATATCATCCAGACGCAGCACGGTATTGGCCTCGATGCCCATTGCGGCACAGCGGGCCAGCTCCTGCTCACCGATGCGGCGGTTCTCTTCGCTATCGCCTTTTACGTCATGGCGGGCCAGCAGACGGCCATGCATATCACCGTCGAGGGCGCGGATGACCGCAGCAGAAACCACCCCTTCCGGTGCGCCGCCGATGCCGTACAGTACGTCCACTTCGCTGTTCGGCATGCAGGTGAGGATGGAGGCCGCCACGTCGCCATCGGGAATGGCAAAGACGCGCACGCCTAACTGCTGCATCTGGGCGATGACCGCATCGTGACGCGGTTTCGCCAGAATGGTGACCGTCAGTTCGCTCAACGGCTTATTGAGCGCGGCGGCGATATTACGCAGGTTTTCCGCCAGCGGCAGATTAAGGTCGATAACCCCTTTTGCGCCAGGGCCGACAATCAGCTTCTCCATATACATATCGGGCGCGTTGAGGAAGGTACCTTTATCGCCCACAGCGAGTACCGCCAGGGCGTTAGCCTGACCCATAGCGGTCATGCGGGTGCCTTCAATGGGGTCTACCGCGATATCCACCGCATCGCCGTTGCCGGTACCGACCTTTTCGCCGATAAACAGCATGGGCGCTTCGTCGATCTCACCTTCACCAATCACGATGGTGCCATCGATGTTGACCTGGTTAAGCATGATGCGCATGGCATGGACGGCTGCGCCGTCAGCGGTATTTTTATCACCACGGCCAAGCCACTTGTAGCCTGCCAGAGCGGCGGCTTCGGTTACGCGGGAAAACTCGATAGCAAGTTCACGTTTCATCAGATACTCGTGCAATCAAAAGGAATTGCACGAAGTTTATCACAGAGTGGGGGAGGCGGTTTGGACCCCTCACCCCGACGGGGTGAGGGGGAGGTGTTATGATTCGTCGTGCTCTTCCCAGGCCAGCGCGCGTTTCACGGCTTTCTTCCAGCCACTGTAGCGGTAGTTACGCTCGGTGGTTTCGATGCCCGGACGGAATTCGCGCTCAATGACCGCTTTCTCCTGCAGTTCGTCCAGGTTCTGCCAGAAACCGACCGCCAGACCGGCAAGATAGGCCGCACCCAGCGCCGTCACTTCACGCACTTCCGGGCGTTCCACGCGGGTACCCAGAATGTCGGACTGGAACTGCATCAGGAAGTTGTTCGCCACCGCGCCGCCATCCACGCGCAGGGCGTGCAGACGAATGCCGGAGTCGGCCTGCATCGCTTCCAGTACATCGCGGGTCTGGAAGGCAATCGACTCCAGCGTGGCGCGGATGATGTGATTAGAGTTTACCCCACGCGTCAGGCCGAAAATCGCGCCGCGGGCGTAGGGGTCCCAGTAGGGGGCGCCCAGGCCGGTAAAGGCCGGCACGACGTACACGCCGTTGGTGTCTTTCACCTTGGTGGCGAAATATTCCGAGTCGAAGGCGTCGCTGATCAGTTTCATCTCATCGCGCAGCCACTGAATGGACGCGCCTGCCATAAACACCGCGCCCTCCAGGGCGTAATTCACCTCGCCGCGTGGGCCGCAGGCGATGGTGGTCAGCAGGCCATGCTCCGATTTCACCGCCTTCTCGCCGGTGTTCATCAGCATAAAGCAGCCGGTGCCGTAGGTGTTCTTCGCCATCCCCTCTTTTACGCACAGCTGGCCAAACAGCGCTGCCTGCTGGTCACCGGCGATCCCGGCGATAGGAATACGGGTGCCGCCTTTACCGCCGATGTTGGTCTGACCGTAAACTTCAGACGACTTACGCACCTGCGGCAGCATGGCGCGCGGGATGTCCAGTGCGTCCAGCATTTTGTCATCCCAGTCCAGATCGTGGATGTTAAACAGCATGGTGCGCGAGGCGTTGGTGTAATCGGTGACGTGAACGCGCCCCTGAGTCATCTTCCAGATAAGCCAGGTATCTACGGTACCGAACAGCAGTTCGCCGCGTTTTGCCCGCTCGCGGGAGCCTTCGACATGGTCGAGGATCCATTTCACCTTGGTGCCGGAGAAGTAGGGGTCCACCACCAGGCCGGTGGCGCTGCGCACGTACTCTTCCATGCCGTCGCGCTTGAGCTTCTCGCAGATGTCCGCTGTACGGCGGCACTGCCAGACAATGGCGTTGTAAATCGGCTTACCGGTTTCGCGTTCCCAGACGATGGCCGTTTCACGCTGGTTGGTGATGCCAATCGCCGCAATCTCGTCGGAACTGATATCAGCTTTCGCCAGTACTTCTACCAGCGTTGAGCTTTGTGACGCCCAGATCTCCATTGGGTCGTGTTCAACCCAGCCTGGACGAGGGTAGATTTGCTCGAATTCGCGCTGTGACACGCTGACGATGTTCGCGTCATGATCCATAACGACAGCGCGGGAGCTGGTCGTGCCCTGGTCGAGCGCAACGATATATTTTTTGTCGGTCATAGTTGTGGTCCCGTAGTCAGATTACAGCGAAGCGTTTTGGTGTGCGCCAGAGGTGGTTTCCTTCTCTTCGGCCTCTTCGACGACACAGGTGTCACATGGCAGGTGGCGGCCAATCAATTTACGATAGCCGAAGGCACCCAGCGCAGCACCTACAATAGGGCCGAACAGCGGCACCAGGAAATAAGGAATATCTTTGCCACCGGTGAAGGCCACGTCACCCCATCCGGCAATAAAGGCGAAGGCTTTCGGACCGATGTCGCGCGCCGGGTTCATGGCGAAACCGGTCAGTGGCCCCATCGATGCGCCGATCACCGCAATCAGCAGGCCAATCAGCAGCGGCGCCAGCGGACCGCGCGGAATGCCGTTGCCGTCATCGGTCAGCGCCAGGATGGTACCCATCAGGATGGCGGTGATCACCATCTCTACCGCGAAGGCCTGCACAAAGTTAATGTGCGGGTTCGGATAGGTGGAGAAGATCCCCGCCAGTTCAAGGCTTTCGGTACTGCCACGCACCATATGGTGCGTCTGCTCGAAGTCGATAAACAGATTGTAATAGAGCCCGTAAACTAACGCCGCTGCACAAAACGCACCAGCAAACTGCGCCACAATAAAAGGCACAACCTTGCGTTTGTCGAAGCAGGCAAACAGACACAGCGCGATGGTGACCGCAGGGTTGAGGTGCGCACCCGAAACACCCGCCGTCAGGTAGATAGCCATCGCCACGCCCAGACCCCAGATCACACTGATTTCCCACTGACCGAAACTGGCACCCGCCACTTTCAGTGCAGCCACACATCCTACGCCAAAGAAAATCAACAACCCAGTACCCAGGAACTCTGCGATGCATTGGCCTTTTAAGGTTGATGTTTCACTCATAATCGGATCCTGAAAATGATTAATGGTTATTGTTGGCGCGACGGTCGCCATGACCGGCACGATGTCCTGTAGACATAGTGTTAATTTATCGTTAACGAACAAAAACGAGAAATATCGAACTTAAAATGTGTGTGCCGCGTCAACAAAATGAGCGATAACGCGCCATAAAGCGGGCAAGAATTGCTGTAAGCGAAAGGGGGAGTAAGCTTTCTATTAACTAAAGTGTTAACAATTTAGGGGTATATGGCACAAACGCACCAGGAGGAGACTGAAAAGTGTTGCAAACCGCAATCTGCGCGGTCTGCCGCTGGACAGGGAGGGCGGGGCTCCATACAATCGACACCAGGTGTTGTGCGCGTTTACGTCAAGCGTCGCCTTGCAAATTCAGGAGAGGTAGCATTATGTCGTTAGAAGTGTTTGAGAAACTGGAATCGAAAGTACAGCAGGCGATTGATACCATCACCCTGCTGCAGATGGAAATCGAAGAGCTGAAAGAAAAAAACAACGCGCTGTCGCAGGAAATTCAGACTGCTCAGCACGGACGTGAAGAGCTGGAGCGTGAAAACCACCAGCTGCGCGAACAGCAGAACGGCTGGCAGGATCGTCTGCATGCCCTGCTCGGGCGCATGGAAGAGGTCTGATTCCGAATTCCTGAAAAAGGCATCCACAAGGGATGCCTTTTTTATGTTGCGGGAATAAGATCGCTCAACATGTTACTCACAAGGAATGCGAGATGACAAAGCGAAGCGAGATTATTGATAATTCTGACCGATACATTACCCGTAATACTCCATCAGGCCTCATTTATACGGAAAATCTGGGATGGATTGACTTAGGACACGCAAATCCCTCCGGCGCTGAACGATTATGGCAACAAATGATAATGCCTGGCAGAGACGCCACCGACTGGTTTGAAATTCATTATCATCAAAGCATGTCCAGAAAAATCGTAGGATTAAATGCCACAACCGGGATATACAGACGCTTTTTAGTGCGTAGAGGCTTAAGCGATGAGGTTTTAAGAGGTGTGGCCTTATCCATTTTTATGAGTACTTCTCACGGCTTTGAATCCTTGCAGGGTTTTTGGCCCTATATTCTGATTACGGATAGCGGATACAGCGCAGAAGATTTGGTTTCTAATCTTTTTGGTTTTTGCCAGGCCGTTAACTATGCAGATTATACCCCCTTCCTGGACATTTGTTCCAAAGAGAAAGCTTATCGCATCTGGGATTACTATGGCCCTGTTGGGCAATTTAAAAATAAAAGTGTACTTCCCTTACTGTTTCCAGACCCTGAAGATAAAAGTCTAAAACACCAACCATTCCCGGGCCATTTGCCTGCATTTATGGATTCTATTGTGCCAGTATCTGATCCTTCCGTCGTTAGGGAGGTTCGTATATGAAATGTAGGCATATCATCGTTTTTCTATTCGTTCTGATGGCCGTGCTCTATTCCTTAATAATGACCAGAATATTTTCCGATGAATATTATAAACAAGGCAATCTAATTCAATATTACTTATTAACACCGAAACCACTGAAGGATGCACCAAGGATCACAGAGAACTGGTACTTCACGAAGCAAACCGTTGAAGGAAGTGGTTTGCAGATCAGTACACTCACTTTCACCGGTATCCAAAAGAGTGAACTTCAGAGGAAGCACGAAAAGCTTGAAGCTTATATTGATAACTATCAGGATCGTCATGCAACAATGAGCATAGCGGTAGAGGAAAAGAAAGGGATGTTTGAACTACATATCACTCATTACGATACGAATAAAGATAATTAAAATAGAAGGCCATCTCCTTAAAACAGATGGCCTTCTTTTTCTACTCGATATCCAGCGGATCTTCAGAGAGGATAATGCCGGTGTTATCGGCATAGAGATGGTCGCCGGAGAAGAAGGTCACGCCGCCGAAATTGACGCGCACGTCGCTTTCGCCAATGCCTTCACCTGCGGCACCTACCGGAATGGCCGCAATCGCCTGAATGCCGATGTCCAACTCTTCAAGGTCATCCACCTGACGTACCGCGCCATAGACCACAATGCCTTCCCACTCGTTCTGGGTGGCGAGACGGGCAAGTTCCGCATCAACTAATGCGCGACGCACGGAGCCGCCACCATCAACCAGCAGAATGCGTCCACGGCCGTTTTGTTCGAGCAGATCGTACAGCAACCCGTTGTCCTCAAAACATTTCACCGTAATGATTTGTCCGCCAAACGACGACCGTCCTCCAAAGTTGGAAAACAGCGGTTCTACGACGTTCACATCTTCCTGGTAGATGTCACAAAGCTCGGAGGTATCGTATTTCATAGGCTTAAGTTCAGTTGCTGCGAGTGTTTTCAGTATATCGCGCGAATTGCATTGTTGGCAAAATCATCAATTGTTAATTGATATTTGTCAGCTAATTTAGCGTCTGACTAAGAATAATCCCTATCACGAACAACAGGTTAGTCAGCAGTGCGCCTTTTACCGTGCGTTCCAGCATTGGCGGCATGGCCGAGGCGCTCTGCTCGCGCATCACGTAGCGCGCCTGTTTAACCAGCAGCGGCGTGGCGAGTACAAACAGCCAGCCCCACAGGCTGTGCAGGGAAAGCAGGTTAAACAGCGCCAGACAGAGCAGGGCACCCATCAGCAGGCAGGCATGGTAGCGGCGCGCATTCACCGCGCCTAACCGCACCGCCAGAGTGTTTTTACCGTTCTGACGATCGCTGTCGATATCGCGCAGATTGTTGATATTCAGTACCGCCGTCGCCAGCATGCCGCAGGCGGTGGCTGGCAGGAACAGAGCAGGAATTAACGAGTGCGCCTGCAGATACCAGCTGCCCATCACGCTCAGCCAGCCGAAGAAGACCAGCACGGAGATATCCCCTAGCCCGATGTAACCGTAAGGGCGGGTGCCGACGGTATAGGTAATGGCCGCGACAATCGCCAGCAGACCGAGCACGAGGAAGCCAACCGCATCCGCCGGGGTTTTACAGGCCACCAGCACCAGCGCAATCCCGGAAAGACAGATCAGCGCGACGGTGATAATCAGCGCCCGTTTCATCTCCTCCTGGGTGATCACCCCTTTCTGCATTCCGCGCAATGGCCCGATGCGGTCGGGCTTATCGCTGCCCTTGACGGCATCCCCGTAATCGTTGGCGAGGTTAGAGAGGATTTGCAGAAGCCCGGCGGTCAGCAGCGCCAGGGCAGCCACCAGCGGGTCGAAATGCCCCTGCCACCACGCGAGGGTGGTGCCAACAATAATGGCGGCGAAAGCGAGAGGGAGCGTTTTAGGACGCAGGCTTTCCAGCCAGGCCTGCGTGCGGCTGATTTCAGTCATAGTAATTATGTGCCAATAAAAATGGGGCCTTTCAGCCCCATCATTTGTGATGAAAATGCAATTGCCGCGATTATAGGATAAAACGGCTCAGATCTTCATCTGCTACTAAAGCATCAAGGTGCTTACTCACATAGTCGGCATCAATTTTAATGCTTTGACCATTCAGGTCGCTCGCATCATAAGAGATATCTTCCATCAGGCGTTCCAGCACGGTATGCAGACGACGCGCACCGATGTTTTCGGTGGTTTCGTTAACCTGCCATGCGGCCTGGGCGATACGCTTGATCCCGTCTTCGGTGAACTCAATGTTCACCCCTTCGGTCGCCATCAATGCTTTGTACTGCACGGTGATGGAGGCGTTTGGTTCGGTCAGGATGCGCTCGAAGTCTTCGGTGGTCAGCGCCTGCAGCTCAACGCGGATCGGCAGACGGCCCTGCAGTTCCGGGATCAGATCCGACGGCTTGGCAACCTGGAACGCGCCAGAGGCGATAAACAGAATGTGATCGGTTTTCACCATGCCGTGCTTGGTGGAGACGGTGCAGCCTTCAACCAGCGGCAGCAGGTCGCGCTGTACGCCTTCACGGGAAACGTCCGGGCCGGAGGATTCGCCGCGCTTACAGATTTTATCGATCTCATCGATAAACACGATACCGTGCTGTTCAACCGCGTCGATAGCGTCCTGCTTCAGCTCTTCCGGGTTTACCAGCTTCGCCGCTTCTTCTTCAATCAGCAGCTTCATCGCGTCTTTGATTTTCAGCTTACGCGGCTTTTGCTTCTGCCCGCCCAGGTTCTGGAACATGGACTGCAGCTGGCTGGTCATCTCTTCCATACCTGGCGGAGACATAATTTCCACGCCCATTGGCGCGGCGGCGAGCTCGATCTCAATCTCTTTGTCATCCAGCTGGCCTTCACGCAGTTTTTTACGGAACGCCTGGCGCGCAGCGGACGGCTCAGCAGGCTGTTCTGCCTGGCCCCAGTTGTTTTTCGCCGGTGGGATCAGCACATCCAGCACGCGCTCTTCCGCCATCTCTTCTGCGCGATAGCGGTTTTTCTCGATGGACTGGACGCGGACCATCTTAATGGCAGAGTCGGTCAGATCGCGGATGATAGAGTCCACTTCTTTACCGACATAGCCCACTTCGGTGAACTTGGTCGCTTCGACTTTGATGAATGGCGCGTTGGCCAGTTTAGCCAGACGACGGGCGATTTCGGTTTTACCAACACCGGTTGGGCCGATCATCAGAATGTTTTTTGGCGTCACTTCATGGCGCAGCACTTGATCCAGCTGCATACGACGCCAGCGGTTACGCAGGGCAATCGCCACAGAACGCTTGGCGTTATCCTGGCCGATGATGTGTTTGTTCAGTTCGCTGACAATTTCGCGTGGGGTCATTTCAGACATGAGAAATCCTTACGCCTTAGACGGCAATTCTTCGATGGTGTGGAAGTGGTTGGTATAGATGCAGATATCACCTGCAATATCCAACGCCTTCACAGCGATATCGCGTGCGCCCAGATCGGAGTTTTCCAACAGCGCGCGGGCGGCGGCCTGGGCGTACGGGCCACCGGAACCGATAGCAATCAGGTCATTTTCTGGCTGTACCACGTCACCGTTACCGGTGATGATCAGCGAGGCATTTTCATCGGCCACCGCCAACAGTGCTTCCAGCTTGCGCAGCATACGGTCGGTACGCCAGTCTTTCGCCAGCTCAACGGCAGCTTTCACCAGATGGCCCTGATGCATTTCCAGTTTACGTTCAAACAGCTCAAACAGCGTGAAGGCGTCCGCAGTGCCGCCCGCAAAACCGGCGATCACTTTGTCGTTATACAGACGACGCACTTTTTTCACGTTGCCTTTCATGACGGTATTACCCAGCGTGGCCTGGCCATCACCGGCAATCACCACCTGGCCGTTACGGCGTACACTTACTATTGTTGTCACGAGCAGACCCCCTGGTTACACATTCGGAAAATAGAGGCCCTGAGCCAGTGCTCAGGGCTGAATAGAATGATAGATGGGGGGGATTTTGGGGGTTTCAACCCCCGGAAGCGAGTCGAATGCAGTTTGTGTGACCTGCCATCTTCAGACGGCTGATAGTGCCATCGGCATTGTCTTTGCCTTTAACCGGGCCGATCACTACGCGATTCCAGCCGTTATTGGTGGTAATGCGTGAGTCAAAGCCTTCAAAGGCCAGCTGGGCACGTACGGTTTCCGCCTGCTCTGCGCCTTTAAAGGAACCGCACTGCACCATCCAGCGACGTTCGTCTTTCTTCTCAGCCGTCTGCTTCGGCGCTTCGGTCTCTTTGGTGACCGGCGCGGCTTTCGGCTGCTGCGCGGTGGTATGCGCAGGGGTTTGCAGCAGATCCTGATACGGCTGCGTGTTGCTATTTTGCTTCGCAGGCTGCGTCTTCGGCTGTTGCGACGGTTGCGTCTGTGCCACCTTAGGCTGCTGGTACGGCTGTTCCGTCACCCGCTGCTGCGCTTTCGGCTGCTGTACCGTCTGGCTTTGCGCCCACTGTTGCTGCTGCTGAGCCTGGCGCTGACGCTGCAGCGTTTGCTGACGCTGTGCCGGCGTCTGCTCATTCCACGGCACTTCGTTGAGCTGGGTAGGCTGTTGGCGCATATCGGCCTGCATCTGTGCGAGCAGCTGACGTTGTTCGTTGGTTAACTGGTTAGGATCCACCACTTCGCCACCGGCAGAGGGTTCAGTAGGCGCACGCACGCCCGGCTGGCGGCTCTCAAGCTCTTTAATATAGCGCCAGCGCTCTTCCGGTTTAGGGGGCAAGCCATTGCCGACCACTTTATTGCCCTGCAGCGCTTCTGCTTCTTCTTTTTTATGGTGCGTAATGAACCAGAGGCCGCCGATAAATGCCACCAGGACCGCCGCCGCGATCGCCACCATAGCCGGTGAGACTGCGGGCAGGCTGCTGCGTTGCGGTTTCCGTGAGCTACTCTTTTTGCGTCGCGAAGGTGCCGGCTGGCCGCGACGTACATAATCTCGTTGTGCCACTATCGTTTCGCTGTATTTTTTCGTTTGTCAGCCCGTCATGTTACTTAAGCGACGGGCCTTTGACCAGATGAGGACGTCTGAAAGGCGTTTACTTTAAGTCAGGGCCTGGGTTGAACCTCTGACGATCAATTCACAGTCCAGTAAACGGGAGCCGCTGCTAACTGTTTGTCCGTTCAGCTGATCCAGTAACAGCAGCATCGCTTCCCGGCCAATATCATAGCGGGGTTGCGCCACCGTCGAGAGCGGAGGATCGCAAAATTCAGACAGAGAAATATTATCGAAGCCGATGATTGAGAGGTCTTTCGGCACTTTCAGACCGCGCCGTTTGGCATAGGAGAGCGCGCCCAGCGCCATCACGTCGCTGTGACAGAACACCGCGGTAGGCGGTTGCGGCAGCGACAGCAGTTTTTCCAGCGCCAGGCCGCCTGCGGCAAAGGTAAAATCGCCCCGGGCGATATAGTGCGGATCCACCGTCGCCCCGGTGCGGCGCAGCGCCTGAACATAGCCCTGCAGGCGATAGTGGCACAGCGGCATCTCTTCCGGTCCGGCGATACAGCCGATACGTTTGTGGCCCAGCTCCTGCAGATAATTCACGGCGTTAAAGGCAGCGGTGAGGTTATCGATGTGAACGGTAGGCAGCTCCAGCTCAGGGGCGAATTCGTTGGCCATCACCATCGGCGGCAGATTGCGCTGCTCTTCAATGCTGGCATCAAAGGGCAGGCGGGAACCGAGCAGCAGCATACCGTCGATCTGCTTGGTGATAATCAGGTCAATGAAGGTCTTTTCCTGCTGATTCTGGTGCGCGCAGTCGCCAATCAGCACCAGGTAGCCCTGGGCGGCGGCGGTCACTTCGATACCGCGGATAATTTCGCTGAAAAAGGGATCGCAGATGTCGGGCACAATGACCAGAATGGTGCGGGATTCGTTTCGTTTGACGTTACGGCCCATAGCCTGGGGCAGATAACCCACCTCCAGCGCAGCCTGCTCAACACGGTTGCGCGTGCTTTGAGAGACTTTGTCGGGATTCATTAATGCTCGGGATACCGTTGCCGTTGAGACTTTTGCTTTCAGGGCAACATCTTTCATGGTCGCCGAGGCAACCTCTTTCCTGGACTTCAACTTCTTCTCCTCGCAGGCGTATCACCGCACTTCTGACTGTGTCAGTTTTATCAGATTGCGAATGGAAGCGGTTACAGAATTTTCATAAAAAGTGTGATTCGTGTTTAATTTTTCGATCCGCCTCCCACCCTTTTTTAGCTTTCGATAGGATCAACGTCCAGGACCCACTTCACTTTACGCGCTTCCGGCAGGGTGTTAATCAACGCCAGCGTGCCGCTGACGATATGCTGTAGCCGCACCCGGGAAGGGTGTTGTAGCAGGATTTGCCAGCGATAGCGTCCGCCGCGCTTGGGGGCCAGGGCCGGAACCGGACCTAAAATCCACAGCTGATTATCCACCAGCGGGCTGGCCTGCAGCAGGTTGCGCAGCTGCTGGAGGAACAGCGGCGCCTGCTGGTTGTTGTGATCCTCGGCGCGGATAATCACATGGCTGGTCCACGGCGGGAGTTGCAGGGTCTGACGCTCCGCCAGCGCCTGTTCGGCGAAGGCGTCGTAGCCTTTATGCAGCAGGGTTTGCAGCAGCGGATGCTCGGGGTGGTGGGTTTGTAGCACCACCTCGCCCTGTTTACCGGCGCGCCCGGCACGGCCTGCCACTTGGGTATAGAGCTGGGCAAAGCGCTCCGCGGAGCGGAAATCAGCCGAGAAGAGCGCTCCATCGACATCCAGCAGCGCCACCAGGGTCACGTCCGGGAAGTGATGCCCTTTCGCCAGCATCTGGGTACCGATCAGAATACGCGCCCCGCCGCGATGCACTTCCGCCAGCTGTTGCTCAAGGGCGCCTTTGCGGCTGGTGGTGTCGCGGTCGATACGTGAGATAGCCACGCCCGGGAAGAAGGGGGTCAGCGCCTGCTCCAGCTGCTCGGTGCCCAGACCGACCGGCACCATATGGGTCGAGCCGCAGGAAGGACACTGGCGCGGCACCGGTCGCTGGCTGTCGCAGTGGTGACAGCGCAAATGATGCTGGGCCTGATGCAGGGTATAGTAGTGATCGCAGCGCGGGCATTCAGCGATCCAGCCGCAGTCGTGGCACAGCAGCGCCGGGGCAAAACCGCGCCGGTTGAGAAACAGGATCACCTGGTTGTCGGCCTGCAGATGCTGGCGCATGCGGGCGATCAGCGCCGGGGCTAGCCCGGCCTGCACCGGCTGACCTTTCAGATCCAGTACATGCTGCATGGCAGGACGGGCATTACCCGCCCGCCGCGTCAGGCGTAATAGATGGTATTTTCGCTGGCGCACATTGTGCAGCGTCTCCAGCGCAGGGGTCGCGGAGCCGAGAATGATTGGGATCTGTTCGCTGTGGGCGCGATAGACCGCCAGGTCGCGGGCGTGATAGCGCCAGCCCTCCTGCTGTTTATAAGAGCTGTCGTGCTCTTCGTCGATGACGATCACCCCGAGATTTTTAAAGGGTGTAAACAGGGATGAGCGGGTGCCAATCACGATTGCCGCTTCGCCATTTTTCGCTTTCAGCCAGGCGCTGAGGCGCTCGCTGTCGTTTAAGCCGGAGTGCAGCACCTCGACCGGGGCGTTAAAGCGCTCGCGAAAACGGGCGATGGTCTGCGGGGTCAGGCCGATTTCCGGCACCATCACCAGGGCCTGCTTGCCCTGAGCCAGTACATTTTCCAGTACGCTCAGATAGACTTCAGTTTTACCGGAACCGGTCACGCCTGCCAGCAGCCAGGCTGAGAAGCGATCGGACGCGCTGTGGATCGCCCCAACGGCGGTCGCCTGTTCGGTATTGAGCCGCAGCCGGTCGCCCGCGACGCTAAAGCCGTCGCGCCAGTCGATAAGTGCCGGCGCTTCGCAGGCCAGTTCGCTCAGCCCTTTTTTACGTAAGCTCTGCAACGCCGCGTCGTTAAAGTCGAGGCTTTCAACCTGATGCCGCCAGATCCTGCCCTGGCGTAACGCCGCCAGCGCCTGCTGCTGTTTCGGGGAGCGTTTCAGGCTATTAATATCTACCGCCTGGCCCTGTTCGGTGGCAAACCAGTACCACATCGGCGCATGGCTGGCGCTTTTGCCCTGTCGCAGCAGAATCGGTAAGGCGTGAAACAGCACATCGCCAATGGGATGATGATAATAGTCGGCCGCCCACAGGAGCAGTCGCCAGACGCTGGCGGAAAAGACCGGCTCGCTGTCCAGCACCTCGACCACGCTTTTGAGTTCACTGAGAGGCAACTCGCTGTGCTGGCTTACGGAGACAACAATGCCCACCCGCTGCTGTTTGCCAAACGGCACATTCACGCGACAGCCCGCCTCAGCCTGCATATTGTCTGGCAGCAGGTAGTCAAAGGTACGGGGAAGCGGAACGGGCAGGGCAACGTGAGCAACGGGCATCGAATCTTCCTGACTTGAAAAGTGGCGCGTTAGTATACACATTAGTGAAAGGCGGCGTGCGGATCAGTTTGCATACCCTGGTTAAATTCTGTATGATTCGCCGCCTTTGGTGCACTTTGCATCAAAGAACTTACATTCAACATCGCGTGGTGTCTGGCGTTAGGGCTGGAAGAGCGACGCGGCCTTAACTGAGGTTCTCCCATGAAAAAAGATATCCATCCTAAATACGAAATGATTACTGCAAACTGCTCTTGCGGTAACTCTATCCAGATCCGCTCCACCGTGGGTCACGATCTGAACCTGGACGTGTGCGGCCAGTGCCACCCGTTCTACACTGGTAAGCAGCGTGACGTTGCAACCGGTGGCCGTGTTGACCGCTTCAACAAGCGTTTCAGCATCCCAGGTTCCAAGTAAGTTTCCCGAAAAAAAGCGCCGCAAGGCGCTTTTTTTGTATCTGTAAATCAGTATTCCCACGTCTCCGGGTCGATACCCAGCTCACGCATGATCACCTTTGCCTCTTCCGGAATTTCATCGCTACGCTCTTTGCGCAGGTCTTCATCGTTCGGCAACGGTTGACCGGTAAACGCGTGCAGGAACGCTTCGCACAGCAGTTCGCTGTTGGTAGCGTGACGCAGGTTATTCACCTGACGACGCGTGCGTTCATCGGTGAGGATCTTTAACACCTTCAGAGGAATGGAAACCGTAATTTTTTTTACTTGTTCACTCTTCTTACCGTGCTCAGCGTATGGGCTGATATATTCGCCGCTCCATTCAGCCATGAGATACCTTTAATCCTCTCTGTCATTAATATGAGGCTGACACCGCAGCGATACGCCGGGGTTCGAGCCATAATCGCGCGTAGTTTACCGTAGAGATGCCGTTGTGACACGGATATTGCCTCTGCGGTATGCGCTAAAGCATATAATTTTAACGGCTATTTGCGCATTGCTCAATCTATACGCAAAGAAGTTTAGATGTCCAGATGTATTGACGTCCATATAATCAATGTTTACTCTGGTGCCTGACTTTTCATCCATTAAGCCAGGAAGCCTTCACCATGACGCGTAAACAGGCCACCATCGCAGTGCGTAGCGGATTGAATGATGACGAACAGTACGGCTGCGTTGTCCCGCCGATTCACCTCTCCAGTACCTATAACTTCACCGGATTTAATGAACCACGCGCCCATGACTACTCGCGCCGTGGTAACCCTACGCGTGATGTCACCCAGCGCGCGCTGGCGGAGCTGGAAGGTGGCGCAGGTGCGGTGATGACCAATACCGGCATGTCGGCTATTCACCTGGTGACCACGGTGTTCCTGAAACCTGGCGATCTGCTGGTGGCCCCGCACGACTGTTACGGCGGCAGCTACCGCCTGTTTGACAGCCTGGCGAAGCGTGGATGCTATCGCGTGCTGTTTGTCGATCAGGGTGATGAGCAGGCGCTGAAACAGGCGCTGGCAGAAAAACCGAAGCTGGTATTAATCGAAAGTCCGAGCAATCCGCTGCTGCGCGTCGTGGACATTGCAAAAATTTGTCAGCTTGCAAGGGATGCGGGAGCGATAAGTGTAGTGGATAATACGTTCCTCAGTCCGGCGCTACAGAACCCGCTGGCACTGGGAGCAGACCTGGTATTGCATTCATGCACCAAATATTTGAACGGCCACTCGGACGTGGTTGCCGGGGTGGTGATTGCGAAAGATCCGGAGGTTGTCACCGAACTGGCATGGTGGGCGAATAACATCGGCGTCACCGGCAGCGCGTTCGACAGCTATCTGCTGCTGCGTGGGCTGCGTACCCTGTCGCCGCGTATGGATGTGGCGCAGCGTAATGCCCAGGCGATTGTCGATTTCCTGAAGACCCAGCCGCTGGTGAAAAAGCTCTATCACCCGTCGCTGCCGGAGAATCAGGGGCACGAGATTGCTGCGCGTCAACAAAAGGGTTTTGGCGCGATGTTAAGTTTTGAGCTGGATGGCGATGAGCAGACGCTACGTCGCTTCCTGAGCGGGCTGTCACTGTTTACGCTGGCGGAATCTTTAGGTGGGGTTGAAAGTTTGATCTCCCACGCCGCCACCATGACGCACGCAGGCATGGCGCCAGAAGCGCGTGCCGCCGCCGGGATCTCCGAGACGCTGTTGCGTATCTCAACCGGTATTGAAGATTGTGAAGATTTAATTGCCGATCTGGAAAATGGCTTCCGGATCGCAGCCAAGGGGTAATCATGAGTGTGATAGCGCAGGCAGGGGCGAAGGGTCGCCAGCTGCACAAGTTTGGTGGTAGTAGTCTTGCTGATGTGAAATGTTACCTGCGGGTCGCGGGGATCATGGCAGAGTATTCGATGCCGGGGGACATGATGGTTGTCTCTGCGGCGGGCAGCACCACCAACCAGTTGATTAGCTGGCTGAAGTTAAGCCAGACCGATCGTCTCTCTGCGCATCAGGTTCAACAAGCGTTACGCCGTTATCAGAGTGAATTGATCGCCGGGTTACTGCCTGCCGACGTGGCCGATGGCCTGATCAGCAACTTTATCCAGGATCTGGAGCGGCTGGCCGCTTTACTCGACAGCGGCGTGACCGATGCCGTTTACGCCGAGGTGGTGGGCCACGGTGAAGTGTGGTCTGCCCGTCTGATGGCGGCGGTTCTGCAACAGCAGGGGCTGGAGGCCGCATGGCTGGACGCGCGGGACTTCCTGCGTGCCGAACGTGGCGCTCAGCCGCAGGTTGATGAAGGCCTCTCTTATCCGCTACTCCAGCAGCTGCTGGTACAGCATCCGAATAAACGTATTGTCGTGACCGGCTTTATCAGCCGCAGCAACGCGGGTGAAACCGTGCTGCTGGGGCGTAACGGCTCCGACTACTCTGCAACACAGATTGGTGCGCTGGCGGGCGTGTCGCGCGTCACCATCTGGAGCGACGTGGCGGGCGTCTATAGCGCCGACCCACGCAAGGTCAAAGATGCCTGCCTGCTGCCGCTGCTGCGTCTCGATGAAGCCAGCGAGCTGGCCCGTCTGGCGGCCCCGGTTCTCCACGCCCGTACCCTGCAGCCGGTTTCCGGCAGCGATATCGATCTGCAGCTGCGCTGTAGCTATACGCCGGATCAGGGTTCCACCCGCATTGAGCGCGTGCTGGCTTCCGGCACCGGGGCGCGTATTGTCACCAGCCATGACGATATCTGCCTGATTGAGTTCCTCGTTCCTGCTGGTCAGGATTTCAAACTGGCGCATAAAGAGATCGACTTGATCCTCAAGCGTGCCCAGGTGCGCCCGCTGGCCGTGGGGGTGCATACCGATCGTCACCTGCTGCAGTTCTGCTACACCGCCGAAGTGGCCGACAGCGCGCTGAAGATTCTCGATGAAGCGGGTCTGCCGGGCGAGCTTCGTCTGCGTCAGGGGCTGGCGCTGATTGCGATGGTGGGCGCGGGCGTCACCCGTAACCCGCTGCACTGCCACCGTTTCTGGCAGCAGCTGAAAGGGCAGCCGGTTGAATTTACCTGGCAGTCCGAGGAGGGCATCAGCCTGGTGGCGGTGATGCGTACCGGGCCTACCGAGAGTCTGATCCAGGGCCTGCACCAGTCGCTGTTCCGCGCCGAAAAACGCATCGGTCTGATGCTGTTTGGGAAAGGGAATATCGGTTCCCGCTGGCTGGAGCTGTTTGCCCGCGAGCAAACCACGCTCTCGGCGCGTACCGGTTTTGAATTTGTACTGGCGGGTGTGGTGGACAGCCGCCGCAGCCTGCTCAGTTATGAAGGGCTGGACGCCAGCCGTGCGCTGGCCTTCTTCAACGATGAGGCCATCGAGCAGGATGAAGAGTCGCTGTTCCTGTGGATGCGCGCCCACCCTTATGATGACCTGGTGGTGCTGGATGTCACCGCCAGCGAGCAGCTGGCCGATCAGTATCTTGATTTCGCCAGCCACGGCTTTCACGTCATCAGCGCTAACAAACTGGCGGGGGCCAGCAACACCCGTAACTATCGTCAAATCCATGACGCCTTTGAAAAAACGGGCCGTCACTGGCTCTACAACGCCACCGTCGGCGCCGGTCTGCCGGTGAACCACACCGTGCGCGATCTGATCGATAGCGGTGACAGCATCCTGGCGATCAGCGGTATCTTCTCCGGCACCCTGTCATGGCTGTTCCTGCAGTTTGATGGCACCGTGCCGTTCACCGACCTGGTGGATCAGGCGTGGCAGCAGGGGCTGACCGAGCCGGACCCGCGCGTTGACCTCTCCGGCAAAGACGTGATGCGTAAGCTGGTGATCCTGGCGCGTGAAGCGGGCTACGACATCGAGCCGAATCAGGTGCGCGTGGAGTCGCTGGTGCCGGCGGGCTGCGAAGAGGGGTCTGTCGATCACTTCTTCGAGAACGGTGAAGCGCTGAACGAGCAGATGTTACAGCGCCTGGAAGCGGCGCGCGAAATGGGTCTGGTGCTGCGCTACGTGGCGCGATTCGATGCCAACGGCAAGGCGCGCGTTGGGGTTGAGGCTGTCCGCCCGGAACATCCGCTGGCGGCGCTGCTGCCGTGCGATAACGTCTTTGCCATCGAAAGCCGCTGGTATCGCGATAACCCGCTGGTTATCCGCGGGCCAGGCGCGGGTCGCGACGTGACCGCCGGGGCGATTCAGTCCGATATCAACCGTCTGGCGCAGCTGCTGTAAAGCCATATGCCCGGTGGCGCAACGCTTACCGGGCCTTCTTTTTTCCCATCCTGAACTTTTTTCATCTTCCCTGAGCATTCCTCACCGTCAATGGTGATATTTTCAGTTGACGCCAGTCCGCTTTTCCGTCATTTTTACATCTGGACGTCTAAACGTATAGAAGTTCGAAGCATAACAAACAACGACACGCGATTGATGAGGTAAGGTATGAGCTTTTTTCACGCCAACCAGCGGGAAGCCCTGAATCAGAGCCTGGCTGAAGTAAACGGCCAGATTAACGTCTCTTTTGAATTTTTCCCGCCGCGCACCAGTGAAATGGAGCAGACCCTGTGGGCCTCTATCGATCGCCTGAGCAGCCTGAAACCGAAATTTGTCTCCGTGACCTACGGCGCCAACTCCGGCGAGCGCGACCGCACGCACAGCATCATTAAAGGCATTAAGGATCGTACCGGTCTGGAAGCTGCCCCGCATCTGACCTGTATCGACGCCACCCGCGACGAGCTGCGCACCATCGCCCAGGATTACTGGAATAACGGTATCCGCCACATCGTGGCCCTGCGTGGCGACCTGCCGCCGGGCAGCGGTAAGCCGGATATGTACGCGACCGATCTGGTGGCGCTGCTGAAAGAGGTGGGTGATTTCGACATCTCCGTGGCGGCTTACCCGGAAGTGCACCCGGAAGCGAAAAGCGCCCAGGCGGATCTGCTCAACCTGAAACGCAAAGTGGATGCGGGTGCCAACCGTGCCATCACCCAGTTCTTCTTTGATGTTGAAAGCTATCTGCGCTTCCGCGACCGCTGCGTCTCCGCCGGTATCGACGTGGAAATTATCCCTGGTATCCTGCCGGTTTCTAACTTTAAGCAGGCCAAGAAATTTGCCGACATGACCAACGTGCGTATCCCGCACTGGATGGCGAAGATGTATGAAGGCCTGGACGATGACGCCGAAACCCGCAAGCTGGTGGGTGCCAGCATCGCCATGGATATGGTGAAGATTTTAAGCCGTGAAGGGGTGAAGGATTTCCATTTCTATACCCTCAACCGCGCCGAAATGAGCTACGCGATCTGCCACACGTTAGGGGTTCGCCCGGGTCTGTAAAGACGAAGCCCTCAATAATATGAGGGCTTTTATATTTCAGGTGGATAACAACGGTATTAACTATCAAATCTGTGGATTGTTTCAATTATCTCTTATTCCCGGTGGTGTATATCCTAACGATAAAACCATAGAGGGAGCAGAGCGATGAGTACGTCCGACGAGAACCAGAATTCAGGTAAGTGCCCTTTCCATCAGGGCAGTTATGACAAGAGTGCAGGTGCCGGCACCAACAGCCGGGACTGGTGGCCTAAACAACTTCGTATTGATCTTCTCAACCAGCATTCCGAACGTTCCAACCCGCTAGGCAAAGACTTCAACTACCGCAAAGAATTCAGCAAGCTGGATTACTCCGCTCTGAAAGGCGATCTGAAAGCGCTCCTGACCGATTCCCAACCCTGGTGGCCTGCAGACTGGGGCAGCTATGCCGGTCTGTTCATTCGCATGGCGTGGCACGGCGCGGGCACCTATCGCTCTGTAGACGGGCGCGGCGGCGCAGGCCGCGGTCAACAGCGTTTTTCTCCGCTTAACTCCTGGCCGGACAACGTCAGCCTCGATAAGGCGCGTCGTCTGCTGTGGCCGATCAAACAAAAATATGGCCAGAAAATCTCCTGGGCCGACCTGTTTATCCTTGCGGGCAACGTGGCGCTGGAGAACTCCGGCTTCAGAACCTTTGGCTTTGGTGCCGGACGCGAAGATGTCTGGGAACCCGATCTGGACGTTAACTGGGGCGATGAGAAAGCCTGGCTGGAGCATCGTCACCCGGAAAGCCTGGCGAAAAGCGCCATTGGCGCCACCGAGATGGGGCTTATTTACGTTAACCCTGAAGGGCCAAACGCCAGCGGTGAACCGCTATCGGCGGCAGCGGCTATCCGCGCCACCTTTGGCAACATGGGGATGAACGATGAAGAGACCGTCGCGCTGATCGCAGGCGGCCATACGCTGGGTAAAACCCACGGGGCAGGGGAAGCCAGCCATGTGGGTGTCGACCCGGAAGGCGGCCCGCTTGAGGCTCAGGGCCTGGGCTGGGCCAGCACCCACGGTACCGGTATCGGGGCAGACGCCATTACCTCCGGCCTGGAGGTGATCTGGTCCCAGACGCCGACCCAGTGGAGCAACTACTTCTTCGAGAACCTCTACAAATACGACTGGGTGCAAACCCGCAGTCCGGCTGGTGCTATCCAGTTCGAAGCGTCGAATGCGCCGGAAATCATGCCAGATCCCTTCGACCCGTCGAAAAAACGTAAACCGACCATGCTGGTGACCGACCTGACGCTGCGTTTCGATCCGGAATTCGACAAAATTTCTCGTCGCTTCCTCAACGATCCGCAGGCCTTTAACGAAGCCTTCGCCCGCGCGTGGTTCAAACTGACCCACCGTGATATGGGGCCGATTTCCCGTTATATCGGACCGGAAGTGCCGAAAGAAGAGCTGATTTGGCAGGATCCGCTGCCGCAGCCGTTCTTCCACCCGACCGCTGAAGATATCGAAAGCCTGAAGGCGGACATTGCGGCTTCTGGCCTGTCGGTGAGCGAGCTGGTGTCGGTGGCATGGGCTTCGGCTTCCACCTTCCGCGGTGGCGATAAGCGTGGCGGGGCCAACGGCGCACGTCTGGCGCTGGCGCCGCAGCGTAGCTGGGATGTCAACGCCGTCGCCGCGCGCGTACTGCCGGTGCTGGAAGGGATCTATAAATCGGCGCATAAAGCATCGCTGGCGGACATCATCGTGCTGGCCGGTGTGGTGGGCGTTGAGCAGGCGGCGAAAGCGGCGGGCTTCAACATCACCGTACCGTTTACGCCAGGCCGCGTTGATGCGCGCCAGGATCAGACCGATATCGGCATGTTTACGCTGCTGCAGCCGGTTGCCGATGGCTTCCGTAACTACCGGGCGGCGATTGACGTCTCCACCACCGAATCGTTGCTGATTGATAAAGCGCAGCAGTTGACGCTGACCGCACCAGAGATGACGGTGTTGCTGGGCGGGCTGCGCGTACTGGGTGCTAACTTTGATGGCGGTAAGAGCGGCGTCTTTACCGACCGCGTGGGCGTACTCAGCACGGACTTCTTCGTCAATCTGCTGGATATGGGCACGCAGTGGAAAGCCACCGATGAATCCAGCGAGCTGTTCGAAGGGCGCGATCGTATGAGCGGGGAAGTCAAATATCTGGCGAGCCGTGCCGATCTGGTGTTCGGTTCTAACTCCGTGCTGCGTGCCCTGGCGGAGGTTTACGCCAGCAGCGATGCCCACGAGAAGTTCGTGAACGACTTTGTCGCGGCATGGGTGAAAGTGATGAACCTCGACCGGTTCGATCTGCTGTAAACAGAAAATCCCCGCTCCGGCGGGGATTTTTTTGCCCGGCGGCGCTACGCTTGCACGGGCCTACGGGTTTTGTAGGCCGGGTAAGGCGCAGCCGCCACCCGGCAATAAAGGCTACTCCCACTCCTGCATAAAACGCTGGCCGTACTGGTCAGCCACCAGCAAGGCGGCATACACCTGATCCGGCGTGGTGCCACCCGGCATGTTATGGATGGTTTCATCTTTCGCACAGGCAGCTGTCGCCACCAGGCGCATTTTGGCGGGGATATCTTCGGTAATATCCAGCTGCGCCAGCGTGATGGGCAACCCTACGCTGTGGCAGAGTGCCGCGACGGTTTCAATCTCTTCAACCGGGGCATTCTCCAGCACCAGCTGGGTCAGCGTACCAAACGCTACTTTCTCGCCGTGATAGTAATGATGGGCATCCGGTATAGCGGTCAGGCCGTTATGAATGGCGTGGGCCGCTGCCAGGCCACCGCTTTCAAAACCGACGCCGCTCAGATAGGTGTTGGCTTCAATGACCCGCTCAAGGGCAGGAGTCACCACGTGCTGCTCTGCCGCCAGCATCGCTTTTTCACCCTCTTCAATCAGGGTGTTGTAGCACAGTTCGGCCAGCGCCAGCGCGGCCTGGGTGCATTTGCCTCCCGCCATGGTGGTGGCGCCGCTGCGTGAGCAGGCCCGGGCTTCAAACCAGGTTGCCAGCGCGTCGCCGATGCCGGCTGCCAGCAGACGTGCAGGCGCCCCTGCCACCACTTTGGTATCCACAATCACGATGTTCGGGTTATGCGGCAGCATCAGGTAGCGATCAAATTCCCCGCTGTCGGTGTAGATAACAGAAAGCGCGCTGCAGGGTGCATCAGTAGAGGCAATGGTCGGGGCAATGGCGACAGGGACATCCATGAAATGCGCCAGCGCTTTGGCGGTATCCAGCGTTTTACCGCCGCCGATGCCGAGGATTGCCTGGCAATCCGCACTTTTCGCCAGCTTGCGCAGCCGGTCGATCTCATTCTGCGAACATTCGCCGCCAAATGGCGCGATTTCTACGTACAGTTCCGCCTGTTTAAAACTCTGACGCAGCGTCTCTTCCGCAAAGCCCAGCACAAATTTATCGCCCACCACCAGCCAGCGCGCCGCCAGCGGTTTCAGGTAGTCGCCGAGGCGTGAAAGCACATCTGCACCCTGAATGTATTTGCCAGGCGATTGAATAATACGATCCATCCTATGTCTCCTTTACAGGTTGAGGCTACCAAACGCGTTTTTCCAGTCCTGCTCAAACTTGTCTATGGCTGACTCTACCGCTGGCGTATTGAGCATTTGTTGCGCTACATCAGTCGGCAGGGTGATCGCTTCACAACCGGCGAGCAGGCAGTCCAGCGCCTGACGTGGCGTTTTGAAACTGGCGGCCAGCACGCTGCTCTCTGGCGCATGCATTTCCAGCAGGCTTTGCAGCTCCTGTACCGTGCGGATCCCGTCGCCCCCCTGAGCATCCACGCGATTGACGTAGGGCGCGATGTACTTCGCCCCGGCCAACGCCGCCAGCAAACCTTGTGAGGCGCTGTAAACTGCGGTGCCGAGCGTAGTAATGTCCTCTTTTTTAAGGGCTTTAATCGCAACCAGCCCTTCAGCGGTAACCGGAATTTTGACCACGATAGTGGGGATCGCTTTACGCAGGCGTCTGGCTTCGGCAACCATCCCTTCGGCGTCGCGGCTCATTGTCTGGGCGAACAGGATGCCCTGAGGGCCGATGACGTTCTGCAGGCGCGGCAGGACTTCCCAGAGCGGCTCACCGCTGGCGGCAATAATGCTCGGGTTGGTGGTCACACCGGCAATGGGAAAGATGCGGGCAAGGCGTTCAACGTCCGCCACGTTGGCGGTATCCAGATACAGTTCCATTATTTTTCCTTAAGTCAGCGGGTATGAATTAAGGATACGGCGGGCCAGATGGCGTGAGCCAGAAGTCAAATTTGCCAAATACTGGACAAATGTAAGGTCCTTAGCGAAGTGAGAGGACGATCACAATGCTAGTTTTTGGCAGTGAGCTGGCTGTGATACTGGCGGCGATATTCCGAAGGCGAGCGCTCCGTGTGCCTGCGAAACAGTCGACAGAAGTAGTTGCTGTCGGCAAAGCCGCAATGCGCGGCGATATCTTTAATTTTCAGATCGTAGCCTTTGAGCAAATGCCGGGCATGTTCGAGACGAACGTGGGTCAGGTATTCATTAAACCCAACGCTGCCGGTCTTTTGAAAAAGGTGAGAAAGGTAGTTCGGTGAAATATAAAACGCCTGTGCCACCGACTCGCGGGTAAGTGGGGAGGCATGGTGTTCTTCGATATAGCGACGAATGGCTTCGAACAACGCCCGGCTGCGGGAGGCGGTGTGGATATCACTGCCCAGCAGATCGCGGCAGTGACTTAGCAGGCTTAACACCACCAGTCTGGCCGTCTCCTGTTCATCCGGCTGCATCTGCAACTCCGCGAGCGTTTGCAGCAGAAAGGCACCCGTTCTCGGGCCGCGCCTGGCAACCTGCTGTTGGCATAAAACGGTACTGTCACGCTGGAGTTGAATCGTCAGCTGCTGCTTACCGAAGCTGATGCTGAGTAGGGTGACGGACGGAAGATCGTCAATAAACCCGACGGAAGAGAAGACCGCATCATGCGTTTCGCCTTCAGGAACAATGACCAGACGAGGAGAAGTATGCGGAACCCGTTCGGCCAAAGGCGCAAAATGCACCTGACGCAGCGGCGGCGTACCCTTTATCAGGTCAGTCAGAATAGAGGTGATATCGTGGTGCATAGTGGAGGTTCTGAGGTAATGCCCGGCGGTGCTGCGCTTGCCGGGCCTGCGTGATGCCTTTGTAGGCCGGGTAAGCGCAAGCGCCACCCGGCGGAACCCATTAGCCGGTGTTACGCATCCCCGCCGCAACGCCCGCGATGGTGACCATCAGCGCCTGTTCCACGCGCGGATCTGGCTCCTGACCCTCTTCTTCCGCTTTACGCGAACGGTACAGCAGCTCTGCCTGCAGAACGTTCAGCGGGTCGGTGTAGATGTTACGCAGCTGGATAGACTCCGCAATCCACGGCAGATCGGCCATCAGGTGGGAATCGTTGGCGATAGCCAGTACCACTTTGATGTCGCCTTCCAGCAGTTCGCGCAGCTCTTTACCCAGCGTCCACAGCTCCGGTTTCACCAGGCGCTGGTCGTAGTATTCCGCCAGCCACAGGTCGACTTTGGAGAAGACCATCTCCAGCATGCCCAGACGGGTAGAGAAGAACGGCCAGTCGCGGCACATGGTCTCCAGTTCGCTCTGCTTGCCGTCGTCCACCACTTTTTGCAGCGCGGCACCGGCACCCAGCCAGGCCGGGAGCATCAGGCGGTTTTGCGTCCACGCGAAGATCCACGGGATGGCACGCAGAGACTCTACGCCACCGGTCGGGCGACGCTTGGCCGGACGGGAGCCGAGCGGCAGTTTACCCAGCTCCTGCTCCGGTGTAGCCGAGCGGAAGTAAGGCACGAAATCTTTGTTTTCACGCACGTAGCCGCGATACATATCGCAGGAGATATCCGACAGCTCGTCCATAATATGGCACCAGGCGGCTTTCGGCTCTGGCGGCGGCAACAGGTTGGCTTCCAGAATGGCGCTGGTGTAGAGCGACAGGCTGCTGATGGTCACTTCTGGCAGGCCGTACTTAAAGCGGATCATCTCGCCCTGTTCGGTCACACGCAGACCGCCTTTCAGGCTGCCCGGCGGCTGGGAAAGCAGCGCCGCATGCGCTGGCGCACCGCCACGACCGATAGAGCCGCCGCGACCGTGGAACAGGGTTAGTTCAATACCGGCTTTCTCGCAGGTCTTGATAAGTGCGTCCTGCGCCTGATACTGCGCCCAGGATGCTGCCATTACGCCCGCGTCTTTTGCGGAGTCGGAATAGCCAATCATCACCATCTGTTTGCCCTGAATAAAGCCGCGATACCAGTCGATGTTCAGCAGCTGGGTCATCACGTCGTTAGCGTTGTTCAGGTCATCAAGGGTTTCGAACAGCGGTGCCACCGGCAGGGCATAGTCGATGCCCGCTTCTTTCAGCAGCAGATGAACGCCCAGCACGTCGGATGGAGTCTTCGCCATGGAGATCACATAGGCGGCCACCGATCCTTTCGGCGCATCAACGATCGCTTTGCAGGTGTTGAGCACTTCGC
Source organism: Leclercia sp. LSNIH8 (assembly GCF_002920195.1). Lineage (NCBI taxonomy): Bacteria > Pseudomonadati > Pseudomonadota > Gammaproteobacteria > Enterobacterales > Enterobacteriaceae > Leclercia > Leclercia sp. LSNIH8. Next base: position 14,493 of record NZ_PQJY01000012.1, on the reverse strand, counting down.
GGGTTTCGTTGCTTGGCTCCCAGTTGCGCGGCAGCAGCGGACGTTTGGAGTTCAGCTCGCGGATCAGGAAGGCCTGTTTGTCAGCTTCTGACCAGCTTTCATAGTCGCCAATGCCAAGATAGCGGGTCAGCTCGCCCAGCGCTTCGGTGTGACGGGTGCTCTCCTGACGCACGTCGATACGTACCAGCGGCACGCCAAAACACTTCACGCGGCGCAGGGTGTCGAGCAGTTCGCCGTTGGCGATGATGCCCATACCGCAGGCCTGCAGCGATTTATAGCAGGCATACAGAGGATCCCAGAGCTGCTCGTTCTGGCTCAGCAGTCCTTCTGGCTTCGGCAGACGCTGGCCTTTCAGGCGGGCTTCCAGCCAGGCCTGCGTTGCCAGCAACTGGCCGCGCAGCTTTTTCATCAGATAACGGTACGGCTCGCTGGCACCCTCTTCGCCGGCCAGCTCGCGCAGTTCCGGCGTGGCTTCAACCATCGACAGCTCAGAGATGAGCACCTGAATATCTTTCAGGAACAGGTCGGTGGCTTTCCAGCGGCTCAGCAGCAGTACGTGGCGGGTGATGTCGGCAGTCACATTCGGGTTGCCGTCGCGGTCGCCACCCATCCAGGAGGTAAAGCGCACCGGCACAAAATCCACCGGCAGGCGATAGCCGAGGTTCTCTTCCAGCTGCTCGTTCAGCTCGCGCAGGTAGTTTGGCACCCCTTCCCACAGGCTGTTTTCCACCACCGCAAAGCCCCATTTGGCTTCGTCAACCGGGCTTGGGCGGTGCTTACGAATTTCATCGGTATGCCAGGATTGGGCAATCAGCTGGCGCAGACGGCGCATCAGCTGGTTACGTTCGTAATCAGCGATCTCTTTGTTATCCAGCTGCTTCAGGCAGTTATTCACTTCCACCATTTTGTGGATCAGGGTACGACGGGTGATCTCGGTCGGGTGGGCGGTGAGCACCAGCTCCAGCGACAGGGACTCGACGGCCTTTTTGATGGTGGCTTCGTTAAGATCGGGTTGGTCCTTGAGTTTTCTGAGCGTGCGGGCAATCACTTCCGGGTTGCTGGCCCCTTCGCCATTTGGCGAAATGCTGTGGTACTGCTCGGCGGTGTTTGCCAGGTTCAGGAACTGGCTGAAGGCACGGGCAACAGGGAGCAGTTCGTCGTTGGAGAGGTTCTGCAGCGTGGTGAGCAGCTCCTGACGATTGGCTTCGTTACCCGCGCGGGAAGATTTAGACAGCTTACGGATTGTTTCAACGCGATCGAGAATGTTCTCGCCCAACGCATCCTTGATGGTATCTCCCAGCACCTTGCCGAGCATACTGACATTACTACGCAACGCGGAATATTGTTCGTTCATAAAAACCCAGTCACCCCATCATTTTTGTTTATGCCCGTAAAGCCATCTCGCGGACATTATTTTGTCATCTCCCTTTATAAAGCCATGTAAAACCCCCGTCGTCAATTGCTGCGAAAACGGTTCAGCAAACGAATAAATAGGGGCAATTTACGAAATTTAATTCGCTTTGCGTCAGATAAGAGATGCTTATGAGAATGTGACGAAGATCATGAGATTTTTCCCCTCTCGCGAAAGAGGGGAACAGTCATTAATGCCAGCAGAAGTGATGCACAACCTGAGCGATCAGCTCGCGGGTTGGCTTGATAAAGCGGGTTTCCAGGTACTCATCCGGCTGGTGGGCCTGGTTGATGGAGCCTGGGCCAAGCACCAGGGTCGGACAGAGGGTCTGAATAAACGGCGCTTCGGTGCAGTAGTTCACCACGTCGGTTTTCTCGCCGAGCAGTTTTTCCACCACTTCCACCAGCTGATGGTCCGGCGGGCACTCGTAACCCGGGATTGGCGGATGCAGCTCAGAGACCGTCAGGCGGCCCGGCCAGCGCTCGCTCACCGGGGCCAACGCTTCGTTCAGCAAGCCGTCGAGGTCGCTCAGGGTCATGCCCGGCAGCGGGCGAATATCCATATGCAGTTCACAGCAGGCGCAGATACGGTTAGACGCGTCGCCGCCATGCAGGCTGCCGAGGTTCAGCGTCGGGTAAGGAACGGTGAAGGCATCGTAGTGATACCGCTCCTTCAGATCGTCGCGCAGCGTCATGATGCGGCCAATGGCGTCGTGCATCAGTTCAATGGCGTTAACGCCCCGCGCCGGATCGCTGGAGTGGCCGGACTGGCCCAGCACGCGCACCGCCGTGGAGATATGGCCTTTATGCGCGCGAATCGGTTGCAGAGATGTCGGCTCGCCGATGATGGCGCAATCCGGGCGAATCGCCGTGTTTTCCGAGAAGTAGCGTGCCCCGGCCATGCTGGTCTCTTCGTCGGCGGTGGCCAGAATATAGAGCGGCTTTTTCAGTTTGGTCACGTCGACGTCACGCAGCGCGTCGAGGATAAAGGCGAAGAAGCCTTTCATGTCGGCGGTGCCCAGCCCGTAGAGCTTGTTGTCGTGCTCGGTCAGGGTGAAGGGATCGCGCGTCCAGCGGCCATCGTCAAACGGCACGGTGTCGGTGTGCCCTGCCAGCAGCAGGCCGCCCGCACCGCTTCCGGTACTGGCGAGCAGGTTATATTTGTTGCGGGTTCCCGGCACCGGCTGAACCTCCACCTTAAACCCGAGATCGCTGAACCAGCCTGCCAGCAGATTGATTAAAGTCTCATTACTCTGATCCAGCGCTTCTTCCGTTGCGCTGATGGACGGCGTGGCAATCAGGGCGCGGTAGATCTCGATAAATGGCGGTAAATTCATTTTCATTGTTGACACACCTTAGGTCGTGATAGTATCAATATTCATGCAATAAATGTGAATAAAAATACATTAACGTTGAGCATAAAGGAACCCGATGTTGAATACGCTGATTGTAGGCGCTAGCGGTTATGCGGGCGCAGAGCTTGTAAGCTACGTGAATCGCCATCCTCATATGACCATAACCGCTTTGACTGTCTCAGCGCAAAGCAATGATGCAGGAAAGTTAATTTCCGATTTACATCCGCAGCTTAAAGGGATTGTCGATCTGCCATTGCAGCCAATGTCGGATATCTGCGAATTTACCGACGGCGTGGACGTGGTCTTTTTAGCCACCGCTCACGAAGTCAGCCACGACCTGGCGCCGCAGTTCCTGGCGGCCGGTTGCGTGGTATTCGATCTCTCCGGTGCGTTCCGCGTGAACGACGCCGCGTTCTATGAAAAATACTACGGTTTCACCCATCAGCATCCGGACCTGCTTGAAAAGGCAGTCTACGGTCTGGCGGAGTGGAGCGCAGACAAACTGAAAGAAGCGAACCTGATTGCCGTACCGGGTTGCTACCCAACGGCGGCGCAGCTCTCCCTGAAGCCGTTGATCGACGCGGGTCTGCTGGATCTGAACCAGTGGCCGGTGATCAACGCCACCAGCGGCGTGAGCGGGGCAGGACGCAAAGCGGCTATCTCCAACAGCTTCTGCGAAGTGAGCCTGCAGCCGTATGGCGTGTTCAATCACCGCCATCACCCGGAAATCACTACCCATCTGGGCGCGGAGGTGATATTCACACCGCACCTGGGCAGTTTCCCGCGTGGGATCCTCGAAACCATCACCTGCCGCCTGAAGCCTGGCGTGACCAAAGAGCAGGTGAGCGAGGCCTTTACCCAGGCGTATGCGGATAAACCGCTGGTGCGTCTCTATGACAAAGGCGTGCCCGCGCTGAAAAATGTGGTCGGCCTGCCGTTCTGCGACATCGGTTTTGCCGTGCAGGGCGAGCACCTGATTGTGGTGGCCGCAGAAGATAACTTACTGAAAGGCGCTGCCGCCCAGGCAATGCAGTGCGCAAATATTCGTTTTGGCTATGCTGAAACGCAGTCTCTTATTTAAGGTGTGATGATGAACCCATTAATTATCAAGCTTGGTGGTGTACTGCTGGACAGCGAAGAAGCGCTGGAGCGTCTGTTTACCGCGCTGGTTAACTATCGCGAGTCACATCAACGCCCGCTGGTGATTGTTCACGGCGGCGGCTGTGTGGTCGATGAGTTAATGAAAGGCCTGAACCTGCCGGTGAAAAAGAAGCACGGCCTGCGCGTGACGCCTGCCGATCAGATCGACATCATTACCGGTGCGCTGGCGGGGACGGCAAACAAAACCCTGCTGGCATGGGCGAAGAAACACCATATCGCCTCCGTGGGTCTCTACCTGGGCGATGGCGACAGCGTTAAGGTGACCCAGCTCGATGAAGAGCTTGGCCACGTTGGCCTGGCCCAGCCGGGTTCGCCAAAACTGATTAATACGCTGCTGGAAGGCGGTTTCCTGCCTGTCGTCAGCTCTATCGGTGTAACCGAAGAGGGGCAGCTGATGAACGTCAACGCTGACCAGGCGGCAACCGCCCTGGCGGCGACGCTGGGTGCGGACCTGATCCTGCTCTCCGACGTGAGCGGTATTCTGGACGGTAAAGGCCAGCGCATCGCGGAGATGACCGCGGCAAAAGCCGAGCAGCTGATTGATCAGGGCATTATTACCGACGGGATGATCGTCAAAGTGAACGCGGCGCTGGATGCCGCGCGTACGCTGGGCCGTCCGGTGGATATCGCCTCCTGGCGTCACGCGGAGCAGCTTCCGGCGCTGTTTAACGGCACGCCGATTGGCACGCGTATTTTAGCGTAAGTTTTTAATGAATGACCGTAGGCCGGGTAAGCGCAGCGCCACCCGGCAGAACTAACGAATAAAGGAACGATGTTATGGCACTTTGGGGTGGGCGTTTTACACAGGCAGCGGATCAACGGTTCAAACAGTTCAACGACTCTTTGCGCTTCGACTACCGCCTGGCCGAACAGGATATCGTCGGCTCTGTGGCCTGGTCCAAAGCGCTGGTCACCGTTGGCGTGCTGACCGCAGACGAACAGCTGCAGCTGGAAGAGGCGCTGAACAATCTGCTGGAAGAGGTGCGTCTTAACCCGCAGCAAATCCTTGAAAGCGATGCCGAAGATATTCACAGCTGGGTGGAAGGCAAACTGATCGACAAAGTCGGCCAGCTGGGTAAAAAGCTGCACACTGGCCGTAGCCGTAACGACCAGGTCGCAACCGATCTGAAGCTGTGGTGCAAAGAGACCGTGGCGGAACTGCTGGCGGCTAACCGTCAGTTGCAGAGCGCGCTGGTGGAGACCGCGCAGAATAATCAGGATGCGGTGATGCCGGGGTATACCCACCTGCAGCGTGCGCAGCCTGTCACCTTTGCTCACTGGTCGCTGGCCTATGTCGAGATGCTGGCGCGCGATGAAAGCCGTCTGCAGGATACCTTAAAGCGTCTGGACGTGAGCCCGCTGGGCAGCGGCGCGCTGGCCGGCACCGCCTATGAAATCGACCGTGAACAGCTGGCGGGCTGGCTGGGCTTTGCCTCTGCGACCCGTAACAGCCTGGACAGTGTATCCGACCGTGACCATGTGCTGGAGCTGCTCTCCAACGCCGCTATCGGTATGGTCCACCTGTCACGCTTTGCCGAAGATCTGATCTTCTTTAACTCCGGCGAAGCCGGATTTGTTGAGCTGTCTGATCGCGTGACCTCCGGCTCTTCCCTGATGCCGCAGAAGAAAAACCCGGATGCGCTGGAGCTGATCCGCGGTAAGTGTGGCCGTGTGCAGGGTGCGCTGACCGGGATGATGATGACCCTGAAAGGTCTGCCGCTGGCCTACAACAAAGATATGCAGGAAGACAAAGAAGGGCTGTTCGACGCGCTGGACACCTGGCTGGACTGTCTGCATATGGCGGCCCTGGTGCTGGACGGCATTCAGGTGAAACGCCCGCGCTGCCAGGAAGCCGCCCAGCAGGGCTATGCCAACTCCACCGAGCTGGCGGACTATCTTGTGGCGAAAGGCGTTCCGTTCCGTGAAGCGCACCATATTGTTGGTGAAGCAGTCGTGGAAGCGATTCGTCAGGGCAAAGCGCTGGAAGATCTCCCGCTTGCCGATCTGCAGAAATTCAGCAACGTGATTGGCGATGATGTTTATCCGATCCTGGCGTTGCAGTCTTGTCTGGACAAGCGTGCCGCAAAAGGCGGCGTGTCACCGAAGCAGGTGGCGCAGGCCATTGCGGATGCGAAAACCCGTCTGGTGTGATGCCTGATATGTTGGATGGCGGCTTCGCCTTATCCGACCTACAAACCAAAGCCCAACCCTGTGTTGGGCTTTTTTACGCAAAAAAAAGCGGACCACGGGGTCCGCAAAAGTTCACGTTGGCTTTAGTTGTGCGAGTTTTGAGAGAAACTCGTAAGACGGGACAGGACTTCAAGGGTAATCGGTGCCGCCTCGTCTCTGTGATGCATTATTCAACAGAATGCTTGATAGGGATAATCGTTCATTGCTATGCTATCTATCGCCATGAACTATCGTGGCGACGGAGGATGAATAATGAATATTCGTGATCTTGAATACCTGGTGGCGTTAGCCGAACACCGCCATTTTCGCCGCGCGGCAGACTCCTGCCACGTCAGCCAGCCAACCCTTAGCGGTCAGATCCGTAAGCTGGAAGACGAGCTTGGTGTAATGCTGCTGGAGCGCACCAGTCGTAAAGTGCTGTTCACCCAGGCAGGCCTGCTGCTGGTGGATCAGGCGCGCACCGTGTTGCGCGAGGTCAAAGTGCTCAAGGAAATGGCAAGCCAGCAGGGGGAGACAATGTCCGGCCCGCTGCATATTGGCCTGATCCCAACCGTTGGCCCGTACCTGCTGCCGCATATTATTCCTTTGCTGCATCAGACCTTCCCTAAACTCGAAATGTATCTGCATGAAGCGCAAACCCATCAGCTGCTGGCGCAGTTAGATAGCGGTAAGCTCGACTGTGCCATTCTGGCGCTGGTCAAAGAGAGCGAAGCCTTTATCGAAGTGCCGCTGTTTGATGAGCCGATGATGCTGGCGATCTATGAGGATCACCCGTGGGCGAGCCGCGATCGCGTGCCGATGGCCGATCTGGCCGGCGAAAAGCTGCTGATGCTGGAAGATGGCCACTGCCTGCGCGATCAGGCGATGGGCTTCTGTTTTGAAGCCGGTGCCGATGAAGATACCCACTTCCGCGCAACCAGCCTGGAAACGCTGCGTAACATGGTGGCGGCGGGAAGCGGTATTACGCTGCTGCCTGCGCTGGCCGTGCCGCGCGAACATAAGCGTGATGGCGTGGTCTATCTGCCATGCATCAAGCCGGAGCCGCGTCGTACCATTGGCCTGGTTTATCGTCCGGGTTCACCGCTGCGCAGCCGCTATGAGCAGCTGGCGGAGGCCATCCGTGGTGCAATGGATGGCCATTTCGACAGTACCTTAAAACAGGCGGTTTAAGCCGTTCAGCGCCGCTACCCGATAGGCTTCCGCCATGGTCGGGTAGTTAAAGGTGGTATTAACAAAGTATTCGATGGTGTTACCGCCACCTTTTTGCTCCATGATCGCCTGGCCGATATGGATGATTTCCGCCGCACGTTCACCGAAGCAGTGAATGCCGAGGATCTCTTTCGTCTCGCGATGGAACAAAATCTTCAGCGTACCGACGCTCATTCCCACGATTTGCGCCCGCGCCAGATGTTTAAACTGGGCACGACCCACCTCGTAAGGCACCTTCATGGCCGTCAGCTGCTGTTCGGTTTTCCCTACAGAACTGATCTCCGGAATGGTGTAAATGCCTGTCGGGATATCTTCGATCAGGTGTGCTGTCGCTTCGCCTTTCACCAGCGCCTGAGCGGCAATGCGCCCCTGGTCATACGCCGCTGACGCCAGGCTTGGATAACCAATCACGTCACCCACGGCATAGATATGCGGCAGGGCGGTCTGGTACATGCTGTTCACCTTGATCTGCCCGCGGCTGTCGGTGGTCAGACCGATGTTTTCCAGCGCCAGCGAATCGGTGTTACCCGTACGGCCATTGGCATACAGCAGGCAGTCGGCTTTCAGCTTTTTGCCGGATTTCAGGTGCATGATGACGCCATCATCGCAACCTTCGATCTTCTCGTACTCTTCGTTGTGACGAATCACCACGCCGCTGTTCCAGAAGTGATACGAGAGCGAGTCAGACATCTCCTGATCGAGGAAGGCCAGCAGACGATCGCGGGTGTTAATCAGGTCGACCTTCACGTTCATACCGCGGAAGATAGAGGCATATTCACAGCCGATCACCCCGGCGCCGTAGATGAGTACGTGGCGCGGTTCATGGTGCAGGCTCAGAATGGAGTCGCTGTCGTAGACGCGCGGGTGGGAGAAATCGACATCGGCCGGGCGATACGGGCGTGAGCCGCAGGCGATCACAAATTTCTCTGCGGTGATGGTCTCGACAGAACCGTCATGACACTCCAGCGCCAGCGTATGTTCATCCACAAAATGCGCGCTGCCCTGTAGAATTTCGCAGTGGTTGCGCTCATAAAAACCCTGGCGCATGCGCGTCTGCTGATTAATCACGTTATCCGCGTGATTCAGAATATCGGCAAAGGAGGAACGAAGAAGACGGGAGTGATCGCTGTAGAGAGGGTTCTGGTTAAATTCAATAATGCGGCTGACGGCGTGGCGGAGGGCTTTGGAAGGGATGGTGCCCCAGTGGGTACAACCGCCGCCAACGTTATGGTAGCGCTCAATAACCGCTACTCTGGCTCCCTGTTTCACCAGTCCCATAGCAGCGCCTTCGCCGCCGGGGCCGGAACCAATAACAATTGCGTCGTAATCGTAGGAATGTGACATGGTAAGGCTTACCTGTTCTTATACATAAAAGCAACAGAATAGTAACATCATTGACAGGATAACCCAATTATCGTTGTGCTCTTTTCGCGCAGTGGAGCACAAACAACATGTAAACCTTCATTCTGTAAGCCAGGTAATCCGATTAATTTTATTCTCTGGTATAGTGCCTGCGGGCCTTTGGAAGGATTCAACTATCGTGATGGGCGTAAGAGCACAACAAAAAGAGAAAACCCGGCGTTCGCTGGTAGAAGCTGCATTCAGTCAACTGAGTGCTGAGCGAAGTTTTGCCAGTCTGAGCCTGCGAGAAGTCGCACGCGAAGCCGGGATTGCGCCTACCTCTTTCTATCGTCACTTCCGTGACGTGGATGAACTGGGTCTGACCATGGTGGATGAGAGCGGGCTGATGCTGCGCCAGCTGATGCGCCAGGCGCGTCAGCGTATCGCCAAAGGGGGCAGCGTGATCCGCACCTCTGTTTCCACTTTTATGGAATTTATCGGCAATAATCCCAACGCGTTTCGTTTATTGTTACGGGAACGCTCAGGCACCTCGGCCGCGTTTCGTGCCGCCGTGGCCCGCGAGATTCAGCATTTTATTGCGGAACTTGCCGACTATCTTGAACTCGAAAACCATATGCCGCGCGCCTTCACTGAGGCGCAGGCCGAGGCGATGGTAACAATAGTCTTCAGTGCGGGCGCCGAAGCACTGGATGTGAGCGTTGAACAACGCAAGCAACTCGAAGAGCGACTGGTATTGCAGCTGCGGATGATCTCTAAAGGGGCTTATTACTGGTATCGCCGTGAACAAGAAAAACTGGCGCATCAATCCGATGAGTGAAAGGTGAGTAATGAAACAGACAGGACAGGATAAAGGAACATTATTGCTGGCATTGATCGCTGGCTTATCCATTAACGGTACGTTCGCAGCGCTTTTTAGCTCTATTGTACCGTTCTCGGTTTTCCCGATGATCTCTCTGGTGCTGACGGTGTACTGTCTGCATCAGCGTTATCAGAATCGCACCATGCCGGTGGGGTTACCGGCATTGTCGGCGGCGTTCTTTGTGCTGGGCGTCCTGCTGTATAGCACCGTGGTGCGCGCAGAGTATCCGGACATTGGCTCTAACTTCCTGCCGGCTGTGCTGTCAGTGGCGCTGGTGTTCTGGATTGGCATTAAAATGCGTAACCGTAAGCAGCAACTGCCGGAGTAATCATCTTGCCGTTCTGTAGGGCAGGTAAGCGCAGCGCCACCTGCCAAAAAGCGCCGGATGGCGCTTCGTTTATCCGGCCTACGCGTTTTTAGCCGTCAGTAACACCCCGCACTCCATATGGTGCGTGTACGGGAACTGATCGAACAGAGCCAGACGTTCAACCTTGTGCGTCTGGCTTAATGTTTCCAGGTTCTGACACAAGGTCTCCGGATTACAGGAGATATAAAGAATACGCGGGTACGCCTGCACCATCTTCTCCGTTTCGCTGTCCAGCCCACTACGTGGCGGGTCGACGAAAATGGTCTCACACTGGTAGCTCTTCAGATCGATCCCCTGCAGGCGGTTAAAGTCCCTTACGCCGTTCATCGCCTGAGTAAACTCTTCCGCCGACATGCGAATGATCTGCACATTATCAATGTGATTCGCTGCAATATTGTATTGCGCGGCGGCAACCGACGGCTTGGCAATTTCGGTGGCCAGTACGCGGTCGAAGTTACGCGCCAGCGCCAGCGAGAAGTTGCCGTTACCGCAGTACAGCTCCAGCAGATCGCCGGTTGAGCCCTCGGTAGCGTTCAGCGCCCACTCGAGCATCTGCACATTCATCGCCGCGTTCGGCTGCGTAAAGCTGTTCTCCACCTGGCGGTAGATCATCTCTTTTCCGGCAACCGGCAGGCGCTCGTCTATATAGTCCTGATCCAGCGCGATTTTGGTTTTTGTCGCGCGGCCAATCAGATGCACATTGATGTTCTGCGCGCGCAGCGCATCACGCAGGGCTTCTGCAGCCTGGCGCCACTCGTCGTTCAACGCCTTATGGTACAGCAGCGAGACGATGGCCTGATTGCTTTGGGTGGTCAGGTAGTCGATCTGGAAGAGCTTATGGCGCAGCAGCGGATTATTGCGCACGCCATCCATCATCAGCGTCATCAACTGGTTAATCAGCTCGCTGGCCGCCGGGAAACTGTCCACGCGGATCCGGCTTTTGGTCTGCTGATCGAAAATGATGTGATACAGGTCGTCGCCGTCGTGCCAGATGCGGAATTCGGCACGCATACGATAATGGCTAACCGGGGAGCGGAACACCTCAGGCGCAGGCGCAGCAAAAGGCGTCATCATACTTTGCAGACGGACGACTTTCTCTGCCAGTTGCGCGTCGTACTGTTCTGTCGGGAGGTGTTCTGGGGTCATGATGCTTCCTGTTGATGATGAATTACGCGGGGATTGTAGGGATTGTACAGGGGATGTCCAGCCTTAATGGTCAACGGCAGTCTGGACATCTATACGTGTCTAAATGTAGCATTATGTTTCCGGTCTCTTATGAGTGAAAAGGGAATCCAGTGCAAATCTGGAGCTGACGCGCAGCGGTAAAGACTGGCGGGATGAGTTAACAGACACTGTGAAAATGGGAAGTCTACATCCACTAAACGCCACCTAGCCCGAAGACCTGCCGGGATCACGTCGCATTTGGTTTCATCATCGCGTGCTATCGATGGGGCCTGCGGCATCCTTCTTATATTGTGGATGCTTTTACAATGATTAAAAAAGTATCGCTGTTGACGGCGCTTTCCGTCACGGCATTTTCGGGCTGGGCGCAGGATGGCGCAGACTCGTTGGTGGTGACGGCAAACCGTGTTGCACAACCTGCAAATACCGTTCTAGCTCCGAGTTCTGTCGTTACCCGGGAAGATATTGAGCGTTGGCAGGCAAAAAGCGTCGTTGAAGTGATGTCGCGCTTACCGGGTGTGGATATCGCCCAAAGCGGCGGCCTGGGCGCTACCTCTTCTACCTTTATTCGCGGGACGGAATCCCGCCATGTGCTGGCGCTGATTGACGGCATTCCACTGAATAACGCCGGGATCAGTAACTCACCGGATCTCAGCCAAATCCCCGTTTCGCTCATTCAGCGTGTTGAATACATTCGTGGCCCGCGTTCAGCCCTGTATGGTTCAGATGCGATTGGCGGCGTGATTAACATCATTACGGGTCGGGACACGCCAGGGGGGGAAATCACCGCCAGCGTCGGCTCGAAAGGCTATCAATCCTATGATGGCTCCTTCCAGCAGGTGCTGGATAAAACCAAAATTACCCTGGGCGGTAACTATACCTATACCCGCGGCTTTGATATTGATGCGGCCGATGCGCCACGCCAGCCCGACCGTGACGGCTTTATGAGTAAGTCGCTGTTTGGCTCGGTTGAGCAGCAATTCACTGACAGCCTGAGCGGTTTCGTGCGTGGCCTCGGCTATGACAACCGTACGGCGTATGACGGCTATGAGCACTACGATGACAACTTTATGGTCGATGGCCTGCCTGATACCCGTCAGCTTTACAGCCAGAACTGGGACACCGGCCTGCGCTATCACCAGGGGATTTACCAGACTCAGCTGGTGGGCGGTTACGGTCGCAGTAAAGACCAGAACTACGATCCGAGCAAAGGCCGTTATGCTTCGTCTGCCACCACGGATGACGTTAAGCAATACACCGCCCAGTGGATGAACACCGTCACGGTGGGTCACGGCAATATCGGCGCCGGTCTGGACTGGCAGAAGCAAAAAACCCAGGCGGGAACGGGTTATCTGGATAAAGGCTATGAGCAGCGCAACACTGGCGTGTTCCTGTCTGCCATGCAGCAGTTCGATAGCGTCACCCTGGAAGCCGCCGCGCGTAATGATGACAACTCTAACTTTGGTAACCATAACACCTGGCAGACCAGCGCCGGATGGGAGTTCATCGACGGTTACCGCATCATCGCTTCCTACGGCACCGCCTATAAAGCACCGACCATGAGCCAAATCCACAGTGCGAGCTACGGCAACCCGGATCTGAAACCGGAAGAGAGCAAGCAGTGGGAAGGCGGTTTCGAGGGGCTGACCGGCCCGGTGACCTGGCGTGTATCGGGTTATCGTAACGATATCGACAACCTGATCAGCAGCGACCCGCGTACGTTCCGCTACTACAACGTTGATAAAGCCCGTATCAAAGGTATTGAAGCCACGGCGCAGTTTGATACTGGCCCGGTAGGCCATCAGATTTCTTATGACTACGTGGATCCGCGCAATGCCAAAACGAACGAAGTGCTTGCCCGACGTTCGAAGCAGCAGGTGAAGTATCAGCTGGATACGCAGGTGTGGGATCTCGACTGGAATCTGGCCTACCGTTATCTGGGCACCCGTTATGACGTGGCGTATGATCCTGATACGTTCACCTCAGAGCGAGTAAAAATGGGTGGGGTAAGCCTGTGGGATCTCGCAGTTTCATATCCTGTCACCTCTCACCTTACAGTTCGTGGTAAAATAGCCAACCTGTTCGATAAAGACTACGAGACAGTTTATGGCTACGAAACTGCAGGACGGGAATACACCTTGTCTGGCAGCTACACCTTCTGACCCACGTCCCACCGTACTGGTGTTTGACTCCGGTGTCGGTGGGCTTTCAGTCTATGATGAGATTCGGCAACTTCTGCCGGATCTTCATTACATCTATGCCTTCGATAACGTGGCTTTCCCCTACGGGGAAAAGAGCGAAGCGTTTATTGTTGAACGCGTCGTTGAGATCGTTACTGCCGTGCAACAGCAGTATCCCCTCGCACTGGCGGTGATTGCCTGCAATACCGCCAGTACGGTTTCCCTTCCTGCCTTACGCGAAAAGTTCCCGTTCCCGGTTGTGGGCGTGGTCCCGGCGATCAAACCTGCTGCGCGCCTGACGGCAAATGGCGTGGTGGGGCTCCTGGCAACGCGCGGTACGGTTAAGCGTCCTTATACTCGCGAACTGATCGAACGCTTTGCAAATGAATGCCAGATTGCGATGTTAGGTTCTGCCGAGCTGGTTGAGATGGCGGAAGCCAAACTGCACGGCAAAGCGGTCTCGCTGGAAGAGCTGCGCCGTGTTCTGCGTCCATGGCTGCGGATGGCGGAGCCGCCGGATACGGTGGTACTGGGTTGTACGCATTTCCCTTTACTGCAGGAAGAGCTGTTGGCCGTACTTCCGGAAGGCACCCGGCTGGTGGATTCAGGGGCAGCGATTGCCCGTCGCACAGCGTGGCTACTCGAACATGAAGCGCCAGATGCAAAATCTGCCGACGCAAATATTGCTTATTGCATGACATTGACCGCTGAGACTGAGCAACTTTTACCCGTTTTACACCGTTATGGCTTCGAAACGCTCGAAAAACTAGCGGTGTAGCACGTTTTTGTGCAAAAAAAAGGCAGTTGAAAAGTTTTTTTAAATTAGCTCTTGTCAGCGCCGGAGAACTCCCTATAATGCGCCTCCACTGACACGGAACAACGGCACGCAAGCCGCCGGGTCAGCGGGGTTCAGCGATGAATACCCGGCAGAGAAAAGCGTAAAATAATCGCTTGACTCTGAATGAGGAAAACGTAATATACGGGACCTCGCAACGGTGAGCGAAAGCCGCGTTGCACTGCTCTTTAACAATTTATCAGACAATCTGTGTGGGCACTCAAAGTGACATGGATTCTTAACGTCCTCGGACGAAAAATGAATACCAAGTCTCTGAGTGAACACGTAATTCATTACGAAGTTTAATTCACGAGCATCAAACTTAAATTGAAGAGTTTGATCATGGCTCAGATTGAACGCTGGCGGCAGGCCTAACACATGCA